>NZ_JBWKCJ010000005.1:340003-372276 GCF_056436545.1 Streptomyces sp. NPDC043738 | reverse complement strand
CCGGGAGGGGGGATGGTTCTTCGGAAAAGAGAACCGGGGTCGGCTGCGTTTGGGCCCCTTCCGTCTTTCCTCTTCCTCTTCGGCGGTGGCCACCCCTCCCCGCACCAGCCAGACTCTGCCGGCCGGCCCGCTCTCCGGGCCGGCCTCGAATGCCCCGCCCAACAGGGCGATCCGCTCCCGCATCCCGACCAGGCCGGTGCCGGAGCCCGGCGCGCGGGGACCGGGCCGGTCGGCGAACGGACTGCGGACGGTGACGGTGAGCGCCCCACCGCGCTCATGGGCGATCCGCACCCGCACCTCACCGGGCGCGGCGTGCTTGAGCGCGTTGGTCAGGGACTCCTGGACGATGCGGTACGCGGCCAGCTCGGCCGGCGCCGTCGGCCGGGGCCCGCCGTCCGGGCCGCGGTCGTCGTCCAGCACGAAGACCAGCCCGCTGCTCGCGCCGTTCGCGCGGGCCTGGGCGAGCAGCGCGTCCAGCCCGTCCAGGGTGGGGGTCGCGGCGGGCTCCTCCGTCCGCCCGGTCGCCTCGGGGTCCCGCAACAGGCCGATCAGGCGGCGCATTTCGGCCAGACCCTGCACGCTGTTCTCCCGGATTACCCCGAGTGCCTCGCGGGTCGCCGACGGGTCGTCGATGGACTGCGCGGCGGTGGCGTGGATCGCGATGGCGGACAGGTGGTTGGCGACCATGTCGTGCAGCTCCCGGGCCATTTTCGCGCGCTCGCCCGCCACCGCCTGGGCCCGGTCCATCTCGGCCAGCAGCGCGATCTGCTCGGCGCGCAGGCGGGCGGACTGGGCGGCGTCGCGGTGGTCGCGGATGATGACGCCGGTCCAGGCCGGGGCGATGGTGATCAGCGCGACGGCGATGACGGCCATCACGACCTGGGGGCTGTGCCACAGGGCGGTCAGCGCGATGGCCGCCAGTACCGTCACCAGGACCGAGTGCAGCGGGATCCGGCGGGCCGCGGCCGGCGGGCCGTAGAGCACCGCCGCGTAGACCACGTCCGTGAACATCAGGACGGTGGCGACCAGCGTGCCGGCGCAGATGTCCAGTGCCAGCGCCGGCACCGCGACGGCCAGCGCGGCCACCGGGGCCGTACGGCGCAGCAGCTCGGCCGCCGACATCGCGGTGAGCGCGACCAGGGTGAGCGCGGGCGGCAGCCCCAGGCGCGGGGGGCCGCCGTGCAGATCCATCGCCCAGAGCAGCAGCCCGCCGAGCAGCCCGCCGCCCGCGATGAGCACATCGAGTCGGTGCGGCCGGCCGACGGCGGCGGGGGATCTGGCGGTCACCCCTCCATCAAACACGGCGCCGGGGCCCGCTGCCTCCACGTCCGGGTCATCCCCGCACGTCGCGCGCTACATCGAAAGATGCAGTCGCGGATCGTCGTGTGCGACGACGATCCGGGCGGCGGCCGCTGGGAGGCTTGAGACGTTCGACGGAGCGGCGGGAAGGGAGATTGCCGTGGTCGTCACGCTGATCATCGCGTGTGAGGTCGGCTTCTGGGTGCTGCTGGCGGCCGGGTTGGCGCTGCGGTATCTGGCGAGGATGCCGCGTACCGGGGCGGCGGTGCTGCTGATGGAGCCGGTGCTGGAGCTGGTGCTGCTGATCGTCACCGCGATCGACCTGAAGAACGGCGCGTCCGCCGACTGGAAACACGGCCTGGCCGCCCTCTACATCGGCTACACCGTCGCCTACGGCCACTACACGATCAAGTGGGTCGACGGGCACTTCCTGCACCGCTTCGCGGGCGGCCCGCCGCCGGTCAAGCCGCCGCGGTACGGCCTGGCCCGCGCCAAGCACGAGGGGCTGCTCTGGCTGCGCACGGTGCTGTGGGTGGCCATCGCGGTCGCGCTGCTGCAGATCGCGATCTGGTACGTCGGCGCCGACGGCGACATCGCGTCGCTGCGCGAGTGGCAGGGCACCTCGATGCGGATCCTGATCATCCACGGGGTGATCGCGGTCTCCTACCTCATCTGGCAGAAGAAGGACCCCGGCCGGACCGACGCCCCGCAGGAAGCGGACCGGCCGCAGCCCAAGACGCTGCGCTGAGGGGCGCCCGGCCACGCACCGCCGGACGCCCCCGCACTCCTTCGCGCCGGCCGTCAGCGCTCGCCGCCCGGTACCCACAGCACGTCCCCGACCTCCTTGTTGGCCGTACGCGCCAGGATGAACAGCAGGTCGGACAGGCGGTTGAGATAGGTGGCGGTCAGCGGGTTCATGGTCTCGCCGTGCTCGTCCATGGCCGCCCAGGTGGACCGCTCGGCGCGGCGCACGACCGTGCAGGCCTGGTGCAGCAGGGCCGCGCCGGCCGTACCGCCCGGGAGGATGAAGCTGCGCAGCTTCTCCAGCTCCGCCAGGAAGCGGTCGCAGTCGGCCTCCAGCCGGTCGATGTACCTCTGCTCGACGCGCAGCGGCGGGAACTCGGGGTGCTCCACCACCGGGGTCGACAGATCCGCCCCGACGTCGAAGAGGTCGTTCTGCACCCGCAGCAGCACGGTGGCGACCTCCTCCGGCAGCGAACCGAGCGCCAGGGCCACGCCGATGGCCGCATTGGCCTCGTTGGCGTCCGCGTAGGCCGCGATCCGCGAATCGGTCTTGGCGGTACGGCTCATGTCGCCGAGGGCGGTGGTGCCCTTGTCGCCGGTGCGGGTGTAGATGCGCGTCAGATTCACCATGTGGGCGAGCCTACGCCGCGGCCCTGCGGAAGGCCCGCGTGCACAGGGTCACACACAGCACGGCGAAGCCGAGCGCCACCAGGACGCCGTGGAGCAGGGCCGAGGAGGCGTACGCGCCGACGAACGCGGCCCGTACCGCATCCACGAGATAGCGGAACGGCATGAAGTGCGAGAGCACATCGAGCCACTTGGGCCCCAGTGTCATCGGCAGCATCAGCCCGGACAGCAGCATCGACGGCATCGTGAGGGCGTTGACGACCGGCCCGAACGCCTGCGGGGCGGCCACGTTCAGCGCCAGCGCGTACGACATCGAGGCGAGCGCCACGGTCAGCACGGCGACGAAGGCGAAGCCGATGAGGATGCCGGGCAGCGGTGCCCGCAGCCCCATGGCCAGCGCGGCCAGGACCAGCAGGGCGGCCTGGAGGACGAACAGTGCGGCATCCCGCAGCACCCGCCCCAGCAGCAGCGCCAGCCGGCTCACCGGCGTCACCCGCATCCGCTCCACCACCCCGTACTGCTTCTCGACGATCAGGCCGAAGCCGCAGAACGAGGCGCCGAACAGGGCGAGTTGGAGCAGCAGACCGGGTACCAGCACCTGCCAGGAGCTGCCGGACGGGGTCAGCGGCAGATCGGTCAGCAGCGGGCCGAAGAAGAGCAGGTACAGCAGCGGCATCAGCACGCCGAAGAGCATCTGGAGCTTGGAGCGCAGCGTCTGGCGGGCGTAGCGCCCGAAGATCAGCGCGATGTCGGACAGCAGGGGCGGCACGGGTACTCCTAGACGGCGATCGGGGCGGTGTCCTGGGCGGCGGTGTGCCCGCGCCCGGTGATGGCGAGGAAGGCGTCCTGCAGGGACGCGTCGGGGGAGCCGGCGTGGGTGCGCTTGAGGGCGTCCGGTGTGCCCTCGGCGACCACCACGCCCTTGTCGACGACGACCAGCCGGTCGGCGAGCGCGTCGGCCTCGTCGAGGTAGTGGGTGGTCAGGAAGACGGTGGTGCCGTGCTCGGCGCGGATGCGGCGGACCAGCTCCCACAGATCGGCGCGGCTGCCCGGGTCCAGGCCGGTGGTCGGCTCGTCCAGGAACAGCACCTGGGGGCGGTGGGTGAGGCCCATCGCGATGTCCAGCCGGCGCCGCTGGCCGCCCGACAGCGCGCCGGTCCTGCGGTCGAGCAGTGCGCCGAGCCCCAGTTCCGCGGCCAACTCCTCGGTCCGGGCGTGGGCCTCGGCCCTGCCGAGGCGGTAGAGGCGGGCCTGGGTGAACAGCTCCTCGCGCACCGAGACGTTCGGGTCGACGCCGCCGGACTGGGCGACGTACCCCGATGCCCGCCGCACCCCGGCCGGGTCGCCGGCCAGGTCGCAGCCGGCGACGGTGGCGCTGCCGCCGGTGGGCGCCAGCAGGGTCGTGAGCATCCGCAGGGTGGTGGTCTTGCCGGCGCCGTTGGGGCCGAGGAAGCCGAGGATCTCGCCGCGTTCCGCGGTGAGGTCGATGCCCCGGACGGCTTCGACGGTGCCCTGCTTCGTGGTGAAGGTCCGGGCGAGCTGGGACGTGCTGATGACTGCCATGGCCACAGAAAAACAGAGAGACTTAAAAATTGCAACGCCTCCAAAATTTAAGAGAGTCCATCGATGGGTAGGATCAGGACATGGCAGAGGGGCTCAGGGAGCGCAAGAAGCGGCAGACCCGCCAGTACATCTCGGACGTGGCGACGGGCCTGTTCATGGAGCGCGGCTTCGACGCGGTGACCATCGCGGAGATCGCCGAGGCCGCCGAGGTCTCCGTCAACACCGTCTACAACTACTTCCCGGCCAAGGAGGACCTCTTCCTCGACCGGGGCAAGGGCCTGGTCGACCGGCTGTCGCGGTTCGTGCGGGCCCGGGCCGCGGGGGAGTCGGCCGCCGCCGCGGTGCTGCGGGAGCTGCGCGAGGAGGTGGTGAGCGTCTCGCCCAAGGTCGGCCTGATCGAGGGGTATGACCGCTTCATGAAGGTCGTCCACGGATCGGCGACCCTGCAGGCCCGCCTGTGGCACTTCCAGCGCGAGCAGTACGACGACCTGGAGGTCACGCTCCGGAAGGAGACCGGTGCCCCGGACGGCGACCCGATGCCCGGCCTGATGGCCGGCCAGATCGGCTGGGTGCACCAGACCTTGATGACCGCCATCGCCCAGGAGATGCTCGCCGGCCGTAAGCCCGCCGAGGTCTCCCGCGAGGCCCTCGCCCTGCTGGACGAGATCGAGGAGCTGCTGAGCGAGCGGGTTCTCAACTACGCCGTACGGGCGGACGGGTGAGCGGGGCAGGTTCCTGCCGGTGTGATGTCCGTAATACGAGACGTGACGCGCATCTCTAACCCACCAAAGGATCGCCAACGACCGCTAACGTCACCCGAAGACCGACAGGCTTTCAAATGCACAGGGTGTGAGGGGACAGCAGTGGCAAAGAAGCTCGCCGTCATCGGCGCCGGACTGATGGGTTCCGGTATCGCGCAGGTGTCCGCCCAGGCCGGCTGGGACGTGGTCCTGCGCGATGTGACGGACGGGGCGCTGGCCCGGGGCAAGGGCGGCATCGAGGCCTCGTACGAGAAGTTCGTCGCCAAGGGGAAGCTGGCGGCGGCCGACGCCGAGCAGGCGCTGGCCCGCATCACCACGACGACCGACCTGGAGGCCACCGCCGACGCCGACATCGTCGTCGAGGCCGTCTTCGAGCGGATCGACGTCAAGCGGGAGATCTTCCAGACGCTGGACAAGCTGGTCAAGGACGAGGCGGTGCTGGCCTCCAACACCTCCGCGATCCCGATCACCAAGATCGCGGCGGCCACCTCCCGCCCCGAGCGGGTCGTGGGCACGCACTTCTTCTCGCCGGTGCCGATGATGCAGCTGTGCGAGCTGGTGCGCGGCTACAAGACCAGTGACGAAACCCTCGCCACGGCGCGGGCGTTCGCCGAGTCGGTCGGCAAGACCTGCGTCGTCGTCAACCGCGACGTGGCCGGCTTCGTGACCACCCGGCTGATCTCCGCACTGGTCGTCGAGGCCGCCAAGCTCTACGAATCCGGCGTGGCCAGCGCCGAGGACATCGACACCGCCTGCAAGTTGGGCTTCGGTCACGCGATGGGGCCGCTGGCCACCGCCGACCTGACGGGCATCGACATCCTGATGCACGCCACCGACAACATCTACACCGAGTCCCAGGACGAGAAGTTCGCGCCGCCGGAGATCATGCGGCGGATGGTCGATGCGGGCGATATCGGCCGTAAGAGTGGGCAGGGCTTCTACGAGCACTGATGCCGCGTCAGGTCGATGGGCCTGACGGGGTCACCCCATGGGGTGAAAATCGGTATCGGTTCGCTTACAGGCGGCAACTTCGCCGCATGAGAGGCAGTCAGATCTGTAGACGTCCATGCACGAACCCATGACATAGGGGAGCGCATATGCACATCAGGGGCGACCACGCCGAGCTGGTCGTCGGGGGCCGCCTCGACGTCCGCAGCGCGGCGGACGCCCGTACGGCCCTGCACACCGCCGTCGACTCCGGTCGGGGTGATCTGGTGCTGGACCTGACCGAGCTGGATTCCTGGGACGCCACCGGCCTCGGCGTGATCATGGGCGCGCACCGCCGGGCCGGCCGGGTCAACCGCAGGCTGGTACTGCGCGGAGTGCCCCCTCAGATGCAGCGCCTGCTGGTCGCCACCCGGCTCCACCGCATCCTCGCCATCGAGGGCGGCATCGAAGCGGAATCGCTTCCCCGGGTGTGAGGGGCGGGCCGCGGCCGCACCTCGGGCCGCGCCCGCGCCCGGGCCGTCCTCGGGAGAGCAAGACCGCACAAAGCGCTGCGAAGCGTGAACCATCGACCGGCAGAAATGTCGTATACCACGTGATACCGGCCAATCCGGGAAGTTCCGGTCAGGAGCCGCCCCCGGCGGTGCAACGTTCCGTCCTCCAGGTCTAAGGTTCGGTTCCCGCCCGTGTGTCATCACCCGCGGCGGGCACCGCACCGGACGCGACACCGAGAACGAGCTGTCGGAGCCGGCGGAGTGGAACGAAGCATCTGGGAGCTTGCAGCATGGACCCGAACACCCACCGGGGACCCGAGGAGTACGGCGAGCAGGACACCCCTGCCGAGCCGCCGGCCCCCGCGTTCGGCGGCGCGCAGGGCGGCTCCGGCGGGCTCTCCCGCGTCGTCCGGCTCGTCTCGGGCCCCTACCTCGTCACCGTCAACCCCGTCGACGGCAGTGAGATAGAACCCTGCCCGCCGGGGGAGCGGCCCGCGGCACCCGGCAAGCTCGACGCGCAGGAGCGCGCCGCGGCCGACCGCGCCGCCGCGCCCCCGCCGCCTCCGGGCCCGCCCGGAGCCACCGGGCACGACGCCCCGCTCGAAGAGCGCACCGAGGACACCGAGCGCCTGGTCCGGCTGCTCTCCCGCGGCCGCTCCGTACGCGTCACCGGCCCCTCGGGCTCGGGCCGCACCCGGCTGCTGGACGCCGTCGCCACCGCCTGCGCCGACCTCGCGCCCGACGGCGTGGTCCGGCTCTCCGGCTACCACCGCAACGCCACCGACGTGCTCTACGCGCTGTTCGCCGCCGTGCACCGCGCGCCCGCGCACCGCCCGGACCGGCCCGAGATGCTGCGGATGGTCGCCGAGATCGGCGCGATCGTCGTCCTGGACGACCTGGAGTTCGGCGGTGCCGCGCTCGACGAGCTGCTCGACGCCACCCCCGAGTGCGCCTTCCTGATCGCCGCCACCCCCGACGTCGCGGCCCCCAGCGCCGGCTCGCACCTCGAAGAGGTCTTCCTCGGCGGCATCGGCCGCGCCGGCTGCGTACGCCTGCTGGAGCGCGCGCTGGACCGCCCGCTCAGCGAGGACGAGAAGGCCTGGGCAGCCGACCTCTGGTTCGAGTCCGAGGGGCTGCCGCTGCGGTTCGTGCAGGCCGCCGCCCTGCTGCGGCAGCGCGACCGGAAGCGCAACCGCCCCGGCGCCCTCGACGACGGCTACGGCCTGTTCCCCGCGGCGGACCGGGAGGCGGACGAGGACGCCGGATCCGGCGAGCGCCCCGAGGTGCCGCTGCCGTCGCTCGGCGAGGCCGCCGCCCCCGCCCCGCTGCTCGCCTCCCGGCTGAGCGCCGCCGCCCAGGAGACGCTGCGCTTCGCCATCGCGCTCGGCGGAGAGCTGCCGCACCAGGCGCATCTGCCGGCCCTCACCCAGGACACCCACGCCGACGCCGCCCTCGGCGAGCTGCTGGCCTGCGGCCTGATCACCCCCGTGGGCGGCCACTACCGGCTCGCCGCGACCGTCCAGGACCAGCTGTCCGCGGCCGGCTACGCCGAGGGCTCCGCCGCCCGCGCCCACACCGTCGCCCAGCACTACGCCTGGTGGGCCGGGCACCCCTCGGTCACCCCCGAACGGGCCGCCGCCGAGGCCGATGTGGCGCTGGCCGCGATGGGTGTGCTGACCGGGAGCCGGGAGGGCGGGCACGCCAGCGCCGCCGTGCTGCTGGCCCGTACGGCCGCGCCCGCGTTCGCCGCGGCGCTGCACTGGAGCGCCTGGGAGCGCGCCCTGCGGCACGGCCAGGAGGCCGCGCGGCTGGCCGGCGAGGTGGCCGAAGAGGCCTACTTCCACCACGAGCTGGGCGTGCTGGCGCTGTGCAGCGGCAGCGTCGACCGGGCGCGCGCCGAGCTGGAGGCGGCCATCGGGCTGCGCGGGGTGCTCTCCGACCGCAACGGTGCGGTGGCCGGGCGGCGGGCGCTGGCGCTGGTCACCGACCGCGCGCGGGCCGCGTCGGCGGCGACCGCGGTCGTCCCGCAGATCTCCGCGGCCGCCGCCGGGGACCCGTCGCCGACCGCGCCGAAGGAAGCGGCCGCCGCACCGTCCGACGCCGTCTCGACCGCCAAGCTGCGCCGGCCCGCCGCGGGGGCGGCCGCGTCCCCGCTCGCCTCCCGGAGCGCCGCGCAGACCGCTGCCACGGAGGTCGTCCCGACCGCCGCCGCCGGCGGCACCGGCACCGGCACCGGCAAGGGCGCCAAGCTCTTCGGCGGGGCCCGCCGCAACCTCGTGGCCGCGGGCGCCGGTGCGCTGCTGGTGGCCGTCCTCGGCACCGTCGTCACCCTCGGCGCGACCTCCGGCGGCGACGACGCCCCCGACGACAAGGTCGGCACGGAGCAGACCACGGACGACAGCACCCCGGAGCTGCCGGCGCAGGAGCCCGCGGACGGCTCAGACCGGCCCACCGCCGGCCCGGGCACCTCCCGGCCCGGCGGCGCCTCCCGCTCCGGCAGCCCGTCCCCCTCGACCAGCGGCTCGGCCACCAGTGACGCGCCGACCGACTCCGGCACCGAGACGGCGGACCCCACCACCGGCCCGACCGAGCCGACCGTGCGGCCCACCCGGCCCACCGGCCGGCCGACCCGGCCCACCGATCCGCCGACCGGCGAGCCGACCGACCCGACGCCGACCGAGCCCACCGACGAGCCGACGGAGCCCACCCCGACCGACCCGACGTCCGAACCCCCGTCGGAGAGCTCCGCCGCGTCCTCGGTCGCCAGCAGCCCCGCAGAGGGCGGCTCGGCCGCCGGGAGCAGCTCGCCCGGCGGCGCGGACGGCCCCGGCGGCACGGAGAGCGCCCCGGCCGCCTGACGGCCCGTACAAACAGCGCGACGGCCCGGTACACACCTACCGGGCCGTCGCGCTGTTTTCGTGCCGCGGGGCGGCGGGGTCAGAACAGCCGGAGCTTGTCGTCCTCGATGCCGCGCAGCGCGTCATAGTCCAGTACGACGCAGCCGATGCCGCGGTCGGTGGCCAGCACCCGGGCCTGCGGCTTGATCTCCTGAGCGGCGAAGACACCCTTCACGGGCGCCAAGTGCGGGTCGCGGTTGAGGAGTTCGAGATAGCGGGTGAGCTGCTCGACGCCGTCGATCTCACCACGCCGCTTGATCTCGACCGCCACGGTCTGGTTATCAGCGTCCCGGCACAAGATATCCACCGGGCCAATGGCAGTGGGGTATTCACGCCGAATCAGCGAGTAGCCCTCGCCGAGGGTCTCGATACGGTCCGCGAGCAGCTCCTGGAGGTGCGCCTCCACACCGTCCTTGATCAGGCCCGGGTCGACGCCCAGCTCGTGCGAGGAGTCGTGCATGACCTCCTCGAGGGTGATGATGAGCTTCTCGCCACCCTTGTTCTCCACCGTCCACACGCTGCCGTCGCCCTCCTTGAGAGTGCAGGGCGGGGACATCCAGTTAAGGGGTTTGTAGGCGCGGTCGTCCGCGTGAATGGAGACCGAGCCGTCCGCCTTCACCAGGATGAGGCGAGGGGCGGAGGGGAGATGGGCGGTGAGCCGGCCCGCGTAGTCCACGGAGCAGCGGGCGATGACGAGACGCATGGGGCGTCACGCTACTCGACCGAAGGCCCGCTACGCGATTCGCCCTGGACCACGGTGCCTTTACGGGGGAAATCCCCGCACCCCCGGCGTTCGCCATTGGCCGGTTGTATGTGCAATCTCCTGGTGCGGGCCTCTTGCGCGGCATACCGTTGAAGCAGGGGGTCGTGAGGCGAACACGCTCTGTCGCGAAACCCCTTGTCCCATCCCTGAGGCCCTGTCCGTCCCGGCGGGGCCGCGAGAGGAGAACCTCATGTCGCTCGACGTCTCACCGGCCCTCCTCGAACAGGCCGAGCGAGGCGAGGTCGACGAAGCCGCATTTGTCGACTGCGTCCGGAACTCCCTGCCTTACGCATGGGGGATGATCAGCTCTCTGGTGGCCCAGCTGAAGGTGGACGGCGGACAGTTCGCCGACAATCAGACGCCCCCGCCGGACGAGCAGGCGCGCGGCCAGTTGCTGCGCGCGCTGGCGAGTGACGCCATCCGTGGTTCGCTCGAGCGCCACTTCGGTGTGCGGCTCGCCTTCCAGAACTGCCACCGGGTCGCGGTCTTCCCGCTCGACCCGGCGGTGGACGACCGCCTGGCCAGATTCACCTCGATCCGGGGCCAGCTGCTGAACCAGTCGCCTGAACTCCGCGACTGCTGATCGGAGTTGCTGCCGCTGCGTACGAGGGGCTGGGCGCGCTCCGAAACGCTGTGCCAGCGGCAGCACCACCGCGAGACCGAACGATGACACCTTCACGGCACGGCGCCCTCGTACCACCGACGGCGTCGCACCGGGCGGGCTCACCCCAGCTGCGGCATGACCTCCGTGCCCAACCGGCGGACGTTCTCCTCCGTCGCCGCGAGATCACCGGAGCCCTCGACCAGCAGCGCGAAGCGGGTGATGCCCGTACGCTCCGAGGCCGCCGCCAGTCGGTCCACGCACAGGCTCGGCGGGCCCACGGGATGCAGCCGGCACAGCAACTCCGTATAGGCCAGTGGATCGCGCATCGCGCGGTAGCGGCCGTCGACCGTCACATGCGCGCCCAGCCCCTGCCGGAGCCAGCCGGGCATCGCCTTCGTCAGGGTCTCGGTCGCCCCGGCGCGGCCATCGGCGATCTGCACCACGCCCGCCGAGACGTGCCCGGCCGCGGCGATCTCGTCGCCGTCCCGGCCGGCCTCCCGCGCGGCGGACCGCCACAGCGCGACCATCTCCGCCTTCTCCTCGTCCCCGCAGTGCATGCCGAGCAGCATCGGCAGCCCGCGCTCGGCGGCCATCCGCACCGACGAGGGGGAGGTGCACGCCACCACCACCGGCGGCCCCGGGGGCACCGCGCACGGATCGTCCGGATCGCCCAGCGCCTGGTCCGGCCGCGGCACCACGGCCACCTCCCGGAAGGCGTAGCGCTCGCCCTGCGCGCCGACCCTGGGCTCGCGCAGCCAGCGCAGCAGCAGATCGAGCGACTCGGGGAAGCCGTGGTCGTACGCCGCCAGCCCGGAGCCGAAGACCTCCAGGTCGACCCAGGGGCCGCCGCGGCCGACGCCGAGTGTGAAGCGGCCGTCGGAGGTGAGGTGCAGCAGCGCGGCCTGCTCGCCGAGCGCCACGGGATGCTGGGTGGGCAGTACGCTCACCGCCGTGCCGACGCCGATCCTGCGGGTGCGGCCCAGCAGCAGCGCGGCCAGGGTCGCCGCACTCGGGCAGACGCCGTACGGCACGAAGTGGTGTTCCGCCAGCCAGACGTCGTCGAGCCCGGCCTCCTCGGCGACCTCCGCGGAACGCACCGCGCGATGCAGTGCCTCCCCCTGTCCCTGACCGGGGAATTGAGCGGCCAGGATGAAAGCCCCAACGCGCATCGCTCTCTGCCTCCTCGCAGCCGACGCGACTCCCCCTTACAGGCAACAACGGCTGACACGTGCCAAGGGCACGGCCTGGCGCGGAATTTCCCGATGATCGCAGAATCCCGCAGGGCGGCTCCTACCCCCGACGGCGCCGCGTACGCTGGTGACAGCCCGTGACCCCGTACGCATCCCGAGGTGTTCTGTGTCCCCGCGCCGAAACCGCCAGCACGGCGGTGCGAAGCCCATCGACCGCACGGGCGGTGACCGCTACGGCCTGGAGCGGACCGAGGAGTGGCGGGGCGAGGACTGGGTCGTGCGGCAGGTCGGAGGCGGCGGTGCGGCCAAGCACTACCGCTGCCCCGGCTGCGACCAGGAGATCCCGCCCGGGGTCCCGCATGTCGTCGCCTGGCCCCGGCACGGCGACGTCGACGACCGCCGGCACTGGCACAAGGCGTGCTGGAACGCACGGGACCGCCGGAGCGCGCGGCTCCAGCGGTCCCGGAACGCGCCCAGGTACTGACCGCTGGGCGCGGGGTGCGGCGTCAGACGTCGCGCTGGGCGAGGGCGGCGTAGGCACCGCCCAGCACCACCGCGGTCACCCCGGCGAGGATCCACAGGGGAGTCCAGCCCGACGGGCCGGTGCTGAGGAACGGAATGTCGTAGAGCGTGGCCAGGGCGCTCGGCACCGAGTACTCGATCAGTGCCCGCTGGAGGTCCTTGACGCTCTCGCCCTGCAGGAACAGCGCCAGCAGCATCGGCAGCAGCACCACGCCCATCATGGCGCTGATGGCGCCCGCGGAGTGCCGCAGCAGCGTGCCGACGGCCAGCGCCAGCAGACCGAGCAGCGCCACGTACAGCCCGGCGCCGACGGTGGCGCGCAGCCACTGGTCGGTGGTCGGCGCGGGGCCGTTGAGCATCCCGGCGTCCAGCAGCGCCACCAGGGACGTGGCGACCGTCGTGATCACCAGCGCCAGCGCGAAGAAGACCAGTGCCTTCGCGGTCAGCACCCGCATACGGCTGGGGCAGGCGGTCAGCGTCGTACGGATCATGCCGGTGCCGTACTCCGAGGAGATCGACAGCACACCGAGGGTGATCACGCACAGGCTGCCGAGCAGTACGCCGACGAAGCCGACGCCGAGCAGCGGGTCCAGCTCGCGGTCGGAGCCCGCCGCGAGGGTCCCCAGCAGACCGATGCCGACGATCAGCAGCAGCATCACGCCGAGCGTCCAGATCGTCGAGCGCACCGAGCGGATCTTCGTCCACTCGGAGGCCAGCGCATGGCCGAGGTGGGTCGGGCGCACCGGGATCGGTGAGCTGTACCCGCCGACGCCCGCGCCGGCGTAACCGGGCTGGGGCTGGTGCGGAGCCGGCGGCTGCGCTGCCGGGACGGGGCCCTGGGCCGGGGGCTGGGCGGCCGCCACCGGGGGCTGGGCCTGGAGCATCATCGTGCCGGCGTCCTTGCCCGGACCGTGTGCGGCGAGCGGCCGGGGCTCGGGCATCGGCTGGGCCTGGAGCATCATCGTTCCGGCCTGCCCGGCAGGGGCGGGCTGCTCGGGCGCCGGCTGCGCCTGGAGCATCATCGTGCCCGCTTCCTTGGCGGGTGCGGGCTGCTCGGGCGCCGGTTGGGCCTGGAGCATCATCGTGCCGGCCTCTTTGGCGGGCGCGGGCTGCCCCGGTGCCGGCTGCTGGTCGGCCGGCTGCTCCGGCGGGCCCTGCGGCTGGGGCGGGGCGGCCGGCGGTGCGGTGGGCGGCATCGGCGGTGCGGCAGGCATCGGCTGCTGCGGTGCGCCGGCGTCATGCGGTCCGCGCTCAGGCTGCGGCTGGGGCTGCGGCTGCTGAGGGCTGGTCATCGGGCGTCCTCGTTCTGCGGCGTGGGCAGGGGTGCGGGGGGTGCGGGGTACGCGGCCGGGGCGCCGGCGGCGGTGGGCGGCATGGGCGCGGGGGAGGGCTGCTGCCCGTAAGGGTGGGGCGCACCGTACGACGCGGGTGCCCCGTACGGGTGACCCTGCGCCGGCGGCGGATAGCCCGGCCCCGGGGCGGCGGCGGGCGCCTGGCCGTACGGAGCCTGCTGGGCGTAGGGGTTGGGCTGTTCCTGACCGGGCATCGCGGGCTGACCACCCGCGTACCCCGGGACGCCGCCCTGCGGGGCGTACCCGGCGGCGGCCTGCTGCAGACCGGCGCGCGGGTCGTTGGTCGAGCGGTAGTCCACGGCGGCCTGGGTCATCCGCATGTACGCCTCCTCCAGGGACGCCTGGTGCGGCGAGAGCTCCCAGAGGCGGACCTCGGCCTCGTGCGCCAGATCGCTGATCCTGGGCAGCGGCAGCCCGGTCACCCGCAGTGCGCCGTCCGGCTCCGGCGTCGCCTGGCCGCCCGCCTCACCGATCGCGGCGGTCAGCTTCTCGCGCTGCTCCGGCTCGGTGTCCGGAGTACGGACCCGGGCGAAGTCGGCGGAGTTGGCCGAGATGAAGTCCTTGACCGACATGTCCGCCAGCAGCTGCCCGCGGCCGATGACGATCAAGTGGTCGGCGGTCAGCGCCATTTCGCTCATCAGGTGGGAGGAGACGAAGACCGTACGGCCCTCGGCCGCCAGCTGCTTCATCAGGTTGCGCACCCACAGGATGCCCTCGGGGTCCAGGCCGTTGACCGGCTCGTCGAAGAGCAGCACCTGCGGATCGCCGAGCAGTGCCGCGGCGATGCCCAGGCGCTGGCCCATGCCGAGCGAGAAGCCCTTGGAGCGCCGGCCCGCGACGTCCTGGAGACCGACCACGCCGAGCACCTCGTCGACCCGGCGGGCGGGGATACCGGACAGCTGGGCGAGCGAGAGCAGGTGCTGGCGGGCGCTGCGGCCGCCGTGCACGGCCTTGGCGTCGAGCAGCGCGCCCACCTGGCGCGGGGCGTTGGGGAGGCTGCGGAACGGGCGGCCGGCGATGGTGGCGTGCCCCGAGGTCGGTGCGTCCAGACCCAGGATCATGCGCATGGTCGTCGACTTGCCGGAGCCGTTGGGCCCCAGGAAGCCGGTCACCGCACCCGGCCGTACCTGGAACGACAGGTTGTACACGGCCGTCTTGGCGCCGTAGCGCTTCGTCAGGCCGACTGCCTCGATCATTCTCCGCCCCTCGCGAGATGGTCGGGGCAGAGGTGCTCTCTCGTACCCCCGTGAGGGTTAGGAGGCTATCCGGCCGTTGACGGTTCCCGTCAATTTCGCTGCGCGGTGCTCAGCCGCCGTACGGGGCGGGTGCGGGCGGCTAAGCGTCCCGTCTCTTCAGCAGGACGTAGCCGCCGATCAGGGCCGCCGCGGTCCAGGCGACCATGATGCCGAATCCGCCCCACGGGCCGTACGGCACATCGCTGCCGACGGGGGGCACCACCTCCATGATCTTCTGGCCCGCCTGGTCCGGCAGGAAGCGGCCGACCTTGCGGGTCGCGGAGACGTTGCCCAGGATGCGCGAGATCAGGAAGAAGAACGGCATCAGGATGCCCAGCGACAGCATCGGGCCGCGCAGCATCGTGGCGACCGCCATCGAGAACAGCGCGATCAGGGTCATATAGAGGCCGCCGCCGATCACCGCGCGCAGCACCCCCGGGTCACCCAGGTACGCGCGCAGGCCCTCGCCCAGCGCCGACTGCCCGGTGAAGAATGCGGCGAAGCTGGTCACCAGGCCGACGACGAAGACCAGCGCGGTGGCCACCAGCAGCTTGCAGAACAGGAAGGTGCCGCGCTGCGGTACGGCCGCGAGCGAGGCGCGGATCATGCCGGTGCTGTACTCGTTCGAGACCACCAGCACCCCGAAGACGATCATCGCGAGCTGGCCCAGTCCCATGCCGGCGAAGCTCAGGTTGGTGGCGTCGAACGACAGCCGCTCCCGGGCCGGCATGGCGGCGAAGTCGTTGCCGACCAGCGTGCAGATCAGCACGCCGAGCGCGATGGTGACCACGACGGCGGTGCCCAGCGTCCACACCGTGGACCGCACCGACCGGATCTTGGTCCACTCCGAACGGATGACCTGCCCGACCACCGCCATCGATCAGCTCCTCTTCTTCCGCCAGTCGGCGCCCCAGCCGGCCGGCCGGGGCGCGTCGGGCCCCGCTCCGGCCGGCCCCGGGGGACGCGGCGGCTGCGGAGACCACGGGGGTGGCGAGGGCCGGGGCGGCCGGTCCGGTGCGGTGTGCGGTTCCCCGTCGTGCGCGTGGTACTCCACCGACCCGGCCGTCAGCCGCATGAACGCCTCCTCCAGGGACGCCTGCTGGGGGCTGAGCTCGTGCAGGATCAGGCGGTGGGCGGTGGCCAGTTCGCCGAGCCGCTCGGCGGGCACCCCGTCGACCTCCAGCGAGCCGTCGCCGACCGCCACCGCGTGGATGCCCTCGTCCCGCAGCACACCGAGCAGCCGCTCCCGCTCCGGGCTCCGCATCCGGACGTACGACCGCGAGTTCTGGTGGATGAAGTCCTTCATGGAGGTGTCCGCCATCAGCCGGCCCTGCCCGATGACCACCAAGTGGTCGGCGGTCAGCGCCATCTCGCTCATCAGGTGGGAGGAGACGAAGACCGTACGGCCCTGGGCCGCGAGGTTCTTCATCAGGTTGCGGATCCAGTGGATGCCCTCGGGGTCCAGGCCGTTGACCGGTTCGTCGAAGAGCAGCACCTGGGGGTCGCCCAGGAGGGCGGCGGCGATGCCGAGCCGCTGGCTCATGCCGAGGGAGAAGCCCTTGACGCGCTTCTTCGCGACCGAACTCAGCCCCACCGTGTCGAGCACCTCGCCGACCCGGCTGCGCGGGATGCCGTTGCTCTGCGCCAGGCACAGCAGATGGTTGGCGGCGCTGCGGCCGCCGTGTACCGCCTTCGCCTCCAGCAGCGCGCCTATGTACGTCAGCGGATCGTGCAGCTGCCGGTAGTGCCGGCCGTCCATGCGGACCGTGCCGGAGGTCGGGTTGTCCAGATCGAGCATCATCCGCATGGTCGTCGACTTGCCCGCGCCGTTGGGGCCGAGGAAGCCGGTGACGATGCCGGGCCGGACCGTGAAGGTGAGGTGGTCCACGGCGACCGTGTCGCCGTAGTGCTTGGTCAGCCCGTCGAGCTCGATCATGTACAGCACGCTAGGGGCGGCGCACGGGCCCTGCCACCGGGGCGGGGCCGCCCGGTCGACCCCTACGACGGCGCCCCCGAATCCGCCTCGGTGGGCGAATTACGGGGGCGCGGTCGCACGGGGGAGCGGTGAAACCTTCCGACAGTCAGCGGGTCTGCTGGGCCGGGACGCCGCGGGAGATGGCCTCCTCGTCGCCGGGGGCGCCGGCCGCGGCCACCGCCGCGCCGGTCAGCGTCGCCAGCATCTCGCGGACGTTGGTCAGCTGCGCGTTGATCGAGTCGCGGCGGTTGGTCAGCGCCGCCAGCTCGCGCTCGGATTCGCTGCGGATGCGGTCGGCCTTGGCGTTGGCGTCCGCCACGATGTCCTCGGCCTGGCGCTGCGCGGTCTCCACCGTCTGGCGGGCCCGGCGCTCGGCGTCCGTGCGCAGCTTCTCGGCCTCCAGGCGGAGCTGCTCGGCGCGGTGCTCGATCTCCGCGAGCCGCTTCTCGGCCTTGGCCTGACGCGAGGCCAGGTCGCGCTCGGACTGCTCGCGGCGCTTGGCGAGGTTGGTCTCGAAGTCCGCGGCGGCCTGGGCGGCCTTGGCACGGGTCTCCTCGAAGAGGGAGTCCGCCTCCTCGCGCTTGGACTGCGCGTCCTTCTGCGCCTCCGCGCGCAGCGTGGACGCCTCGCCCTTGGCCTTCTCGACGATCCGGGCGCCCTCGTCCTCCGCCTTCGCCTTGCGCTCGGCGGCGAACGCCTCCGCGTCGTTGCGGACCTGCTGGGCGGCCGACTCGGCCAGCTCGCGGTGCTGCTCGGCGGCCCGGCGGGCCTCCTCGCGCAGATCCTTCGCCTCCTCCTCGGCGAGACGGAGGATCTTCTCCACGCGCGCCCCGAGGCCCGCGTAGGACGGTTCGGCGTCATTGACCTGCGCCTGGGCGTTCTGCGTCTCGAGGTGCAGCTCCTCGATCCGCTTTTCCAGCGACGTGATGCGGGCCAGCGCGCTGTCGCGGTCGGCGACGAGCTTCGTGATGCGGTCGTCCACCTGACCGCGGTCGTACCCACGCCGCACGAGCTCGAAGCCGAAGGGGGAGGAAGTGTCGCTCATGGGGTTCCTGTCGAAGAGACCGGTGAGGTGATAAGGAGAATCCTAGGGGTCACAACGGCGTGTCATCGAGTCATTGCCCGTTTGATCTGGAGAATGACCCCTCATTTGAGTGGCTACCCTTCAGACTGCTTGCCACTCGAACGAGTTGCACCGGCTCCCGCGCCCGCTTTCACCCCGTTGGTCTTGCCTTCTGCGCCCCCACCGGGCGCCTCGAACGACTCCAGAGCTTCCAGAACGTCCTGAACGCGGGAGATTTCGGCGTTGATGTCCTCCCGCCGGCGCACCAGGACCTCCAGCTCCCGCTTGCCCTCGTCCACGATGCGGGCAGCCTCCGCCTCGGCCTCCGTACGCCGGCGCTCCGCGTCGCGCACCGCCTCGGCCTTCTTGTTCTCGGCCTCCTTGATCAGGCCCTCGGCCTTCTTCACCGCCGCGATCCGGACCTTGCTCGCCTCGCTGTTCGCGTCCGCCATCATCCGGTCGGCCTTCTCCTCGGCCTCCACCTGCTGGGCCGTGGCCTGCGCGATGAGCTTGTCGACCCGTTCGCCGGCGTTCTTCATCGTCTCGGCCGACTCCCGGCGGGCCCGCTCGTGCAGCTCCTCGACCTCGGACTCGATGCGCTGGCGCAGCTCGTCGGCGCGCTCCCTTATGGCCGTGGCGTCCCCGCGGGCCTCCTCCAGCAGCGAGTTGGCGTCCGTACGGGCCTTCTCGACCCGCGCGTTGCCGTCGGCGGTCGCCTCCGTGACGATCCGCTCGGCCTCCTTGCGGGCCGCCCCGACCATCGTGTCGGCCTGCTCCTCGGCGGCGGTGGCCGCCTTCAGCGCCTCCTCCTGCGCCTTGGCGACGAGCTGGTCGGCCTGTTCGGCGGCGTCCCCACGGCGCTTGGCGGCGTCCTTGCGGGCCTCGTCGAGCAGCTGCTCGGCCTCCTGCTGGGCCTCGGCGCGCATCCGCTCGGCCGCCGCCTCCGCGTCCTCCTTGACCTTCGCGGACTCCCCGCGGGTGCGGTTGGCGTGCTCCTGCGCGGCGGTGACCGTCTCGGCCGCCTCCGCCCGGAGCCGGTCCGCCTCCGCGGTGGCCGTCGCGATCATGCGGTCGGCCTGCTCACGGGCGTCGGCCCGGGTGCGGTCGGCGTCCCGCTCGGCGTCCGCGGTGGTCTCGGCCGCGTCGTTGCGCAGCCGCTCCGCCTCGGTCGCGGCCTCCGACATCAGCTCGTCGGCCTGCTGCGCGGCGTCCGAACGCGTCTTGTTGGCCGCCTTGCGCGCCTCGTCGCCGGTCTGCTCGGCGTCCTTGCGGGCGCCCTCCAGCACCTCGGCCGCCTCGGCGCGCAGCCGCTGTGCCGTCTCCGTGGCCTCCGCCACCAGGGACCGGGCCTGCTGCTCGCCCTCCGTGCGCAGCCTCTCAGCGGCCTCGCGGCCCTCGGCGAGGGTGCGGTCCGCGTCGTCCTGCGCCGAAGAGGTCAGCTCGGTGGCCTCGGTGACGATCCGTTCGGCCTCCGTACGGGCCTCGGTGATCAGCCGGTCGGCCTGCTCCGCGGCGTCCGAGCGCATGCGGTTCGCGTCGTCCCGCGCCTCCGCGCGGGCCCGCGCGGCGTCCTGCTCGCCGGACGCCAGCGCGTCCGAGGCGTCCGTACGCAGCTGCTGGGCCTTCGCCGAGGCGTCCGCGACCAGCTTCCCGGCCTGCGCGGTGGCCTCCGACACCAGCCGGTCGGCCTGCTCGCCGGCCTGCGTCCGCGCCGTGTCGGCGTCCCGGCGCGCCTCGTCCAGCACCCCGGCCGCCTCGGCGCGCAGCCGCTCGGCCTCCTCGATCGCCTCCGCGACCGACCGCTCGGCCAGGGACTTCGCGGCCTCCGACGCCTCCTGCGCCTCGCTGCGGATCCGCGCCGCGTCCTGCGAGGCGCGCTCCCGCTCGTCGTAGGCGTCGGTGCGGACCCGGTCGGCCTCCTCCTGCGCCTCGGTCCTGGTGCGGTCAGCCGCGTGCTCGGCCGCCGACCGCAGACCGGCGATCTCCTCGGCAGCCTGCTCGTGCAGCCCCGCGACCGACTCCCGCACCTGCTGTGCGGTCTGCTCGGCCGTCGCCACCAGCTCCGCGGCGCGCCGGTCCGCCTCCTCGACCAGCCGCGCGGCCTCCTCCTGCGCCTCGCCGACCCGCGTACGGGCCGAGGCCAGCAGCTCCTCGCTCTGCTCGCGGGCGGCGGTGCGCTCCTGGTGGGCCTCCTCGCGGGCCTCGCCCAGCAGCTGCTCGGCCTCCCGGCGCCGCCGTGCGGCCTCCTCCTGCGCCTCGGCCAGTGCCTGCGCGGCCTCCGTGCCCGTGCGCTCGGCGGCGGCCGCCGCCTCCGCGCGCACCCGGTCCGCGGTCTCCTGGGCCTCCGCCTTCAGCCGCTCCGCCTCGGCCGCGGCCTCGCTGCGCAGCCGCGAGGCGACCGACTCGCTCTCGGCGCGTGCCGCCGAGGCGTCCGCGGCGGCCTCCGTGCGCAGCCGCTCGGCCTCGTCCTCGGCCTCCTGCTGCAGCGTCCTCCGCCGCTCCGCGGCCTCCGACTTGAGCCGGGCCGCCTCCTCCTGGGTCTCCCGGCGCAGCCGCTCGGCCTCCGCGCGGGCCTCGCGCAGCGACTCCTCGGCGGCGGCGACCTTGTCGTCCGCCTCACCGCGCAGCCGGTCCAGCTCCGCCTGCGCCTCGGTGCGACGCTCCTCGGCGGCCGCCTCGGCCTCCGCGCGCAGCCGTGCCGCCGCCGCCTCGGCCTCGTCGGTCACCAGCTCCGCGGCCTCGGCGCCCTCGGTCAGCAGCTGCTCGGCCTCGGCACGGGCCCGCTCCAGCGCGTCCTCGGCCTGCCGGCGCAGCGCCGAGGCGCGCTCGATGGCCTCCGTCCGCACCCGCTCGCTCTCGGAGACGGCGCCCGAACGGGTCTCCTCGGCATCGGACTTCGCCTTGGCCAGCAGCTCCTCGGCGGTACCGGCGGCCTCCTCGATCTGCTGGACCGCCTCCCGGCGGGCCTCGCTGCGGATCCGCTCGCCCTCGGCGACCGCGTCGGCGCGCAGCTGCTCCGCCTCGCCGCGCAGCCGCCGCGCCTCCTCTTGGAGCTCGACGGTCTTGGCGCGGTACTCCTTGGTGTCGTCCTTCGCCGCGCCCTTGAGCTGCGCCGCGGTGTCATGGGCCTCTTCGCGCAGCCGGTCCGCCTCGGACTCGGCCTCCCTGCGCAGCCGTTCGGCCTCCTCGGCGGCGGCCTTGGTGGTGGCCTTGGCGTCCTCCGAGGCCTTGGTCAGCACCTCCTCGGCGGTGCGCGCGGCCTTCGCCAGCTGCGCCGCGGAGTCCTCGGCCACCTTCGACCGCGCGGTCTCCTGTGCCTCGGCGACCAGCCGCTCGGCCTCCGTACGGGCGTCGGCGCGCAGCTGCTCGGCCTCCGCCTTGAGGGCCTCGGCCTCCTTGGTGGCCTCCCCGACCAGCCGGGCGATCTCCGCCTTGGCCGTACGGGTGCGCTGCTCGTTCTCCGACTCGGCCGCCGACAGCCGCTTGGTGGCGCTCTGCTGGGCCTCCTCGACCAGCTTCTCCGCCTCGGCGCGCGCCTCGCGCAGCGCCGTGTCCGCCTCCTGGACGCGGGACTCGGCGGTGCGGGTGAGCTCGGTGGCCTGCCGGCGGGCCTCCTCCGCGTCGGTGCCGGCGCTGGTACGCAGCTGCTCGGCCTGGTCGGTGGCCTCCTGGGCCTGGTTGGAGGCGGCGGTCAGCAGCCGCTCGGCGTCCGTACGGGCCCGGCGCAGGATGGATTCCGCCTCGGCGCGGGCCTCTTCGGCCTCGGTGCCGAGCCGCTCACGGGCCCGCTCGACCAGCCGCTGGGCCTCGGCCCGGGCGGACGCCAGCGCCTGCTCGGACTCCGCCCGGGACTCCTCCATCAGGCGGCGGGCCTGCGACTCCGTACGGGCGCGGAGCTGTTCGGCCCAGGCGACGTTCTCGTTGACGTGCGATTCGACGGTCTGCCGGCGCTCGTTGAGCTCCTCGTCGAGGCGCTGGCGGCGGCTGACCGCCTCGGCGTGCAGCTCGGCCTCCAGCCGGGACTGCCGCTCGGCCTGCTCCTGCAGCAGCCGCTGGGTCTGCGCCCGCGCCTCGCGCAGCTCGCGCTCGGCGTCCGAACGCAGCTGGTCGGCCTGGATCTGCGCATTGCGCAGCAGCTGTTCGGCCTGGTGACTGATGTTGTCGTAGGCAGGGCGGGTCGCGAGGTTGCGGCGCGCCTCATGCAGCTTGGCGCGCAGCACCTCGACCTGGTAGCCGAGGTCGTCGGCGTGCTGGACGGCCTTGTCCCGCTCGGTCTTCAGCCGCTCCATCTCGGCTTCGAACTGCGAGAGGTGGTCGTCAGCCTCGTAGCGGTCGTTGCCCCGCACTGCGCGGTCCCATCCGTCCCCTGGTCATGGTGGCGGCCGGCTCCGGTCCTGCAGTGGTCGTCCCGTACACGTCACGTCGTACCGGACTCACACCCGTTGGAGCCGACCCTTCCGAAGAAATGGTGTCAGATCATCGGCAGAGTATGGATCGAGCCCCATTCCCGTACCCCGGCCGAGGCTGCACTCTACCGGCCGGGGAACGCGAAGGTCAGTGGTCCGTCGCGGCGGGGGGCGCGGCGGTGACGAGTTCGGTCAGCACACCGTGGCAGTCCTTGGGGTGCAGGAAGGTGATCCGCGACCCCATCGAACCCGTCCTGGGCTCGTCGTAGAGGACCCGGACGCCCTTGTCGCGGATGGCCGCGGAGTCGGTGTCGACGTCCGCGGTGCCGAAGGCGATGTGGTGGACGCCCTCACCGTTCTTGGCCAGCCATTTGCCGACCACGGAGTCCTCGCGGGTGGGCTCCAGCAGCTGCAGGTACGTGGCGCCGCCGTCCGACGTCTCGTTGATCTTGAGCATGGCCTCCCGCACGCCCTGCTCCTCGTTGACCTCGGAGTGGAACACCTCGAAGCCGTACGTGGCACGGTAGAACTCGGCAGTCTTGTCGAGGTCGAAACAGGCGATCCCGATGTGGTCGATTCGCGTCAGCATGGCTCCAGTGCACCCCTCTCACGGCTGGTTACGCAACGTGCGCGCGATCACACCCGCTTGCCGGTGACCCGGCGCGTACCGCTCAGTACATTGACGGGAACCCTCGTTAACTTCCCTGCAAAGGAAGGCCGCATCGCATGTCTGCAACGAACGGCACCACCTCAGTCATCGTGGCGGGAGCACGCACCCCCATGGGGCGGCTCCTGGGATCCCTGCGGACCTTCTCGGGCGCCGACCTGGGCGGTGTCGCCATCAAGGCGGCGCTGGACCGGGCGGGCATCGGCGGCGACCAGGTGCAGTACGTGATCATGGGCCAGGTGCTGCAGGCCGGGGCGGGGCAGATCCCGGCACGCCAGGCCGCGGTCAAGGCCGGCATCCCCATGAACGTCCCCGCGCTGACGGTCAACAAGGTCTGTCTCTCGGGCCTGGACGCCATCGCGCTGGCCGACCAGCTCATCCGCGCGGGTGAGTTCGACGTCGTCGTCGCGGGCGGCCAGGAGTCCATGACCAACGCCCCGCACCTGCTCCCCAAGTCCCGTGAGGGCTTCAAGTACGGCGCCATCGAGATGCTCGACGCGATGGCCCACGACGGCCTGACCGACTCCTTCGAGGGCATCGCGATGGGCGAGTCGACCGAGAAGCACAACACCCGGCTGGGCATCGCCCGTCCGGAGCAGGACGAGATCGCCGCGCGCTCCCACCAGCGGGCCGCCGCGGCCCAGAAGAACGGGCTCTTCGAGGCCGAGATCACCCCCGTGGAGATTCCGCAGCGCAAGGGCGAGCCGGTCGTCTTCAGCAAGGACGAGGGCATCCGCGCGGAGACCACGGCGGAGTCGCTGGGCAAGCTGCGTCCGGCGTTCGCCAAGGACGGCACGATCACCGCCGGCACGTCCTCGCAGATCTCCGACGGCGCCGCCGCCGTCGTCGTCATGAGCAAGGCCAAGGCCGAGGAGCTGGGCCTGGAGTGGATCGCGGAGATCGGCGCGCACGGCAACGTCGCGGGCCCGGACAACTCGCTGCAGTCCCAGCCGTCCAACGCCATCAACCACGCGCTGGACAAGGACGGCCTCACCGTCGACGATCTTGACCTGATCGAGATCAACGAGGCGTTCGCGGCCGTCGCCGTGCAGTCAATGAAGGATCTCGGGGTATCCCCGGAAAAGGTGAATGTCAACGGCGGCGCGATCGCGCTGGGGCACCCGATCGGCATGTCCGGCGCCCGCATCGTGCTGCACCTCGCGCTGGAGCTGCGCCGGCGGGGCGGTGGCGTGGGTGCCGCCGCGCTGTGCGGTGGCGGTGGCCAGGGCGACGCGCTGATCATTCGCGTACCGGGTAAGTAAGCGCGTACGGGCGGGCCGGACGCGGACGAGCGAGCCGAAGGAGACGGCAGCGATGGTGGACGTCCCCCAGCTGGTGGAGCAGGCACGGCAGGGCCGGCCCCGGGCGGTGGCCCGGCTGATCTCCCTCGTGGAGGGGGCGGCACCGGAGCTGCGTGAGGTGATGGCGGCGCTGGCGCCGCTCACCGGCAACGCCTATGTGGTCGGGCTGACCGGCTCACCCGGAGTCGGGAAGTCCACCACCACCTCCGCGCTGGTGACGGCCTACCGCAAGGCGGGCAAGCGGGTCGGCGTGCTCGCCGTCGACCCGTCCTCGCCGTTCTCCGGTGGCGCGCTGCTCGGTGACCGGGTCCGGATGAGCGAGCACGCCTCCGACCCCGGCGTGTACATCCGCTCGATGGCCACCCGCGGCCATCTGGGCGGCCTGGCCTGGGCCGCTCCGCAGGCGATCCGGGTCCTGGACGGGGCCGGCTGCGAGGTGATCCTCGTCGAGACGGTCGGCGTCGGCCAGTCCGAGGTGGAGATCGCCTCGCAGGCCGACACCAGCGTGGTGCTGCTCGCGCCCGGCATGGGCGACGGGATCCAGGCCGCGAAGGCCGGAATCCTGGAGATCGGCGACGTCTACGTCGTCAACAAGGCGGACCGGGACGGCGCCGACGCCACCGCCCGCGAGCTCAACCACATGCTGGGGCTGGGCGAATCCCGGGCACCGGGGGACTGGCGCCCCCCGATCGTCAAGACGGTCGCGGCGCGCGCCGAGGGCGTCGACGAGGTCGTCGAGGCGCTGGAGAAGCACCGCGCCTGGATGGAGGAGCACGGCGTGCTGTCCGAGCGCCGCCGCGCCCGGGCCGCCCACGAGGTCGAGACCATCGCGGTCACCGCGCTGCGCGAACGCATCGGGGACCTGAGCGGCGACCGCCGCCTGGACGCCCTGGCCGAGCGCATCGTCGCGGGTGAGACGGACCCCTACCGGGCGGCGGACGAGCTGGTGGAGGGGCTGACGAACGGGGGCTGACGCCCGGCGTTCGACCGTCGGACAGGCCTGAAGGCCGGGGCACCGCGGTGCCCCGGCCTTGGCGCGATCCGGTCCTTCAGCGGACGCGTCGTCAGTCGTCCGCGCCGTCGTTGTCGTCGTCGTCCGCGTCGTGTGCGGGCGCGGCGCTCAGCTTGCCGGTCCGCGGGTCGACCAGCAGCTTGTGCTCCTTGCCGTCCTTGGTGACGGTCTCGACCTCCCAGACGGCCTTCGACCGGTGGTCGCCGTCCAGCTCGACGGAGGTCACCGTGCCGTGCGGCGCGGCGCTGCGGGCGGCGGCCGCGGCGTCGGTGCGCGCGCCGTCGAGGGCGGCCCGGGCACGGGCGTGATCGTCGTCGTCGCCGTGCTCGACGTGCTGGTTGAGCACCCGTGCGGTGCCCGCGTCCAGCGTGAGCTCGTGCCACGTGCCGTCCTTGCCCAGGACGTCCGCGTCCCAGACCAGGCCGGGCCGGTCGGTGTCCAGGTCGAGGCCGGTGACGGCGCCGGGGACGGCCTTCAGGGCGGCGGCCGCGGCCTCGGGGGCGGTCACCTTGGCGGCGCCGGCCTCACGGACCTCCTCCTGGCCGTGGTCGTCCGCGCCTGGCAGCTGGACGCTGGACTGCTTCGCCAGCTGCGCCGAGGTCTGCGCGCCGGACTGGGCGCTGCCGGGGCCGCTGTCGTTGTTGACCGCGACGGCGGTGACCGTGCCCCCGGCGATCAGGGCGGCCGCGGCGGCGGTGGCGATGACGAGGTGGCGCTTCATGTTTCTCTCCCCTGAGGTCGGCTGTGCCAGCGCTTTCGAACGCTGTGTCCCCACCATGACCGGGCGAAGCTGAAGGGGAGCTGAAGGCACCTGAAGGGGTCTTCAGGTTCGGCCTGGCAAGGTACGTGTATGCGCCCTCCCGTCACCCACCACCACCCTGACCGAGGCGCTGCGCGCCGCCCCCTTCGACTGTTGATCGTGGAGGACGAAAAGCGGCTGGCCCTGTCGCTGGCGAAGGGCCTGCGGGCCGAGGGGTACGCGGTCGATGTGGTGCACGACGGCCGGGAGGGACTGCACCGGGCGGGTGAGGGCGGCTACGACCTGATCGTGCTCGACATCATGCTGCCGGGCATGAACGGCTACCACGTCTGCGGCGCGCTGCGCGCGGCCGGCAACGAGGTGCCGATCCTGATGCTGACCGCCAAGGACGGCGAGTACGACGAGGCCGAGGGGCTGGACACCGGCGCCGACGACTACCTGACCAAGCCGTTCTCGTACGTGGTGCTGGTGGCGCGGGTGAAGGCGCTGCTGCGGCGGCGCGGGCGCAGTGCGCAGCCCGTGCTGCGGGTGGGGTCGCTCGCCATCGACCAGGGGGCGCGCCGGGTCGAGCGGGACGGCGCGGAAGTGGCGCTGACCACGAAGGAGTTCGCCGTACTGGAGCAGCTGGCGCTGCGACCGGGCGACGTCGTCTCCAAGGCGGAGATCCTGGAGCACGTCTGGGACTTCGCCTACGAGGGCGATGTCAACATCATCGAGGTCTACGTCAGCGCGCTGCGGCGCAAGCTCGGCGCCGGGCACATCGCGACGGTGCGCGGCGCGGGATACCGGCTGGTGGCCGGTGACTAGGGCGCCGGGGTCCGTACGGGCCAGGGCGGCGGCCGGGGCGACCGCGGTGGTGGCGCTGGCGCTGATCGCGGCGGGCACCGCGGTGCTGCTCGTGCTGCGCGGCAATCTGCAGCAGCAGGCCGGGCTGCGGTCCGAGGTCGCCGCGCGCGAGGTCGCCGCGCAGATCGCCACGGGCACCGCGTACCCGAAGCTCGATCTGCCGGACGGCGACGACCACCCGGTGGTGGTCACCGACGAGGACGGCCGGGTGCTGGCGGTGGGCGAGGACGTACGGGCGGTCGACGGCAGGCGCGTGACGAGCGGGCAGCGGGGCGGGGGGCACGCCCCGCCGCCGGATGACGACGACGGCGGGGAGGACGACGACGCGACCGGGCTCAGGCCCGGCGAGGTCGACGAGGACGTCCACTATCTGGACGGCACCGCGGACGTCGACGGCACGGTCGGCGACTACCGGTTCGCGGTGGTCGAGGCCAAGGACAGCCGCGGGGAGAAGGCCACGGTGCGGGCGGGCTCGGCGCTGGCGCCGGAGCGCGACGCCGTCGGGTCGGTGCGCGACGCCATGCTGATCGGGCTGCCGCTGCTGCTCGTGGTGGTCGCGGGGGTGACCTGGCTGGTGACCCGGCGGGCGCTGCGGCCCGTGGAGGGGATCCGTGCGGAGATGGCGGCGATCACGGCGAGTACGGACCTGTCGCGGCGGGTGCCGGAGCCGGCCGCGCGGGACGAGATCGCCCGGCTGGCGCGGACGACCAATGAGACGCTCGCCGCGCTGGAGGCGAGCGTCGAGCGGCAGCGGCGCTTCGTGGCGGACGCCTCGCACGAGCTGCGCAGCCCGATCGCGAGCCTGCGCACCCAGCTGGAAGTGGCGGTGGCCCACCCGGAGTTGCTGGATGTGCCGGGAGCGGTGGCCGACACCGTACGGCTGCAGCGGCTGGCGGCGGATCTGCTGCTGCTGGCCCGGCTGGACGCGGGGGAGCGGCCGGCCGACGCCCGCGTGGACCTGGCGGCGATGGTGCGCGAGGAGAGCTCGCAGCGGGTCGGGGACCGGATCCCGGTGCGGGTGGGCGAGTCGGCGAGCGTGGAAGTGGCCGGGTCCCGCAGTCAGTTGGGGCGGGTGCTGGGCAATCTGCTGGACAACGCGCAGCGCCATGCGGACTCGTCCGTGCGGGTGGATGTGGTGCGCGCGGGGGAGTGGGCGGTGCTGCGGGTCGAGGACGACGGGCCGGGGGTCCCGGAGGCGGAGCGGGAGCGGATCTTCGAGCGGTTCGTACGGCTCGACGACGCGCGGGCGCGGGACGACGGCGGGGCCGGGCTGGGGCTGGCCATCGCGCGGGATGTCGCGGTGCGGCACGGCGGCTCGCTGGCCGTCCGCCAGGGCGCGGTGTTCGAGCTGCGGCTGCCGGTGGCCGGCTGAGCCGGCACCGCGGCCCCGGGGAGGGGCCGCGGGGCTCTGGGTCAGAGACCGCCGCGATGCGTGCGGAGGTGTTCGGCCACCGGAGTGAGCGAGGCGCGCAGCGCTTGGAGGTCGTCGGGGGCGAACAGGTCGATGAAGTGCTTGCGGACCGATGCGACATGGTGCGGGGCGACCCGGCGCATGGTGTCCCAGCCCTCCTCCGTCAGCACGGCGTACAGGCCTCGACGGTCCGACTCGCAGCTCTCGCGGCGCACCAGACCGGCGTTCTCCATCCGGGTGATCTGGTGGGAGAGACGGCTCTTGGACTGCAGGGTGCTGGCTGCCAGGTCGCTCATCCGGAGCCGGTGGTCCTCGGCCTCGGAGAGGTTGACCAGGATCTCGTAGTCGTTGTTCGTCAGGCCGAACGGCTGCAGATCGCGCTCCAGTTGGTGCATCAGCAGCCTGCTGACGTCCAGATGAGTGCGCCAGGCACGCTGCTCCTGGTCGGTCAGCCAGGGGGTGTCGCTGTCGGTCGTCATGGATGAATTCTATCCGTAAAAGTTGAATAATTAATTAATCGTCCCGGGGTGGCGGCGCCGGCCGGTCGGGGTCGGACGTTGGTCATTCGTTCGACGTCACCGTCCGCAGACTACCGCTCACAGCCCGAAGCGGCGTTGGAGGCTCCCGAGGTTGCCGGGCAGTTGGGGCAGTTGTGAGCCACTTTGCGGGGGGTGTCCGCCGCCGTGCGGGCCATGCCCGCCGCCGCCCGGAACGCCCGCCTCGGCGGGGATCTCGCCGGTCGCCAGCTCCGGCATCAGCTGCTCCGTCGACTGCAGCAGGACCGTGCCGGCGCCGACGAACTCGAACTGGTGCTCCTCGCCCGACGCCCCGCCGATGCCGGTGTGCGCCCGCAGCCCGCCCAGGAATCCCCGCAGGTACTGGTGGTCGTAGTGGTGGCAGGGGGAGGGGCAGTCCGCCCAGCCGACGAGCGCCTGCGGGTCCACCCGGAGCGGCGGCTCCATGAAGACCACCGGGCCGTTGGAGGCGGCCACGAACTTGCCCGTACCGATCAGGGTGAGGAAGCCCGGGATGATCGACTGCTTCAGCGACAGAGATGGCTGAAACGCGAGCAAGTTGCCCGAGCGAATAGTGAGGTTGCCCTCATCCAGATCGAAGGAATTCACATCGAACGCACGGTCTGCGAGCAGCATCTTTCCCTGCCCCTCGGCGACGACCCAGTCCGCGGCGTGCAGTGGCGAATGAAAACTTCCGGCGATCAGCCGGTCCAGCCGGCCGTGCCCGATGCCGTGGAAGTCGATCCGCCCGTAGTAGGCGATCATCTTCCCCTTCTGCAGGAACCACTGGCCGTTCAGATCGACGCTGAAGGCGTACGGATTGACGTTGTCGTCGGTGGGGAGCGAGGAGACGTCGTGGACGACGGGACCGGTCACAGCTTCTCCTCCGACGCCTGTACGTAGACGGTGCCCTGGCCCGACAGCTCCAGCTGGAAGGCCTCGCCCGAGCCGCGGCCGACCATGTCGCGCCAGCCGAGCGCCGTGGACAGTTTGTTGCGGACGTCGCCGCGGTGGGCGACGTAGGCCTGCGGGTCGACATGGACCGGGCGCTGGGGTGTGATCGGCAGCTCGATGACACCGCCGTGCGCCATCACCGCGGCCGAGCCGACGCCTTTGAGGGTCGTGGTGAACAGGCCCTGGCCGGTGACCTGGCCGCGCACCATGCCCATCACCCCGCCCTGCGAGCCCATGAACATCGTGCCCTGCTGCAGCGAGCCGTCGAAGGCCAGCAGCCGGTCGGCCTCGACGTACAGCGTCTCGCCGGTCAGGTCGACGACCTGGACGTGGTGGCCGCCGTGCCCGAACATGACCGTTGCGGTGGGGGCACCTCCCTGGTCATCAAGACCTTGGGGGACTTCCACCGTCATCAGGGGCGTGGCCTCACCGGCGATCCGGCGGCCGATCATCGAGCCGACGCCGCCCTGGCCGCCCTGGATGTTCGGGGTGAAGCTGACCTCGCCGCGGTAGGCGAGCATCGCCCCGCGCTGGCTGAACATCCGCTGGCCCGGACCGATCCTGGCCTCCACCATGCGGGAGTTGAGCGCCGTGAACGGCATCAGACCTCACCGCCCACGGTGTTGCGCTCGCTGGGCTGTACGTACACCAGGCCCTCACCCTCGAAGCGGATCTGGAAGGCCTCGCCGGAGCCCTCCCCTATGAAGCTGCGGAAATTCACCCCGGACTGGAAGTGCTGCTTCAGCTCGCCGGTGTGCGCGACATACGCCCCCGGGTCGACCTGGAGCGGGTACTGCTTGGTGACCCGCAGCACCACCGCCGGGCCGTGGGACATCAGCGCCGCCTGGCCGCTGCCCTCGACCGTCGTGGTGAACAGGCCGTGGCCCTGCGAGGCGCCGCGCAGGCCCGTGAACGTCGTTCCCGTATGCAGCGAGGCGTCCGTGCACAGCAGGTTGCTGGCCTCCACGTACAGCTTCTCGCCCCGCAGCTGCACCAGGCTGATCTCGCTCGCGCGATCGGCGAAGTAGCACGTGCCGTGGCCCTTCACCTCCATCACGGCCATCTGCTCACCCGTCAGCCGGCGGGTGACCATGCCGCGCAGGCCTTCGCCGCCGCCGGTCATCTTCTTGAACGACATCTGGCCGTCGTACGCGACCATCGCACCGTTTTTCGCCTTGACGGCGTCGCCCGTCATGTCGACGGCGAGCACCTTGCTCCCCTGGAGCCGAAACTGAGCCACGCGTCAGACGGTAGTCGGCCCGGGCCGCGCAGGGCAGGTCCCATGCCCCTGACACCGCCCTGAGATCTCCCGGACGCCGGGACAGGGGCCCTGCGACGGCCCCGCGCGCGGTGATCACCGGGGCGGCTGTAACAATGGGACGCGCTTGTGAACCCTTGCACAAGCATGCGCCCGCCCGTCGCCCGACCTCCACCCCCAGAAGACGGCGCTGCGCGCCGACCGCCCCTCCGCACCCGAACGAGGTTGTTGTGGACATCAAGACCGCCGCCGCCCTGCACCGCCTGCGCCTGGCCTCCATCCCGGAGGCGATCTCCTTCCCGGCGCTGCTGATCTTCGGCACCGGCTTCCGTCTGGCCTTCGACTACGACGCCCTGGTGATGCCGCTCGGCCTGATCCACGGTCTGCTCTTCATCACGTACGTGGTGCTGCTGCTGGACGTGTGGAACCGCACCAAGTGGCCCTTCAAGCGGGTCGCCTTCTTCTTCCTGCTGGCGATCGTGCCCTTCGGCGGCCTCTACGGCGACCGCGTCCTCAAGCGCGAGGAGGAGGCCGGCGTGATCGCCGCCCGGGCCCGCAAGGAAGGCATCGTCAACGCATGATCGTCGCCTTCTCCGTGAGCCCGCTCGGCGTCGGCGAGGACGTCGGCGAGTACGTCGCCGACGCGGTCCGGGTCGTCCGCGAGTCGGGGCTGCCCAACCGTACGGACGCGATGTTCACCTCCGTCGAAGGCGAGTGGGACGAGGTCATGGACGTCGTCAAGCGCGCGGTCGCGGCCGTCGAGGCGCGCTGCGGACGCGTCTCCCTGGTCCTCAAGGCCGATATCCGTCCCGGGGTGACGGATGGGCTGACGTCGAAGGTGGAGACGGTGGAGAGGTATCTCTCCGAGGGGTAGCCCGTCCGCTGCGCTTGGCTGCCCTCCCACGTTGTCGGCCTTCCCGCCGTGTTGGTTTCGCGCCGTTTCGCCTGCGGCGGGCGGTGCCGCTGCGCGGGGCTGTTCGGCTGCCGGTGACGGCCCTGGGGGGGGGGGGGGGGGGGGGGGGGGGGGGGGGGGGGGGGGGGGGGGGGGGGGGGGGGAGAGGAGGAGAAAGCCCAACCGGGAAGGGAGAGAGGAATAGAGAGAGAAGAGG
>NZ_JBWKCJ010000005.1:315471-339994 GCF_056436545.1 Streptomyces sp. NPDC043738 | reverse complement strand
GGTGTCCGGACTGCTGCGCTTTACGTCCGGACACCCCACCCCGCAGGCCCGCCCCCTCCCGTGGTGGGTGGGAGAAGACCGTGGGGGCGGACGTCAGCCTTCGTGTGCCGGCAGTCGACGGATGGGGCCCGCCCCCACCGGCCTGTTCACCCTCCACCCACGGGAGGGGACAGACCGTAGGACGGAGTCCGTAGGGCTGTCACCGCACCCGACACACAAACGCCCGCCGCCAGGCGCAACGGCGAACAACACGCACGGCGCCGCAGCCGACAACGTGGGAAGCAAGCCAAGCGCAGCGGACAGGCGAACAACCACCACGGCGGGAAAGCCGAAAACGGGGAACTCAGCCAAGCGCCAGCGCGATGCCCAGCGGCGTGCGCTCGTACAGCACCTGATGGCCCTGGCGGCGCGAGGTCAGAAGACCCGCGTCGCGTAGTACGGACAGCTGGGCCGAGACCGACGAGGGGGCCAGTCCGAGGCGGTGGGACAGGGCGGTCGTCGTCGAGGGGACGTCGAGCGCGGCCAGGACCGCGGCGCGGTTCACCCCCAGCAGCCGGGCCAGCGCCGGCCCCGTCTCCGGTTCGCTCCACAGTCCGCCGATGCCGCGCGCCGGATAGATGACGGTCGGCTGCCACGGCGGATCGAAGCCGCTGACCACGTCCGGCCAGACGAAGACGCTCGGCAGCAACAGCACACCGCGGCCCTTGAGGTCCTGCGTCTGGACGAAGTCGATCCGGGTGCGGACCGTGAGGGTGTCGCCCGACCAGGACACCAGCGGATGCAGATCGGCGAAGAGCCGCTGCAGCCCGCCGCCGGCCAACTGGTGCGACCGGTAGGCGATCTCGGCCTCCAAAAGCGCCCGCAGCCGCGGCCAGTCCGGGGCGAGGAGCGCGTGCCAGGCGCGCTCGGTGACCTCGGCCAGTTCCTGGATCGCCGCCGCCGGATCCGCCAGCGCGGCACGGCCCCGCGCCGAGTCCAGGGCACCCGGCGTACAGGCCAGCGACTTGGCCATCTCGGCGCGGGCGAGTGCCGGGTCGGTGGCCCGAAGCAGCGCCAGCTCCTCGTCGAACGAGGCCATCGGGGTCTTCGGTGGGCGGCCCAGGAAGTCCGGTGTGTAGCCGGGTGGCGGCGACGGCATGAACAGCCACAGCGGTGTCAGATCCAGCCCGGCCAGCGCCTGGCGCATCCGGCGCAGCCACGGTGTGTGGTAGCCGTGCCGGTCGGCGCGCCGCAGGGTCCGTACGGCCTCGTGCGTCTCGCACAGCGGCGAGACGGCGAAGCGGATGCGGAGCAGGTCATCGGCGCCGAAATGCAGATGCAGCGGCATGGCCGCCGGCCCCCTCCCCAGGATTCGGCTGTAGCCGAAAGACTAGGGGACCCGGTCCGGCCCCGGCAGGCTGCCGTCATGTCCGCGACCACGGGGCCCGTACCGCCGGGCCGCACTCCGTCCTGCCCCGGCGAGGGCCGGGCCGCCGGCGCGGCGCCGGACCGCTCGCCCGGCTACCGTGCCGTCTTCGCCGTCACCGAGTTCCGCCGGGTCTTCGCCGCGCACCTGCTGTCCTCGCTCGGTGTGGTCGTCTGCGAGATCGCGCTGTCGGTCCTGGTCTTCCGGCTCACCGGATCGCCGCTGCTGAGCGCCCTGACCTTCGCGCTGGGGCTGCTGCCGTACGTCGTCGGCGGCACGCTGCTGTCGGCCGTCGCCGACCGGTATCCGGCCCGCCGGGTGCTGGTCGCCTGCGATGTGCTGTGCGCGCTGGCCGCCGCGGGCATGGTGCGGCCGGGCACGCCGGTCGGGGTGCTGCTCGCGCTGCGCTGTGTGATCGCCGCCATCGCACCGGTCTTCGCCGGTACCCGCGCCGCGACGCTGGGGGAGATCCTCGGCGAGGGCGAACTGTTCGTGCTGGGGCGCTCGGTGATCCGCATCGTCAACCAGAGCGCGCAGCTCGCCGGGTTCGGGGCCGGGGGCCTGCTGCTGGCGGTGGCGTCCCCCGGGGCGGTGCTGACGATCACCGCGGGGACCTTCGCGGGCTCCGCGCTGCTGCTGTGGCTGGGGACCCGTGCCCGCCCGCCGCGCCGGGCCCCGGGTGCGGAGAGCGGGACGCTGCTGGGGGCTTCGCTGGGCGGCCTTCGCCGGCTGCTGGCCGACCGCCGGATCCGGGCGCTGCTGCTGCTGACGTGGCTGCCGCCGGCGTTCGTGGTCGTCCCTGAGGCGCTGTTGATCCCCTACGCCGACCGGCTCGGCGCCGGCCCGGCCGCCGCGGGCCTGCTGATGTGCGGCATGCCCGTCGGCGCGGTGCTCGCCGAGAGCCTGGCCGGTTCGTTCCTCGGCCCCCGGGCGCGCGGTCGGCTCACGTTCCCCATGGGCGTCTTCGCCGTACTGCCCTCGCTCGGCTTCGCGGCGCAGCCCTCGCTCGGCTGGGCGGTGCTGCTGCTGGTGCTGACCGGTACCGGGATCTCGTACAACTTCGGCGTCGACCGCTGGTTCGTCGCCGCGGTACCCGAGCGGCTGCTGGGGCAGGCGATGACGCTGACACAGGCGGGGCGGATGACGGTCATGGGCCTGGCGATGGGCGCGGCCGGCCTCGCGGCGGAGTACGCCCCGCTGCGGGTGGTGATGCCGGCGGCGGGGGTGGTCGGCCTGGTGAGCGTCCTGGCGGTGATCGCCGAGGTCCGCCGCACGCGGCCCGGCCCGCGGACGCCCGGCGGTCTTCGGGCGACCGAAAACTGAGACAAGGCTGACCACAATATGACCGCCGGGTAGGGTCGGAAGCGTGCCGAAGCCGCTCAGCCTTGCTTTCGATCCCATCGCGCGCGCCGACGAACTGTGGCAGCAGCGATGGGGTGCCGTGCCGTCGATGGCCGCGATCACCTCGATCATGCGCGCCCATCAGATCCTGCTGTCCGAGGTGGACGCGGTGGTCAAGCCCTACGGGCTGACCTTCGCGCGCTACGAGGCGCTGGTGCTGCTGACCTTCTCCAAGGCCGGTGAGCTGCCGATGTCGAAGATCGGCGAGCGGCTGATGGTGCATCCGACCTCGGTGACCAACACCGTCGACCGGCTGGTGAAATCCGGTCTGGTCGCCAAGCGGCCCAATCCGAACGACGGGCGCGGCACGCTCGCGTCGATCACGGACAAGGGGCGCGAGGTGTGCGACGCGGCGACCCGGGAGCTGATGGCGATGGACTTCGGGCTCGGGGCGTACGACGCCGAGGAGTGCGCGGAGATCTTCGCGATGCTGCGGCCGCTGCGGGTCGCGGCGGAGGACTTCAAGGACGAGTGACGGGCGCCCGGTCTCCCAGGGGGCGGTGAAGATCGCCCCGGATCGGGTCGTTACGCTCGGGGGCATGAAGCGAAGCGTCCTGACCCGTTACCGGGCGATGGCCTACATCACCGCCGTGATGCTGCTGGTGCTCTGCACGTGCATGATCTTCAAGTACGGCTTCGGGATGGGCAAGGACCTCACCCTCGTCGTCTCGCAGGTCCACGGCGTGCTCTACATCATCTACCTGATCTTCGCCTTCGACCTGGGCTCCAAGGCGAAGTGGCCGTTCGGCAAGCTGCTGTGGGTGCTGGTCTCGGGCACGATCCCCACCGCCGCGTTCTTCGTGGAGCGCAAGGTCGTGCGGGAGGTCGAGCCGCTGCTCGCCGGTGACGCTCCGGAGCCGGTCAAGGTCTGACCGCGGCCGCTGCCGCCGCTCCTCACGCGCCCGTCCGCCTTGTTTGGACGGGCGCGTTCGCGTTTCCCGGGCGCCCGCGCCGATTACGCACCGTGATCACCCCGACTTGTCACCCTCCTGCCGTCGACAATTACTTGGACGTCCTAGTAAATTCGAAGGTATGGACGCTGACGCGATCGATGAAGGCCGCCGTCGCTGGCAGGCTCGGTACGACGCTGCCCGTAAGCGGGACGCGGACTTCACCACGCTCTCGGGCGATCCCGTCGAGCCGGCGTACGGGCCCCGGCCCGGCGACACGGTCGAGGGGTTCGAGCGGATCGGCTGGCCGGGCGAGTACCCCTTCACACGAGGGCTGTACCCGACCGGCTACCGGGGGCGGACCTGGACGATCCGCCAGTTCGCCGGCTTCGGCAACGCCGAGCAGACCAACGAGCGCTACAAGATGATCCTCAAGGCGGGCGGGGGCGGCCTCTCCGTCGCCTTCGACATGCCGACCCTGATGGGCCGCGACTCCGACGACCCGCGTTCGCTGGGCGAGGTCGGGCACTGCGGCGTCGCCATCGACTCGGCGGCCGACATGGAGGTGCTCTTCAAGGACATCCCGCTGGGCGATGTCACGACCTCCATGACGATCTCCGGGCCGGCCGTTCCCGTCTTCTGCATGTACCTGGTGGCCGCCGAGCGGCAGGGCGTCGACCCCGCCGTCCTCAACGGCACGCTCCAGACGGACATCTTCAAGGAGTACATCGCGCAGAAGGAGTGGCTGTTCCAGCCGGAGCCGCATCTGCGGCTGATCGGCGACCTGATGGAGCACTGCGCGCGCGGCATTCCCGCCTACAAGCCGCTGTCGGTGTCCGGCTACCACATCCGCGAGGCCGGAGCCACGGCCGCGCAGGAGCTGGCCTACACCCTGGCGGACGGCTTCGGCTATGTGGAACTGGGTCTCAGCCGCGGCCTGGACGTCAACACCTTCGCCCCCGGCCTGTCCTTCTTCTTCGACGCGCATGTCGACTTCTTCGAGGAGATCGCCAAATTCCGGGCGGCCCGCAGGATCTGGGCCCGCTGGATGCGCGACGTCTACGGCGCGACGAGCGAGAAGGCGCAGTGGCTGCGGTTCCACACGCAGACGGCCGGTGTCTCGCTGACCGCCCAGCAGCCGTACAACAACGTCGTACGGACCGCCGTCGAGGCGCTCGCGGCGGTGCTGGGCGGCACCAACTCGCTGCACACCAACGCCCTGGACGAGACCCTCGCCCTGCCCAGCGAGCAGGCCGCGGAGATCGCGCTGCGCACCCAGCAGGTCCTGATGGAGGAGACCGGGGTCGCCAATGTCGCCGATCCGCTGGGCGGTTCCTGGTTCGTCGAGCAGCTGACGGACCGCATCGAGGCGGACGCGGAGAAGATCTTCGAGCAGATAAGGGAGCGCGGCGCGCGGACGGTGCCGGACGGACAGCACCCGATCGGGCCGATGACCTCGGGAATCCTTCGGGGCATCGAGGACGGCTGGTTCACCGGCGAGATCGCCGAGTCGGCCTTCCGCTATCAGCAGGCGCTGGAGAAGGGCGACAAGAGGGTCGTCGGCGTCAACTGCCACCACGGTTCGGTCACCGGCGATCTGGAGATCCTCCGGGTCAGCCACGAGGTCGAACGGGAGCAGGTGCGGGTGCTCGCGGAGCGCAAGGCGGCCCGTGACGACGCCCGGGTCGAGGCCGCGCTGAAGTCGATGCTCGCCGCGGCGCGGGACGGCGGCAACATGATCGAGCCGATGCTTCAGGCCGTACGGGCCGAGGCGACGCTGGGCGAGATCTGCGGAGCCCTGCGGGACGAGTGGGGCATCTACACCGAGCCGGCCGGCTTCTGACGCGCCCTCACCATGTGCGACGCCCCGGGGGTACCGCCCCCGGGGCGTCGCACATGTGGCGCGGCGGCGGGCCCGCTCAGCCGAGTCCGGGCAGGACGTGCCCCAGGACCGTACTGACGACGAACATGCCGACGAGGACCACGATCGTGCTCGTGAGCACGATCGTGCGGGTTCGCGTGCCCGCGGTCGTGTGCCAGGTCTCCCGGAACTGGCGGAAGGTCACGCCGTCCGAGCCGAAGCCGGTGAGCCTGACGAAGAGCGCCACGGGGATGTAGAGCAGGACCCCGAAGGCGCACAGGAAGTTCGTCGAGACCTGCGCGCCGTCGGCGAGGAGGTAGCCCGACGTCAGGAGCCCGAGAACGCCGGCGTCGTTGTGCTGGACCGACAGGCTGGTGCCCGCGTCGTAGTCCTTGTTGAAGCTGTCCAGGGACGCCTTGTCGTCGACGGTGCTCCCGCCGTCCGGGCGGAAGACTCCGGAGCATTCGAATTCATTCGTGGGTTTATTCGAACGCCTGGTGGGGGCTTCCTCCGTGCACTCCTTGACCGTGAATGTTCCGTGCGTGCCCGTGAGGCCCGCCGCGGTCAGTCCTTTCATGACAAACACGGCGCTCGCCAGCAGAACGATGATGAGGAGCCCCCATCCGATCCATCGCATCCTGAATGAGGTTTTTCCGGACATGCGGCGGGGCGTGGGCATGGCGGATTGTTCCCTTTCCTGGTCGCTGACGGGGGCGACGTCCATTTCCGGTGGCGCGTCGGGCGGAGGTGGTGCGTCGCATGTGAAAAGGATCTTCACGGCTCGGTCACTTCCGCCGCGGCGGGCATCGGATACCGTACGCCATGCGATTTATCCGATCCTTACGCCGCAGGTGAAGGGGGGCTCATGGCAGGCTCCGGGTACGACGTCGATCCGGCCGTCCTCAAGGCGCAGGGCGGCGTTTTCGGTGATATCGGCTCCGAATTCAGTACGGCCGCAAAGAAGTTGAAGGCGACTCTCAAGGATGCCGAGGAGTGGGGCAGCGACGAGTTCGTCACGATCTTCAATGACTTCTACAAGCCGGTGAGCGAGGGCATCGTCGATTCGATGCCGCATCTCGGCGAGGAAATCACCAAGATCGGGGAAAAGCTGGCGGCGATGGGTGCGCGCTATGCCGCCACCGAGCACGACCAGCAGCAGCACCTCGACAAGTACGCGGCCGGCCGTCCCGACATCACGGGCTGACGCGGTAATTCGCTCGGCCCGCCCCACCTGTGCCCACCGCACCGACATTCCAACGATCACGCGCTTTTGGGGGAGTGACTCACCGTGGCCACCATCATGCTTCCGACAGAGGTCGACTGGATCCTCGACCTCCTGGGCTTCCAGTGGCCCAATGTCGACGAAGACAAGATGCGGGAGGCGGCCGAGGCCTGGAGCCACTTCGCCGACGCCTGCCGGCAGGCGGCATCGGACGGCGCCACCGCGGCGAACACCGTGCGCGGCGCCAACTCCGGTGAGGCCGTGGAGGGGTTCAACAACCACTGGAAGAAGTTCGCGGGGGACGCCGGGTTCCTCGACGACGCCGCCGACGCCGCCGAGACGATCGCCGTCCTGCTCCAGGTGGTGGCCATGATCGTCATGATCATGAAGATCGCGGTGATCGTGCAGCTCATCGCGCTGGCGATCGAGCTGGCGATGGCCCAGGCCGCCGCGCCGGTCACGCTGGGCGCCTCCGAGGCCGGGGCGGCCGCGGCCACCGCGACCACCCGGACGATCGTCCGCAAGATCTTCGACGAGGCGAAGACGAAGATCGTTCAGGCCGTCAAGGAGGCCCTGGCGAAGGAGCTGCGCAAGAACTGGAAGGACATGCTCAAGGACCTGGGCCTGGACCTCGCCAAGGACGCGGCCAAGAAGCTCGGGGGGAACCTCGCCTCGCAGGGCATCAAGAACTACTTCGGGGCGCAGGACGGGTTCGACGTCAAGGACGCGGCGAAGGCGGCGGTCAACCCCGTGGTGGAGAAGGCCAAGGACGTCGGCAAGGTCGGCACCGGTGCGTACCACATGGCCGAGGGCGTCGGCGAGATGGCGCAGGGCGACTTCGCCAAGGGCGGCAAGGACTTCCTCGCGGGGCAGCAGGAGACCGCCGACGGCGCCAAGAGCGTCTACGACATCGCCTACAAGAAGAAGGGGGAGGTGCCGGCCGAGGGCGACGGTACGGGCAGCGGCTCGTCGTCCGACGGTGATTCGGGCTCCGGGGGCTCGTCGGGCTCGTCGTCCGACGGCGGGTCGGGCTCCGGCGGTTCGTCGGGCTCGTCGTCCGACGGCGGTTCCGGTTCCGGTTCCGGAGGGGCGTCGGGTTCGTCGTCCGACGGCGGCTCGGGCGGTGCGTCCTCCTCGGGCGGTGCGTCCTCCTCGGGCGGTGGCGCCGACGGGTCGTCGGCCGCCCCGGCGGGCGGTGCGAGGTCCCGCCTCGCGGACGGCATTCCCGACACCGAAGCCGCCGACCAGGACGGCGAGAGCGACCAGGGCGAGGCCGCACGCGTCCGCAACGCCTTCGGCTGACACACCCGCCGGAACCCACGGAGAGGAACCCCCAGAACCCCATGAGCACCCACAGCGCCTTCCCCTCGCCCGGCGACCGTGACTACCCCGTCGAGGAGCGGGACCTCTCCGAGGAGCAGAACGAGCATCTGACCTCGTCCCTGCGTGCCGTACGGAACAACCCCTCCGCACCGCCCGCCCTTCAGGACCTCGCGCGCAAGATGCTGGGCGGGCGGCTGGAGACGAAGGACGTCCTCGACGACCCGGCCGGGTACCGGGTCCTCACCGACGGTCTCGCCGGGATGCGGGAGAGCTGGCGGGCGATGTCCCCACAGGACCGGCAGGCGCTGCGGGCGAAGGTCGAGGAGAAGGCCGAGGAGGCGGCGGCCGACGGCGTCGGTGCCGCGTACCGGCCTCGTTGAACGGCACGGCCCCGCCGAACGCCTCGGCCTCGTTGGACGGCACCGCCCCGCTGGACGGCACCGCCCCGCTGGACGGCACCGCCCCGCTGGACGGCCCGGCGTCCGCCGTGCCGGGAAGCCCGACCGCTACGGCTCGCCGACCGGCATCCGCAGCCGGAAGAGCGCCCCGCCGCCCGGCGCCTGCGCCGCGGTGAGCTCGGCGTGGTGGGCGCGGGCGATCTGGCGGGCCATGGCCAGCCCCAGGCCCGAGCCGGGCAGGGCGCGGGCGGACTCGGCACGGTAGAAGCGGTCGAAGACATGGGGGAGGTCCTCGGCGGCGATGCCGGGGCCGTGGTCCCTGATGGTCAGCTCCAGCGCACCGGGTACGGCGGTGAGCGCGGTGTCCACCGGGCCGCCGGGCGGGGAGAACTTCGCGGCGTTGTCGAGGAGGTTGGACAGCAAGCGGGTCAGGCGGGCGGGCACGCCGGGGACGGCCACCTCGGTGGCGGCCGGTTCGATGTCGGCGGTGAAGGCGACCTCCGGCCAGTGCTCGCGGGCGGCGGCCACCGTGTGCTCCAGGAGGGCGGCCGGACGTACCTGCTCGACCAGGGGCTGCGGCTCCTCGTCGCGGGCCAGCTCGATCAGATCGTTGACGAGGGTGGTGACCTCGCGCAGCTGACGGCCCAGGGCGGACGAGGCGCGGTCGCGCTGGGCGGCCGTCAAACGGTCGGCGCGGGCGAGGAGTTCGGCGTTGGTGCGCAGCGCGGTCAGCGGGGTGCGCAGCTCGTGCGAGGCGTCGGCGACCAGTCGGCGCTGGGCGGCGACGGACTGCTCCAGCTCGCCGAGCATGGTGTTGAAGCTGGCCGCGAGGCGGGTGATCTCGTCCCCCCGCTCGGGCCGGCCGTCCGGGATGTCGATGCGGTGGCGGGCGTCGCGGGTGCTGGCGATGCGCTCCGCGGTGGCGGTGAGGCGGGCGACCGGGGCCAGGCCCGTACGGGAGACCCAGTAGCCCAGCGCGGCGGCCAGCAGCACGCCGGCGCCGCCGACCGCCAGTAGTGCCGCGGCTGCCTGCCGTACGCCGCGGTCGACGGTGTCGGAGCGCAGCGCGACCTGGAGTGCCAGGTCCTTGCCGGGGTGACGGGTGGTGTAGACGAGGACGGGGTGGCCGGCGACGGTGAACTTGCTGTAGTACGCCTCCTGGTGGCCGGACGCGACCGCGCGGGTGGCCTCGGTGACGGGGAGGGCGTAGGGCTGTCGCGGGTCCTTGGCCCGGTCGGCGGGGACGATCTGGATGCAGGGCGAGGCCGGGTAGCGGCAGGTCGTCTCGCCCACCGTCGGCGCCCAGTCGCGGGTCTGCTGACGGAACTGGGTCGCCGTCTGGGCCAGATTCAGCTTGAGCTGGCGGGTCATTTGGTACTGGATGACGACGAACGCGGCGGCGCAGACGCCGACGGCCACCAGCGCCACCGCGGCGGTGGCGGCCAGCGCGAGGCGGGTGCGCAGGGGCCGGCGGCGCCGCCACCGGGCGCCCAGGCCGCGGGTGCCGGTCACCGGTCCTCCGCGTGGCCCAGGCGGTAGCCGATGCCGTGCACCGTGTGGACCAGGCGCGGCTCGCCGCCCGCCTCCAGCTTGCGGCGCAGATAACCGATGTACACGGCCAGGGAGTTGGAGTCCGGCCCGAAGTCGCGGCCCCAGACCCGCTCCAGGATCGTCTCGCGCGGCAGCACCTGGCCCGGGTGCAGCAGCAGGAGTTCCAGCAGCGCCCATTCGGTGCGGCTGAACTCCAGGGGCCGGCCCGCCCGGTGGCCGCCGCGGGTCACCGGGTCGACGACCAGATCGTCGAAGGTGAGCCGGGTGTCCTCGACCGCGCCGAGGGAGGCGCGGCGCAGCAGCGCCCGGACCCGGGCCACCAACTCGTCCAGCGCGAACGGCTTGACGAGGTAGTCGTCGGCGCCCGCGTCGAGCCCGTCGACCCGGTCGCTGACCGAGTCCAGGGCGGTCAGCACGAGGATGGGCGTGCGGTCGTCCAGGGCGCGCAGCCGACGGCAGACGGCCAGGCCGTCCAGGACGGGCATCATCACGTCCAGCACGAGGGCGTCCGGCTGCCAGGCCGCGACCTCCGAGAGGGCGGCCAGGCCGTCGGCCGCGCCGCGTACCGCATAGCCCTCCACGGCGAGGCCGTCCGCCACGGCGGCGCGCACCTCCGGTTCGTCGTCGACGACCAGGATCTTGGGGGACGGAGTGGCGCCGGGCGTGGGCGGCGGGGGCAAGGGCATGGACATAGGCTGCCAAACACCTCTCTTAGAACGTTCTTAGGGCGCCTCGCGAGCGTGGCGGCCATGCGCACACCACTCTCGGTCGTGATCGGTGCGGGCGGCACCGGCGGCCATATCTATCCCGGTCTCGCCCTCGCCGACGCACTCCGCCGGGCCGTCCCCGATGCGGTGATCTCCTTCGTCGGCACCGAACGCGGGCTGGAGACGCGGCTGATCCCGCAGGCCGGGTACCGGCTGCACACCGTCGACATGATTCCCTTCGACCCCTCGCTCGGCGCCCGACGCTATCTGCTGCCGGCCGCGCTCCTTAAGTCGGGCGCCCAGTGCCGGGCGATCCTCAAGGAGCAGAAGGCCCAGGTCGCGGTCGGCATGGGCGGCTATCCGAGCGCCCCGGTGATCGTCGGGGCGCGGCTGGCCGGGCTGCCGAGCCTGATCCACGAGTCCAACGCGGTGCCCGGCCGGGCCAACAAGTTCGCCGCCCGGCTCACCCCGCACCTCGCCCTCGCCTTCGACCGCAGCCGCCCCCATCTGGCCGGCGGCGCGGGGGCCGAGACGGTGGGGATGCCACTGGTCGGACCGCTGGCCACGCTGGACCGTACGGCGCTGCGGCCGGCCGCCCGGCGGGCCCTGGGCATCCCGGGCGCGGCGCGGCTGCTGCTGGTCAACGGCGGGAGCCTGGGCGCGGCCCGGCTGACCGGGGCGGCGGTGGGACTGGCCGGCCGCTACCGGGCGCGCACCGACCTGCGGCTGCTGATCAAGACCGGGCCCGCGGCCCTGGAGGAGACCCGGGCCCTGCTGGCGGCCAACGGCGGGGACGCGGTCGCCGAGGCCGTGCCGTATCTGGACCGGATGGACCTGGCGTACGCCGCCGCCGACCTCGTGGTGTGCCGGGCCGGGTCGGCGACCGTCGCCGAGCTGGCCACGATCGGGATGCCGGCCGTCCTCGTGCCCTATCCCCACGCGCCGGGCGACCACCAGACGCACAACGCGCGGGTGCTCTCCGACGCCGGGGCGGCGCTGCTGCTGCCCGACGCCGAGGCCTCGGACGAGCGGCTGGACGCGCTGGTCACCCCGCTCCTCGACGACCCCGGCCGGCTCGCCGCGATGGGCGCGGCCGCCGACCCCGGCACCCATGCACGGGCCGCCGATCTGCTCGCCGCCAAGGCGCTGGCCCTGGCCGGGCACCCCCACACACCCCACCCGAGCACCAACCTGAAGGAGTCAGCATGAGCAGCAGTACACAGCAGTGGGCGGGCCGCACGGTCCTGGTCACCGGGGCCGAGGGCTTCATCGGCTCGACCCTGGTCGACCTGCTCGTCGAGGCGGGCGCCGACGTACGCGCCCTGGTGCACTACAAGCCGTACGCGGAGAAGGGCAGCCTGGCGCGCTATCTGGGGCCGGGCAGCCCGGTCGAGATGATCGCGGGGGACGTCCGGGACGCGGGCCGGGTGATGGACGCGGTCGCGGGCTGCGACACCGTCTTCCATCTGGCCGCGCTGATCGGCATCCCGTACAGCTACGACTCACCGGGCGCCTATGTGCAGACGAACGTGGTGGGTACGGAGAACGTCGCGGAGGCCTGCCGGCGGCACGCCGTGCGGCGGCTGGTGCACACCTCCACCAGCGAGGTCTACGGCACCGCGCTGACCGCGCCGATCGGCGAGGACCACCCGCTGCAGCCGCAGTCGCCGTACTCCGCCTCGAAGATCGGCGCGGACATGATGGCGCTGTCGCACTGGCACGCCTTCGAGCTGCCGGTGACGGTGGTGCGGCCCTTCAACACCTACGGGCCCCGGCAGTCCGCCCGCGCCGTGATCCCCACGATCCTGGCCCAACTCCACGCCGGCGCCCGGCAGATCAAGCTCGGGTCGCTGACCCCGACGCGGGACTTCACCTACGTCACGGACACCGCGGCCGGGTTCCTGGCGATGGCGGACTGCGACCGGGCGCTGGGCGAGGTCGTCAACCTCGGTACCGGGCGGGAGATATCGATCGGGGCGCTCGCCGAGGCGCTGATCGCGGCCTCGGGCCGGGAGGCGGAGATCGTGGTCGACCCGGCCCGGCTGCGGCCCTCGGGCAGTGAGGTCGAGCGACTGCTTTCGGACAATTCCCGGGCGCGGCAGTGGGCTTCGTGGCAGCCGGAGGTCTCCCTGGCGGACGGCTTGAAGCGGACCTCGGAGTGGGTCGCGGAGCATCTGCACCTGTTCGCCGCGGACCGCTATCAGGTGTGACCCCCGGGCCCGGGTACCGGTGTGCCCGGGCCTTCGGGCGCCCCCAGCCCCGCCAGCCCGCCGAGGAAGAGCGCGGTGAAGTCGCGCCCCCACTCCGCGTCCACGGGTTCGCCGCTGACCAGGGTGCGGTGCACGACCGCACCGGCGATCACATCGAAGATCAGGTCCATGTTGCGGGCGGCCGCCCGGGCGCCGTCCTCCCCGGGGGTGTCCGGCGGCAGCTCGCCGCGGTCCTGGGCCCGCGCGCGCCCCAGCAGCACCAGCCGCTTCTGGCGGTCGACGATCGCCGAGCGGATCCGTTCGCGCAGCGCCTCGTCGGTGGTGGACTCGGCGACCACGGCCATCAGCGCCGTCTTGGTCTCGGGCCGCGCGAGCAGCGCGCCGAACTGGAGCACCACGCCCTCGATGTCGGCCCGCAGACAACCCCGGTCGGGGAGTTCGAGCTCGTCGAAGAGGACCGCCACCGCGTCCACGACCAGCTCGTTCTTGTTGGCCCAGCGCCGGTAGAGGGTGGTCTTGGCGACGCCGGCGCGGGCCGCCACATCACTCATGGTCAGCCGACCCCAGCCCAGGTCGACGAGCGCGGCACGGGTGGCGCGGAGGATCGCGTGATCGGTCTCGGCGCTGCGCGGGCGGCCCGTGCGGCCCTTTCGGGGGCTGGCGGAGTCGTGCATGCGGGCGACCATACCGGCCGGTAGTCGAGCGGCGGCCGTGAGGGAGATCACCCCGCATGGCGCGAGGCCCGGTGTCGCGCGGGGGCGACGGCGAGTTACGCTACGGGTCGTAGCGTAAGAGTGATGACCACTGGCCGTGGGTGGGGACCCATGGCCGCACATCCGGCCCCGCTCAGGCCGATCGCAGTACCGAACACCACACATACCGCGTCGCCGGCCACATCGCTTTTCCGGATCGCTTTTCGGAACGGACCGCCCAGGGGGGAGGATGGACCCATGCAGCCACGCAATATGTCCATGAGTGGAGTCGTCGACCTCGCAGCGGTGAAGGCGGCGGGCGAAGCGAAGCAGAAGGCGGAGCAGGCCCGCGCCGAGGCCGCCCGCACGGGTCAGGCGCCGGTGAGCGGTGCCCGCCTGGTGTTCGACGTCGACGAGGCAGGGTTCCAGCAGGAGGTCCTGCAGCGCTCCACCGAGGTCCCGGTCGTCATCGACTTCTGGGCCGAGTGGTGCGAGCCGTGCAAGCAGCTGGGTCCGCTGCTGGAGCGTCTCGCGGGGGAGTACGCCGGCAAGTTCGTGCTGGCCAAGATCGACGTCGACAGCAATCAGATGCTGTTCCAGCAGTTCGGGGTGCAGGGCATCCCGGCGGTCTTCGCGGTGGTCGCCGGCCAGCCGATCCCGCTGTTCCAGGGCGCGGCCCCGGAGGCGCAGATCCGGCAGGTGCTCGACCAGCTGGTGCAGGCCGCCGAGCAGCAGTTCGGCATCGTCGGGGCGCCGGTCTCCGCGGAGGACGCGGGCGAGCAGGCGGCCGAGGCGCCGGTGCCGGCCGGCCCGTACGACGCGCTGCTGGAGGCCGCGAGCCAGGCGCTGGACTCCGGCGATCTGGGCGGCGCCATCCAGGCGTACAAGAACGTCCTCGCCGACGACCCGGCCAACCCGGAGGCCAAGCTCGGCCTCGCGCAGGCCGAACTCCTGCGCCGGGTGCAGGACCTCGATCCGCAGGCGGTGCGCAAGGAGGCCGCGGACAACCCGGCCGACGTGCCGGCGCAGATCCGGGCCGCGGACCTGGACCTGGTGGGCGGCCATGTCGAGGACGCCTTCGGGCGGCTGATCGACGCGGTGAAGCGGACGGCCGGCGAGGACCGCGATGCCGCCCGGGTGCGGCTCCTGGAGCTCTTCGAGGTGATCGGGGCCGAGGATCCGCGGGTGACGGCGGCGCGTACCGCGCTTGCCCGGGTGCTGTTCTGACCCGCTGTTGTACCGGGCGTCCGCTTCTGACCAGTACGGCCGCCATGAGTTGACCAAACAAACGAAGCAGCGGTCACGTTTTGCCAAAACTTGGTAAACGTGGCCGCTGTTACTTGGAGTAAGCCTCACCCACCCCCTTGCGGCGCTTTGTCCGCAATTGCCGCGTGTCTGTGCGCGGTCAGCGACGACCCTGTGTGCCTGGCCGATCCCGGTCCGTCGAACCACGGTTATCGGGCCGTTACCCGCAAGTAACGAGCCTCTTGTGTCGAGAGCGTGAATGGACCACGATCGGCGACGCTCGGTCCATTCCCGCAGCCCGGCATCCGGTCGGCGCGACGGGGCACTTGGGTCCCCACCGAGTGGTCGGCGGCAATGGCTGCCGGCCGTGGACAGGGGGGTCTCTGCCCCATCCGGCAGGGCCTGTCCAGAGAGGTTGCGCGAGAGCGTGGCCAGTGGTTGTCGCTCGGGGGTGATCGCCGGTATTCGGAACACGATGTGCCTCCGAGAACAGGCGCTCTCCTTCCCGAGGACGTAGCACTTCTCCCATCCCAGGTACCGCCGGCCCTCCCACGGCGGCCGGTACCGGAGATGTACGTCCGAGAAGGAGGAAAGTCATGGAGTCCCTGGCTCGTGGCGGGACCAGATGGAAGCGGTTCGCCGTTGTCATGGTGCCGAGCGTGGCGGCGACCGCCGCGATCGGCGTCGCCCTCTCGCAGGGTGCGCTCGCGGCGTCGTTCAGCGTGTCCGGCCAGCAGTTCAAGGTCACTACGGACCGGCTGGACGGCACCGGCTTCGTTCAGTACGGAGCCATCGACGCCCAAAAGGGCGGCAAGCAGATCCCGGTGGCGGTTTCGGGATTCTCCAGCGCCAAGATCAAGAACCTGTGCCAGTCGGTAGTGGTGCCGGTCCCGGTCTTCGGCGATGTGTCGATGAAGCTGTCGGCCGGTGGCGGTGACACGCCCGTCGAGGCGAAGAACCTCTACATCGACCTCGACCAGCTGGACGCGGACGCGACCTTCAACAACATCGACATCGGTGTTGCTGCGGGCTCGACGACCAAGGGTCCGGGCATGCACAAGGGCGACAAGGCCGACCCGGGCTCGTTCGCCCAGCAGGCCGACTCGGCCACGCTGACCCACGTCAAGCAGACGGCGTGGGCCACGACGGCCGGCACGTTCAAGCTCAGCGGCCTGAAGATGAGTGTCGCCAAGGGCAAGAGCGAGTGCTTCTGACGCACTGAGCGTACGGGTGCGGGGCTTTTTGCCCGCGGCGCCACCAGCCGTTCCCCGCACCCGTGCGCCCGGTAGCGCAAAGTACGACACTCCAGCTCAGAACCACCGATCTGCCAGTCCCGAGGAGCTGTACGACATGAGCGAGCCTCGCGAGCGAATTATCGACAAGTGCGCGCCGCGCGAATGCAAGGCCGAGCGAAGCGAGGTATCGGCATGAGCGCCGAAACGCGACCGCGGCTGATCGAGGGCATCGTCCGGAAGCGGACTTCGTTCCGGGAGTGGCGCGGACACCGCCCGTTCTGGGGCGGATTGCTGACACTGCTGGCCGGTATCCCGATCATGTACATCCCTTACGCGAATCTCACGATCGGTTCCCTGACCGTCCGCATGGCGACCACCGCCGGTGCCGGCTCGCTGATCATCGGCGTACTGCTGGTGGTGCTGGGGCTGACCATGTGGTTCCAGCCGGCCTCGCGGGTCTTCGCGGGCGTGGCGGGGATCCTGCTGTCCCTGGTCTCCCTGGTCGTCTCGAACTTCGGCGCCTTCCTGGTCGGCTTCCTGATGGGGCTGATCGGCGGTGCGCTGGGTGTCGCCTGGGCGCCGGGCAAGGCCGAACGCGACGGCGGCGACGCCGACGAACCGGCCCGCACCGTCGCCGGACCGGTGGTCGCCACCAACCCCGCGCCGGCCGGACCCGGGTTGGGCAACGGACTGGACGGCCTGTCAGGAACGAGCCCGACCAACGACGGGAGGCACCGTGCCGGGTGACGAGCTGCATGAGGAGAACGCAGCCGCCGGGGCGACGAAGAACTCCCCGCGCCGTTCAGGCATGGGGAACGGGCCGAGGCACGCGGCGCCCAAGAAGCCGCTGCTGACTCGGCTGCACGTGCCCGCGGGCAAGGCGATAGCCATCGCCGCCATGCCGTCCGCGGTGCTCATGGGGATGGGGCTGACGCCCCAGATGGCGATCGCCAAGCCGACGCCGCCCCAGAGCCCCTTCAAGGACGGCCCCTGCGTCACCGCCCCGGACAAGGTGGACGGCAAGGACGCCAAGTCCAAGGACGAGGCGAAGGACGACAAGGCCACCGCCCAGCCGTCCGCCACGCCCTCGGCCAAGCCCTCCGCCTCGCCCTCGCCCTCCGCCGGCAAGGAAGCGGACAAGGCTCCCGAGCCGGCGCCGTCCGGCTCCAAGACCGACGAGCCGTCGGGCTCCGCGACGCCGTCGCCCTCGCCGTCGGCCTCCGAGGAGGAGAAGAAGGACGGGGGCCTGCTGGGCGGCATCGGTGATGCGCTCGGCGGTCTCCTGGGCGGCGACAAGTCCGAGGAGTCCAGCGCTTCGCCGAGCCCCTCGCCGTCGGCGTCGGAGTCCAAGGCCCCGGAGGCCGCGGACGAGGACTCCGTGGCCGACAAGGTCACCGAGCCGGTCGAGAAGACCCTCGACGGGGTCAAGGACGGTGCCGACAAGGTCACCGAACCCGTCAAGGACGGATCGAAGACGGTCAACGACACCGTCCACGGCGCGGTGGGCGCGGCGGACAACGCGCTGCCCGGCGGCGGTGTGGACGGCAAGGACGCCGACGGCAAGCAGTCCTACCCCTGCGTCGTCGAGAACAAGCAGAAGGGCAAGGACGAGCAGACGCCCGTCACCCTGCCCGACGACCCCTGGCACCTGGAGTCCAGCGGTCTCACCCTGCGCGGTCTGGACTATGTGGGCGTCGTCAACGTCACGACGCAGGGCGGCCGTACCAAGCAGGCCCTGAAGTTCACCGCCGACAGCATCGACATCGGCGATCTCCACCAGATCGTCGACGACCCGTCGTCCGGGAAGAAGTACCACGTCCGGTCGACGCCGGGGTCCACGTCCACCATCCGCGGCGGCAAGGTGACGCTGTACACCGAGCGGCTGCAGGGCAACCTCTTCGGTCTGATCCCGATCGTGTTCGACCCCGAGCACCCGCCGCCGCTCAATGTCCCCTACGCCTATTTCACCAAGGTGAAGCTGGACCAGGCGGGCCAGTTCGGCGGCAATCTCCATGTCCCGGGCATGCATGTGACCATCGAGGACTGACCCGGCCGAAGCCTTTCCGGGAGCCGCGAGAACGACGGTGGGCCGCCCCCTTCGACAGGGGGCGGCCCACCGCCGTCTTTGCTGCCGGGCGGGTCAGGCGCGCCGGCCGCCCAGGTGGTGCACCCGGACCATGTTGGTGGTGCCGGGCACGCCGGGGGGCGAGCCGGCGGTGATCAGCATGGTGTCGCCCTCGCTGTAGCGCTTGAGCTTGAGCAGCTCGGCGTCCACCAGGTCGACCATCGCGTCGGTGTTGTCGACGTGCGGGACGAGGAAGGCGTCCACGCCCCAGCTCAGCGTGAGCTGGTTGCGGGTGGCGACGTCGGTGGTGAAGGCCAGGATCGGCTGGGCCGCGCGGTAGCGGGAGAGCCGGCGGGCGGTGTCACCGGACTTGGTGAAGGCCACCAGCGCCTTGCCGTCCAGGAAGTCGGCCATCTCGCAGGCCGCACGGGCCACCGCGCCGCCCTGCGTACGCGGCTTCTTGCCGGGCACCAGCGGCTGCAGGCCCTTGGACAGCAGCTCCTCCTCGGCCGCCTCGACGATCTTCGACATCGTCTTGACGGTCTCGATCGGGTACTGGCCGACCGACGACTCCGCGGAGAGCATCACCGCGTCGGCGCCGTCGAGGATGGCGTTGGCGACGTCGGAGGCCTCGGCGCGGGTCGGCCGGGAGTTGGTGATCATCGACTCCATCATCTGGGTCGCGACGATCACCGGCTTGGCGTTCCGGCGGCACATCTCCACCAGGCGCTTCTGCACCATCGGGACCTTCTCCAGCGGGTACTCCACCGCCAGGTCACCGCGGGCGACCATGACCGCGTCGAAGGCCATCACGACCTCCTGCATGTTGGCCACCGCCTGCGGCTTCTCCACCTTGGCGATGACCGGGACCCGCCGGCCGACCTCGTCCATCACGCGGTGCACGTCCTGGACGTCCTTGGCGTCGCGGACGAAGGACAGCGCGACCATGTCGCAGCCCATCCTCAGGGCGAACTTGAGGTCCTCGATGTCCTTCTCGGACAGCGCGGGGACGTTCACCGCGGCACCGGGCAGGTTGATGCCCTTGTGGTCGGAGATGACCCCGCCCTCGATGACGATGGTGCGCACCCGCGGGCCGTCGACCTCGACGACCTGGAGCGCGACGTTGCCGTCGTTGATCAGGACCGGGTCGCCCTTGGAGACGTCGCCGGGCAGGCCCTTGTAGGTCGTACCGCAGATGGTCTTGTCGCCGGGCACGTCCTCGGTGGTGATGACGAACTCGTCGCCGCGCACCAGCTCCACGGGGCCGTCGGCGAAGGTCTCCAGGCGGATCTTGGGGCCCTGCAGGTCGGCCAGGACGCCGACGGCGCGGCCGGTCTCCTCGGAGGCCTTGCGGAGGCGGTGGTACCGCTCCTCGTGCTCCGGCTGGGTCCCGTGGCTCATGTTGAATCGGGCCACATTCATGCCGGCCTCGATCAGCGTCTTCAGCTGGTCGTAGGAGTCGACGGCGGGGCCCAGGGTGCAGACGATTTTGGAACGGCGCATGGCGGAATCCTATCGGTTTGTTTCAGAGCGGAATATTCCGGTAGGTGGAAACGCCAATGTCTAGGCGTTGACCAGGGCGTATGTCTGCTGGGCGATCTCCAGTTCCTCGTCGGTGGGTACGACGGCGACCGCGACCCGGGCGTACTCCGGCGAGATCAGCCGCGGCTCGCCGGACCGTACGGCGTTGAGCGAGGCGTCCACGGCCATGCCCATCTCCTCCAGTCCGGCGATGGCGGCCTCCCGCACCGGGGCGGCGTTCTCACCGACACCGGCGGTGAAGGCGACCGCGTCGACCCGGCCGAGCACCGCGCTGTAGGCGCCGATGTACTTCTTCAGCCGGTGGATGTAGATGTCGAAGGCGAGCCGGGCGCGCTCGTCGCCCTCGTCGATCCGGCGCCGGATCTCCCGCATGTCGTTGTCGCCGCACAGCCCGATCAGCCCGCTCTTCTTGTTGAGCAGCACATCGACGTCGTCCTCCGACATGCCCGCCACCCGCTTGAGGTGGAAGGTCACCGCCGGGTCGATGTCACCGGAGCGGGTGCCCATGACCAGGCCCTCCAGCGGGGTCAGGCCCATCGAGGTGTCCACGCAGCGGCCGCCGGCCACCGCCGAGGCGGACGCGCCGTTGCCCAGGTGCAGCACGATGACGTTGACCTCGGCGGGGTCCTTGCCCAGCAGTTCGGCGGTCTTGCGGGAGACGTACGCGTGCGAGGTGCCGTGGAAGCCGTAGCGGCGGATGCGGTGCGCGTCGGCGGTCTCCACGTCGATGGCGTAGCGGGCCGCGTACTCCGGCATCGTGGTGTGGAAGGCGGTGTCGAAGACGGCCACCTGCGGCAGGTCCGGGCGCAGCGCCTGCGCGGTCCTGATGCCGGTGATGTTCGCCGGGTTGTGCAGCGGCGCGACCGGCACCAGCCGCTCGATCTCCGCCAGCACCGCGTCGTCGATCACGGTCGGCGCGGTGAACTTCAGCCCGCCGTGCACCACCCGGTGCCCGATCGCGGCCAGCTCCGGGGAGTCGAGCCCCAGGCCGTCGGCGGCCAGCTCCGCGGCGAGGGCCTTCAGCGCGGCCGTGTGGTCGGCTATCGCGCCCTCGGTCTCGCGCCGCTCGCCCCCGGTGGCCAGCGGGGTGTGGGCCAGGCGCGAGGACTCCTCACCGATCCGTTCGACCAGGCCGACGGCCAGCCGAGTGCCGGCCTGCATGTCGAGCAGCTGGTACTTCACCGACGAGGAGCCGGAGTTGAGGACGAGGACGCGGGTGGCGTTGGCAGTCATGTAGCGCTTTCCGGTGGGGTGGGGGAGGGCAGGGGGGATCAGGCGGTGTGTCCGGCGCCGGGCTGGGCGCCCTGCGCCTGGATGGCGGTGATGGCCACGGTGTTGACGATGTCCTGGACCAGGGCGCCGCGCGAGAGGTCGTTGACCGGCTTGCGCAGGCCTTGCAGGACCGGGCCGACGGCGACCGCGCCGGCCGAGCGCTGCACGGCCTTGTAGGTGTTGTTGCCGGTGTTGAGGTCCGGGAAGATCAGCACGGTGGCCTTGCCGGCCACGTCGGAGCCGGGGAGCTTGGTCCGGGCGACCGAGGCGTCCACCGCCGCGTCGTACTGGATCGGACCCTCGACCAGCAGGTCGGGGCGGAGCTCGCGGACGATCTCGGTGGCCTTGCGGACCTTGTCGACGTCCGCGCCGGAGCCCGAGGTGCCGGTGGAGTACGACAGCATCGCGATCCGGGGCTCGACACCGAACTGGGCGGCGGTGGTGGCCGACTGGATGGCGATGTCCGCCAGCTGCTCGGCGTTCGGGTCCGGGTTGACCGCGCAGTCGCCGTAGACCAGCACACGGTCGGCCAGGCACATGAAGAACACCGAGGAGACGATCTGGGCGTTCGGCTTCGTCTTGATGATCTCGAAGGCGGGCCGGATGGTGGCCGCGGTGGAGTGCACCGCGCCGGAGACCATGCCGTCGGCGAGGCCCTCCTGCACCATCAGGGTGCCGAAGTAGGAGACGTCGGCGACCACGTCGTAGGCCAGCTCGTAGCTGACGCCCTTGTGGGCGCGCAGCTTGGCGTACAGCTCGGCGAACCGCTCGCGCAGCTCGGAGGTCTGCGGGTCGATGATCTGCGCGTCCGCCAGGTCGATGGCCAGGTCGGCGGCGCGCTTGCGGATCGCCTCCTCCTCGCCCAGCAGCGTCAGATCGCAGACGTCGCGGCGCAGCAGGACGTCGGCGGCGCGCAGCACCCGCTCCTCGGAGCCCTCCGGCAGCACGACGCGGCGGCGGCCGGAGCGGGAGCGCTCGATCAGCTCGTGCTCGAACATCATCGGCGTGACCCGGCCGGAGCGGGCGACGGAGATCCGGTTCGTCAGCTCCGCGGTGTCCACATGCCGTTCGAACAGCCCCAGTGCGGTCTCCGCCTTGCGCGGCGAGGCGGCGTTGAGCTTGCCCTCGATCGCGAACAGCTCGGCGGCGGTCGGGAAGGATCCGCCGGGTACGGAGACGACCGGGGTGCCGGGGGCGAGCCGGTTCGCCAGCGCCATGATGTCCGGGCCGGGCCGCTCGTCAAGGGTGAGCAGCACCCCGGCGATCGGCGGCGCACCGGCGCTGTGCGCGGCGAGCGAGCCGATGACCAGGTCGGCCCGGTCCCCGGGGGTCACGACGAGGCAGCCTGGGGTGAGCGCCTTGAGGAAGGTCGGCAGCATGGCGCCGCCGAAGACGAAGTCACGCGCGTCCCTGGCGAGCCCGGAGTCGTCGCCCAGCAGCACCTCGGCGCCGAGGGTGTGCACGATCTGGCCGACGGTCGGCGCGGAGAGCGAGCCGTCCTCGGGCAGTGCGTAGCAGGGGACCGGGAGGCGGGCGGAGAGCCGCTCGACGACCGCCTGGCGCAGCTCGGGGGCCACCCGGTTGACGATCATGGCCACCACGTCGCAGCCCAGCGAGTGGTAGGCGCGGTAGGCGTTGCGGGCCTCGGCGCGCACCGACTCGGCCTCCTGGCCCTGGCCGCCGACGACGGCCAGCACCGAGGCGCCGAACTCGTTGGCGAGGCGGGCGTTGAGGTTCAGCTCGGCCGGCAGGCTGGTGCCCGCGTAGTCCGAGCCGAGCACCAGGACGTACTCGTAGTCCCTGGCCACGGCGTGAAAGCGGTCGACGAGCCGGGAGACCAGCTCGTCGGTGCCGCGCTCGGCCTGGAGCGTGGCGGCCTCGTCGTAGCTGAGGCCGTAGACGCTCTCGGGCGACTGGGTGAGCCGGTAGCGGGCCCGCAGCAGGTCGAAGAGCCGGTCGGGTCCGTCGTCGTGCATCAGCGGGCGGAAGACCCCCACCCGGTCGACGTGGCGGGTCAGGAGCTCCATGACCCCCAGCTCGATGACCTGGCGGCCGTCGCCGCGGTCGATACCGGTCACGTACACGCTGCGCGTCACGCGTGCTCTCCGATCCATTCCGTTTGGTCGCAAGGTCAAAATCAGCCGTTATTGTGGGCCTGCCCCTCTTGACAATACCTGCGGGGCTGGCTAAGCCGCTCTCCCAGTTTCCCTTGCGGAGCCCGTGCGGGGACAGTAGGGGACAGGTGCGCGGGTGCGGCCGGGGCCCGTCGGACCATGAAACAATCGGACCGGGTCAGGGAACCGACGAGCGAGCACAGGAGACACAGCACGATGCGTATCGGAGTCCTCACCGCAGGCGGCGACTGCCCCGGCCTGAACGCTGTGATCCGGTCTGTCGTCCACCGCGCCCTCACCGGCCACGGCGACGAGGTCATCGGTTTCGAGGACGGCTTCAAGGGCCTGCTCGACGGCCGCTTCCGCAAGCTCGACCTCGAAGCCGTCAGCGGCATCCTCGCCCGCGGCGGCACCATCCTCGGCTCCTCCCGGCTGGAGCGGGCCCGGCTGCGCGAGGCCTGCGAGGACGCCAAGGACCACTCCAAGGACTACGGCATCGACGTGCTGATCCCGATCGGCGGCGAGGGCACCCTCACCGCCGCCCGGATGCTGTCGGACGCCGGGCTGCCGGTCGTCGGGGTGCCCAAGACCATCGACAACGACATCTCCTCCACCGACCGCACCTTCGGCTTCGACACCGCCGTCGGCGTCGCCACCGAGGCGATCGACCGCCTCAAGACCACCGCCGAGTCGCACCAGCGCGTGATGGTCGTCGAGGTGATGGGCCGGCACGCGGGCTGGATCGCGCTGGAGTCCGGTATGGCCGGCGGCGCCCACGGCATCTGCCTGCCCGAGCGCGGGTTCGACGTCAACGACCTGGTCACGATGGTCGAGGAGCGGTTCGCGCGGGGCAAGAAGTTCGCCGTGATCTGCGTCGCCGAGGGCGCGCACCCGGCCCCCGGGACGATGGACTACAAAAAGGGCGCCATCGACCAGTACGGCCACGAGCGGTTCTCCGGCATCGGCACCGCGCTCGCCCACGAACTGGAGAAGCGCCTCGGCAAGGAGGCCCGCCCGGTCATCCTCGGCCACGTCCAGCGCGGTGGCACCCCCACCGCCTACGACCGGGTGCTGGCCACCCGCTTCGGCTGGCACGCCGTCGAGGCCGCGCACCGCGGCGACTACGGCAAGATGACCGCGCTGCGCGGCACCGACATCACGATGGTGCCGCTGGCCGAGGCGGTCACCGAACTCAAGACCGTGCCGGGGTGGCGGATGGACGAGGCGGAGTCGGTCTTCTAGGGCCGGCCGGATCCACCGGACCGGCACGCCCCGGCCCGGTAGCGCAGACGCACCGACGGCGGGGGGGGGGGGGGGGGGGGGGGGGGAGGGGGGGGGGGGGGGGGGGGGGGGGGGGGGGTGGGGGTGGGGGGGGGGGGGGGGGATGCTG
>NZ_JBWKCJ010000005.1:33102-315461 GCF_056436545.1 Streptomyces sp. NPDC043738 | reverse complement strand
TTTCGATGTAGCGCTCAACACAACACGGCCAAGCCACCAGGAAGGGGGGAAAAAACAAAACCAAGGCGGGCCCCCCCCCCCCGCGGGCGGGGGCGCCCCCCCCCGCCGTCGCGCGTGGGGCCTCACTGCGCCCCGATCGCCTCCAGCATGTTCAGCCGGGCCGCCCGGCGGGCCGGCCACAGTGCCGCCAGCACCCCCACGACCAGCGCGATCAGCAGGAACAGCCCCAGCCTGCCCCACGGCAGCACCATCTCGTACGTCGGGAACGACGAGCCGACCAGGCTGCCGCCGGCCCAGGCCAGGAAGATCCCCACGCCCATGCCGAGCACCGCGCCGAACAGCGAGATGACCACCGACTCCAGCCGCACCATCTGCTTGATGCCGCTGCGCGCCAGGCCGATCGCCCGCAGCATCCCGATCTCCCGGGTCCGCTCGAACACCGACATCGCCAGGGTGTTGACCACGCCGACCACCGCGATGATGACGGCCATGCCCAGCAGCCCGTAGACCATGTTCACGACGGTGTCGATCTGGCCGGCGTTCTCCTTGCGCAGGTCCTCGCGGCTCTGGACCTTCAGCAGCGGGCTGTCGCCGAGCGCGTGCCGGATGTCCTTCACCAGCGCGGGGGAGGTGCCGCCGGCGGCCTTGACCAGCAGTTCGTCGTTCTTGGACCGGGGCAGGTGCGGGTCGACCAGCGACACGTCGCCGAAGGCCTCGCCCAGCGCCTCGTTCTCCTTGTAGACGGCGGCGACCTTCAGCTTCGTCTTCTTCTCGTCGAAGCTGACGCTCACCGTGTCACCGAAGCGCCAGCCGTGCTCCTTGGCGCCCTTCTCGGAGACGGCGATGGCGCCGGTGGCCCGGACGGCGTCCAGCGAGCCCTGGGTGAAGGTCAGCCGGGCGACCTTGTCGATCTGGGTGAGGTCGGTGCCGCGCAGGTAGCCGAAGCCGCCGTCGCCGGGGGCGCCGTCGCCGGTGCTGAAGCCCGTGCCGCGCAGCGGAGCCATCGCCGCCACGCCCGGCACCTTGGCGACCTTCTTCGACAGGGCGGGGTCCAGGCCGACATAGGTCGAGGTCGTCACCTTGTAGTCGGCGGCCAGCCCGTTGGCGGCCATCTTGTCCATGCCCAGCTGGGCGGAGTGCCCCACGACCGTCATCCCGGTGATCAGAGTGAGCCCGATCATCAGCGCGGACCCGGTCGCCGCCGTACGGCGCGGATTGCGCAGCGCGTTCTCCTTGGCCAGCTTGCCGCCGACCCCGAACAGCCGGATGGTGACCAGGCCGGCCAGCGAGACCAGCGGACGGGACAGCAGCGGCGCCAGGATGATCACGCCGACCAGCGTCAGCATCGAGCCCAGCATGGCGATCGGCAGATCGTCACCGGACTTCAGGGTGGAGACATAGAGCATCACCGCGACGCCCAGCCCGGTGATCACCGCGCCGATGGTGTTGCGCAGGACCAGGCTGCGCATCGCGGGCGGCGCCTCGACGCTGCTCAGCGCCTCCACCGGCGCGATCTTCGCCGCCTTGCGGGACGGCAGCCAGGCGGCCAGTACGGTCACCACGACGCCCACCGCCAGCGCGGCGCCCACCGTGGACGGGCTGATGACGACCGGCCCGTCCGGGAAGCCCGCGCCGTTGGCGTCCAGCACCGCCCGCAGCCCCACCGCGATCCCGAGGCCGAGCGCGAAGCCGACGACCGAGGAGATCAGGCCGAGCAGCGCCGCCTCGGCGAGCACCGAGCGCACGACCTGCCGGCGCGAGGCGCCGACCGCGCGCAGCAGCGCGATCTCGCGGCTGCGCTGGGAGATCAGCATGGTGAAGGTGTTGGCGATGATGAACACCCCGACGAACAGGGCGATACCGGCGAAGGTCAGCAGCGTCTGGCTCAGCGCACTGTTCTGCTGGGCGATCATCCGGGACTGCTCGGCGGCGAGCTCGGCGCCGCTGGTCGCCTCGGCGCGGCCCTTGGGCAGCACCTCGCGGACCTTCGCGGTCAGCGCCCGCTCGTCGGTGCCGGGCGCGGCGGCTACGATCAGCTCGTCGAACTGGCCGGGGTGCAGATACAGCCGCTGCGCGGTGGCGGTGTCGAACAGCGCCAGGCTGCCGCCCGCGGTCACCTGCGGATCGTCGCTGGCCACGATGCCGACCAGCTTCTTCTTCAGCACCGGACCGTCGGTGGCGAACCGCACGGTGTCCCCGAGCCGGACGCCGGCCGCCTTCGCGGTGCTCTCGGCCAGCGCCATCTCGCCGCCGCCGGCCGGAGCGCGGCCCTGGAGGAGCGGATAGCGGCTGTCCTTGCCGTCCTTGCCCGGCTGGTAGTTGACGGCGCGGTTCTGCCAGCCGTTGCCGACGGGCTGGTCGTCGGGGCCGGCGAGGGTGGCCTCGCCGGTGACGTTCGCGCGGACGGAGGCGACGCCCGGCAGTGCGCGGATGCGGTCCGCGAGCCGGTCGTCGAGGGCGGTGGCGCGCTTGCCGTCCTTCTCCGCGTCGACGGCATCGGGCGCGTCGGGGTCGCCGTCGGTGGCCTGGACGGAGACGGCCACGTCCTTGAGGTTCTTGGCGGAGGCGTTCTTGACGGCCTCGCCGACGCTGTCGCTGAAGATGAGGGTGCCGGCGACGAAGGCGACGCCGAGCAGCACCGCCAGCGCGGTCATCATCAATCGGGCTTTGTGCGCAAGGACGTTGCGCAGGGCAGTACGGAGCATGGTGGTGGTGTCAGTCCTGGGTCCGGTTCTCGGGATGAAGGGCCGCGCCCGGGGCACGGCGGGGGGCGCGCGGCGCCCGCGTGGGCTCGTTCGGCCCCGGCTAGCTCGTCCGGCCCTTGGCGTCGAACAGCCGCATCCGGTCCAGGACGGCGTCCGCGGTCGGCTCGTGGAGCTCCTCGACGATCCGGCCGTCCGCGAGGAAGACCACCCGGTCCGCATAGCCGGCCGCGACCGGGTCATGGGTGACCATCACCACCGTCTGCTCCATCGCCCGCACCGACTCGCGCAGGAAGCCCAGCACCTCGGCGCCGGAGCGGGAGTCGAGGTTGCCGGTCGGCTCGTCCGCGAAGATGATCTCCGGCTGGGCGGCGAGTGCCCGGGCGACCGCGACCCGCTGCTGCTGGCCGCCGGAGAGCTGCGCCGGCCGGTGGGCGAGGCGCCCGGACAGGCCGACGGTCTCGATGACGGCGCTGAGCCACTCCCGGTCGGGCTTGCGGCCCGCGATGTCCATCGGCAGCGTGATGTTCTCCAGCGCGGAGAGCGTCGGCAGCAGGTTGAACGCCTGGAATATGAAGCCGATCTTGTCCCGGCGCAGCCGCGTCAGCTGCTTGTCGTTGAGGGACGCCAGCTCCACGTCGCCGATCCGGGCCGAGCCGGCGGAGATCGTGTCCAGGCCCGCCATGCAGTGCATCAGCGTCGACTTGCCGGAGCCGGACGGGCCCATGATGGCGGTGAACCGGGCCTTGCCGAACTCGACCGAGACGGAGTCCAGCGCCACGACACGGGTCTCCCCCTGGCCGTAGACCTTGCTCAGCTCGGTCGCGCGGGCGGCGACGCCGGCGGCGGCGCGGGTGGACGTGGGGAAGCCGGGAACGGCTGCCGCGTGGGACACGGGTACTCCTGGGAAGGGGACGGAAGATTCGACCGTCCCATTCTTTCTGCGCAGGTCAGCGCCTACCTCAGCCCGGAGGACCGAAAGCCGCACCGGCCGGAAGTGCCATCACCGCCCCCGGTGTCATCCTCTGGGGGGACGCCACTCCGCCCTGGGGCCGACGGGATCCCTCGGGGATGCCCCGGATCCCCGGGGCCGCTACGGGCCGACCCGCTTCCAGAACTCGGCCAGGATGTCCTCGACAAAGGCGCGCCCCGCCTGCCCGGACTCCCCGGTGCCGTCCCCGCCGCCCCAGTTGAGCGTAGCCGTCATCGACGCCTGATAGTCGGCGTGCAGCTCCTGCAGGACGTCCTGGACGTCCTCTTTGGGGAGGGAGGTGAGCTTGCCGACCGGCCGGACGTAGGCCTGCCAGCGGGTGGTGACGGCGCTGGTCAGCAGCTCGGTCAGCTTCTCGGCGCGGCCTGTGAAGCGGAGCAGCGCGGGCAGCGGCAGCTTCAGCGTCCGGGCGAGCGCCGCGGCCTGCCGGTCGTTGCCGCGCCAGGGCCCGCCGGCCTCCAGCCGCTCGTACGCGGCCTGGTCCATGCCGATGGCCAGCGCCAGGCCGTCCGGGGACAGGCCGTGCGCGAGGCGGTATTCGCGCAGGGTGCCCGGCGCGCCCAGCAGGTCGCCGGGCGCGCACCACAGGGCGCCGGCCAGCGCGGTCAGCTCGGACTCGGTGGGGGCGGCCTCCCCCAATTCCCAGGACGCCACCGTCGCCGGCGATATCTGTATTCCGAAGGCGGCCCAAATTCCGTAGGCGACATGGGCGGGCGTCATGCCGAGGTTCTCGCGGAAGCGGCGGGCGGCCTCGGCGTTGAAGGGGGGCCGGCGCGGCTCTGCGGCGTGCGTGTTCACCGGCACACGGTAGGTGACGGAGTGGCTGGATACCTATGGTGCGGATAACCAAGGTTGAATGTCGTAGGAAGCTACTAACTGGACCGTTTTACCCGGCCGGCAGGGAGCCGTTTTCCGGTATCGGGCCGCTCACCAGCGCCATCGAGGCCACCGAAGTTTCACCGGCCTTCACTAGCCCTTCACTGCCCCGCCGAGCGCGAAGCCGCCGCCCAGTCGCCGCGAAATAAGGATGTACAGCAGGACGACCGGTGTCGAGTAAAGGATCGAAAATGCCGCGAGTTCACCGAAGGCAATGGCGCCGTAATTGCCGAAGAAATTGAAGATGCTCACCGAGGCGGGCAGCTGCTCCGGCGAGAGCAGCAGCATGAAGGGTACGAAGAAATTGCCCCACATCATGATGAAGGTGTAGATCGCGACGACGCCGAGACCGGGCCCCATGAGCGGCAGGATCACCCGCAGCAGCGTCTGCGCCCAGGAGGCGCCGTCCGTCCACGCCGCCTCCTCCAGGACCATCGGGACCCCGTCCATGAAGTTCTTCATCAGCCAGATGGCGAACGGGAGTTGGGCGGCGGCCAGGAACAGCGCGGTGCCGTGGCGGGTGTCGATCAGGTCGACCTGCACGAACAGCCCGTAGACCGGGACCATCACCGCGGTGATCGGCAGACAGGTCGCGAACAGGATCGTCAGCAGGTACGGGCGGGTGAAGCGCGAGCGGTAGCGGGACAGCGGATAGGCCGCCAGCGCCGCGCAGACCACCGTGAGCAGCGTGGCGCCGCCGCAGATCAGCAGGCTGTTGAGCATCGGGGTGAAGGTGATCTCGTCGGTCAGCACCGCCGAGAAGTTCGCCGTCGTCGGGGACTTGGGAATCCGCACCCGCAGCGTCGCCTCCGCGTCCAGCGACGACAGCACCAGCCAGACCAGCGGCACGGCGAACGCCGCCGCCACGGTGAGCGCTCCGGCGTCGGCTGCGATCCGGTGGCGGACCCGGCGGGGCAGCGGCACGGCTTCAGACCTCCTCGCGCAGCAGGCGCAGATAGACCACCGAGAACAACGCGCCCACCAGCAGCAACAGCAGCGCCACCGCGGTGCCGTAGCCGATCAGCGACTTCAAGAACGCCTGGTCGTACATGAACACCGGCAGCGTCTGGCTGCGGCCTCCGGGGCCACCCCGCGTCATCGCCCAGATGAGGCCGAAGACGGAGAGCGTCTGCAGGGTGTTGAGCATCAGATTGGTGCCGATGGAGCGGCGGATCATCGGCAGCGTGATGTGCCACAGCCGCCGCAGCCCGCCCGCACCGTCGACCTCGGCGGACTCGGTGACCTCCCGCGGGATCCCGGAGAGCGCCGCGGAGTAGATCAGCATCGAGAACGCCGTACCGCGCCAGACGTTGGCGAACGACACGGCCAGGACGGGCAGTGTGAACAGCCAGTTCTGGGTGGGCAGATGGAGCCACTCCAACAGGGCGTTGAGGGTGCCGCGCCGCTCGAAGAAGGTGTAGAGCAAGAAGCCCGCGACGATCTCCGGGAGCACCCATGCGGTGATCACCATCGCGCCGGTCAGCGACCGTACGGGCCGCGAGGCGCGGCGCAGCAGGCCGGCCAGCGCCAGCCCCAGGGTGTTCTGTCCGAGGATCGAGGAGAGCACGGTGAAGACCAGGGTGAGCACGACCGCGTTGCGGAACGCCGGATCGCCCACGGCGTGGCGGAAGTTGGCCAGCCCGACGAAGGACGCCGACTCCTGGCCGGTCAGCTGGGTGTCGGTGAAGGCGATCCCGACGCAGTAGCCGATCGGGCCGGCGAGGAAGAGCAGCAGCAGGACGGTGGCGGGGACGATCGGGGACCAGCGCAGCAGCCGGCTGCGCACCGGGACGGCGCGCGGCGTACGGGCGGCCGCCGTGGCCCGCGCGGCGGCGCCGGCCGTCATGGCTTGGCGACCGTCCGGCCGTCCACGAGGGACCCGAGCGCCTGGTCGTAGTCCTTGGCGGCCTTCTGTGGCGAGGAGTCGTCGGCGGTGACCGCCTCCATCGCCTCACCGATCGCCGCGGCGACCTTCGGGTAGGCGGGCAGCGCCGGCCGGTATTGGCTGATCTCGACCAGGCCGGTGAAGAAGCCGATGCCGGGTACGGACTTCAGATACCGCGGATCGGCCGCGACGTCCTTGCGGACCGCGATCTGCGCGCCGCGTACGCACCACTCCAGCGCGTTGGCCCTGGTCTGGAAGGTTTTGATCAACTTCCAGGCCAGCTCGGGCTGCTGGGCCCTCTGCGGCACCGACCAGGTCCAGCCGCCGGCCAGGCTGACCTTGCCCGGCGGGGCGCCGTGCTGGGTGGGGAACGGCGCCTGGCCGAGCGTCGTCGACCACTCGGGCCAGGGGTTGCCGCCGCCCGTCTTCTGCCACTGCTGGCCCAGCCAGGAGCCGTCGAGGTCGATCGCGAGCTTCTCCTCGGGCAGCAGCTCGGCGGCCACGTTCGTCTGGATGTTGGGGCTGAGGGCGTCGGAGACCTCGGGCCCGAGCCCCTCCTTGTAGACCGTGTCGATGAAGGTCAGGCTGTCCTTGAAGCCCTTGGTGCCGGTGACCCACTTCTTGCTCGCCGGGTCGTAGAGCTGGTGCTCGCCGGTGCCGTACAGCAGCATCTCGAAGCCCTGCATCACGGCGGCCTCGCCCGCGCCCTTGCCGGTGAAGACGTTCAGCGGGACGACCCCGGGGACCTCGCGCTTGACGGTCCGGGCGGCGTCCAGCACCTCGGCCCAGTTCCTCGGCCGCCAGTCGGCGGGCAGTCCGGCCTTCTTGAAGATCTTCTTGTTGAACCACAGTCCGCGGGTGTCCGTACCGTCCGGGACGCCGTAGGTCTTGCCGTCCTGGCCCCTGGCCGCGGCCTTCGCGGCCGGCTGGAACTGCCGCCAGTCGTCCCAGCCGTCGAGGTAGCCGTCCAGCGGCCGCAACAGCCCCGCCTTGATGTCGGAGTTGACCAGGAAGGTGTCCTCGTAGACCAGGTCCGGCGCGGTCCTCGGGGAGCGCATCATCTGCTGGATCTTGGTGTAGTAGTCGTTCTCCGACGCCTGGATCGGGATGAGCCGGACCTTCTTGCCGGGGTTGGCCTTCTCGAACTGCCGGGCCACCAGGCGGATGTAGTCGTCCCGGACGGTGACCTTGGCGTTGGTGTCCTTGATGAAGGCGACCTTGACGGTGTCGCCGTCGCTCCCGGACCCGCCGCCGCAGGCGGTGAGCGTACCGGCGGCCACGACGGCGGCGGCGAGCAGAATCAGCGGGGCGGTGGGGCGCACGGCACGACCTCCAGCGACGAACCACGGTCAACGGCGACGGTCAACTGGCCACGGTGTACTGCCAGCTGAAAGTAAGTCACCGATCACAGCGGGTCAATGCCCCGACCAGCGGTAGCGCAATTCGGGGCGGCCGACCTGGCCGTACTGCGGGGCGCGGGCGGCCCGGCCGCTCTCCACGAGGTGTTCGAGGTAGCGGCGCGCGGTGATCCGGGAGATGCCCACGTCGGCGGCCGCCTCGGTCGCCGTCAGCCCGCTGCCGGAGGCCCGCAGCACATCGGTCACCGCCCGCAGGGTGGCCGCGGTCAGGCCCTTGGGCAGCGCGGCCGGGCGCGGGGCGCGCAGCGCGGCGATCGCCCGGTCCACCTCGTCCTGGCCGCTGGCCTCGCCGGTCGTGGCGCGGAACTCCGCGTAGCGGGTGAGCCGGTCGCGCAGGGTGGCGAAGGTGAACGGCTTGAGCACGTACTGCACCACGCCCAGCGAGACGCCCTCGCGCACCATGGCCAGATCGCGGGCCGAGGTGACCGCGATGATGTCGGCGGTGTGCCCGGCCGCCCGCAGCGTACGCACCAGCTGCAGGCCGTGGCCGTCGGGCAGGTACAGGTCAAGCAGTAGCAGGTCGACGGCGTGCTGGTCGAGGTGGCGGCGGGCGTCGCCCATGGAGTGCACGGTGCCCGAGACGGTGAAGCCGGGCACCCGCCCCACGTACAGGGCGTGCGCGGCGGCGGCCACCGGGTCGTCCTCGACGACCAGGACCCGGATGTCACAGGGGCTCACCGGGCACATCCTCTCGCGGCCGGGCGGCCCCCGCCCGTCGGCCCGCTCATGCCGTCGCCTCCGTCCGCAGCGGCAGCCGTACGGTGAACCGCGCGCCGCCTTCCGGGGCGCGGTCCAGCGCGATGGTGCCGCCGTTGCGCCGTACCGCCTGCTGGACCAGGGCCAGGCCCAGGCCGTGGCCGTGCCCGGGGCCCCGGTCGGGCGCGGGGGCCGGCTGCTTGGTGGTCCAGCCGCGTCGGAAGATCTCCTCGGCGTCGTCCGCGGCCACCCCCGGACCGTTGTCCGCCACCGTCAGCAGCAGCTCGCCGTCGGCCGCCCGCGCGGTGACCCGCACCCGCGGCGACGCGGCGGCGCCGTGTTCCTGCGTGGGGGCGGCGGCATCGATGGCGTTGTCGAGGAGGTTGCCCAGCACCGTCACCAGATCGCGGGCCGGCAGGCCGGGCGGCAGCAGCCCGTCGTCGATCCGGCTGTCGGGCGTCAGCGCCAGCTCGACGCCGCGCTCGTTGGCCTGCGCCGCCTTGCCGAGCAGCAGCGCGGCGAGCACCGGCTCGGCGACCGCTCCGACGACCTGGTCGGTCAGCGCCTGCGCCAGCTCCAGTTCCGCGGTGGCGAACTGCACGGCCTCCTCGGCCCGCCCCAGCTCGATCAGCGAGACCACCGCGTGCAGCCGGTTGGCGGCCTCGTGGGCCTGTGAGCGCAGCGCCTCGGCGAAGCCGCGTACCGAGTCCAACTCGCCCGACAGCGCCTGGAGTTCGGTGTGATCGCGCAGGGTCACCACGCTGCCGCGCTGCTCGCCGCCGGAGACCGGGGAGGAGTTGACCACCAGCACCCGCTCTCCGGTCAGATGCAGCTCGTCGACCCGCGGGCCGGGCGAGTGCAGCGCCTGGGCCAGCGGCTGCGGCAGCCCCAGCTCGGTGACCGGCCGTCCCACCGCGTCTCCCGGCAGCCCCAGCAGCTCCCGTCCGCCGTCGTTGATCAGGGCGACCCTGCGCTGCCCGTCGAGCATCAGCAGCCCCTCGCGCACGGCGTGCAGCGCGGCCTGGTGGTAGTCGTGCATCCGGCTCAGCTCCTGGGCGTTCATCCCGTGCGTGTGCCGCCGCAGCCGGGCGTTGATCACATACGTGCCGGCACCGCCGAGTGCCAGTGCCGCGGCCGCCACCGCGACCAGCGCCAGGACCTGGTCGCGCAGCTGCTCGCTGATCGTCTCGATGGTGATCCCCGAGCTGACCAGCGCGGTGATCCTCCCGCCGCGCAGCGGGTCGTGGACCGGCGCGACGACCCGCACGGACGGGCCGAGCACGCCCATGTGCGTCTCGGGGAAGATCTCGCCGCGCAGTGCCGGACCGATGTGCCCCAGGTACTTCCCGCCGATCGCGGACGGCTCCGGGTGCGTCCAGCGGGTGCCGTCCGGTGCCATCACCACCACGAAGTCGACCCCGGCATCGCGCCGCAGCTGTTCGGCGTACGGCTGGAGCGCCGCGGTGGGGTCCTCGGCGCGGGCCGCCGCGACGACGGCGGGGGAGTCGGCGACGGCGGTGGCCGCCGCGGTCGCCTGCCGCCGCGCGGTCTCCTCCGCCTGCCGACCGGCGCTGACGTACGCGAAGACGGCGCAGCCCACGACGACCGCCGCCACCAGCACGACCTGCATCGCGAAGAGCTGCCCGGCGAGGCTGCGGGGGCCGCGCAGCCGGCGGGGCGGCCGGGGTCGGGGGAGTCGCATACAGAACAGTCTGCCGGGTCACTTTCGCGTGAACGAAATGCACGTAAGGGTGACGGGCGCCACACGGGCGTGCATAGTCGCCGGGACTTGTTGTGCGCCGGAGCCTCCCCCAGTGCCTGAACGGCCTGGGGGCCCAGACCGGGCGCAGAGCCGTAGACGAGGAGACAGCCGTGGCTGCACAGACCCCGCCGTCCGGGGGCACCACCGAGGACAGAGTGCCGGCCAAGCGGGACCGGACCCACTTCCTCTACATCGCCGTCATCGGGGCGGTGCTGCTCGGCATCATCGTGGGCTTCGCCGCCCCCGGTGTGGCCGTCCAGCTCAAGCCGCTCGGCACCGGCTTCGTGAACCTGATCAAGATGATGATCTCGCCGGTCATCTTCTGCACGATCGTGCTGGGCGTCGGCTCGGTGCGCAAGGCCGCCAAGGTCGGCGCGGTGGGCGGACTGGCCCTCGGCTACTTCATGGTGATGTCCACGGTGGCGCTCGCCATCGGCCTGGTCGTCGGCAACATCCTGCAGCCCGGCTCCGGGCTGCATCTGACCGAGACCGTACGGCACGCGGGCCAGGCCCAGACCGAGGGCGGCGGCGAGTCGCTCCCCGAGTTCCTGCTCGGCATGATCCCCAAGACGCTGGTCTCCGCCTTCACCCAGGGCGAGGTGCTGCAGACGCTGCTGGTGGCGCTGCTGGTCGGCTTCGCCCTGCAGGCGCTGGGCTCGGCGGGGGAGCCGGTGCTGCGCGGCATCGGGCACGTGCAGAAGCTGGTCTTCCGGGTGCTGGCCATGATCATGTGGGTGGCGCCGGTGGGTGCCTTCGGCGCCATCGCGGCGGTGGTCGGCGAGACCGGCCTGGACGCGCTGAAGTCCCTGGCCATCATCATGGTCGGCTTCTACGTCACCTGTCTGCTGTTCGTGCTCGTGGTGCTCGGCGCGCTGCTCCGGCTGGTCGCCGGGATCAACATCTTCATCCTCCTGAAGTACCTCGCCCGCGAGTTCCTGCTGATCCTGTCCACCTCCTCCTCGGAGTCCGCGCTGCCCCGCCTCATCGCCAAGATGGAGCACCTGGGCGTCAGCAAGCCGGTGGTCGGCATCACCGTCCCGACCGGCTACAGCTTCAACCTCGACGGCACCGCCATCTACCTGACGATGTCCTCGCTGTTCGTGGCCGAGGCGATGGGCAAGCCGCTCTCGCTCGGCCAGCAGATCTCGCTGCTGGTCTTCATGATCATCGCGTCGAAGGGTGCGGCCGGGGTCACCGGCGCGGGCCTGGCCACGCTCGCCGGCGGCCTGCAGTCGCACCGCCCCGAACTGGTCGACGGCGTCGGTCTGATCGTCGGCATCGACCGCTTCATGAGCGAGGCGCGCGCCCTGACCAACTTCGCGGGCAACGCGGTGGCCACCGTCCTGGTCGGCACCTGGACCAAGGAGATCGACAAGGCCAGGGCGGCCGAGGTGCTGGCCGGCCGGATCCCGTTCGACGAGAAGACGCTGGTCGACGACGCCCACGCCGAGCCGCCCGCCCCAGACGTCGTCGAACCGCGCGACGGCGGCGCGAAGGAGTCCGCCAAGGTCTAGGCTTCCGCTGCGCTTGGCCGGCTTCCCACGTTGTCGGCTGGCCCGCCGTGGGGGTTTCGCTCGGTTCGCCTGCGGCCCCTCCGCTGCGCCTTGCTGCCGCCGGCTCGTCTGGCTTTCGCGCCGTGGCTCCCCACACCACGCGGGAGGGGAGAGGGGGGCGGGCGCCGCACAGGGCGCCCGCCCCTTCGCGTCCGTGGCCGTGGACGCGGGGTGCCGGATCGTGGCGGCCGGCAGGGTGCCGTCACATGCCCTTCGCCCGCTTCAGATAGGCCACCTGCTGCCCCGAATTGCTCGGGGCGGGCACGACCTGGACCAGCTCCCAGCCGTCCTCGCCCCAGTTGTCGAGGGTCTGCTTGGTGGCTTCGGCGGGCAGCGGCACGGTCGCGTACTCCCACTTGGCCGTGGTCTGCGGATCCACCTGAGCGCTTCGGGCCCCGGTGCGGGGGGACACGGCCACGGCCTGGCCGGAGGCGGCGGGCGTGCTGCCGGCGGCCGTCGACTGCTTGCCGACGGGCAGCAACAGCAACAGCACCGCGCTCAGCACCAGCAGCGCTGCCGCGCTGGCCGACCACCAGCGCAGGCGCGGGCCGAAGCGGTCGGATATCGGGCGGGCGAATCGTGGCATGGACGTCCTCCTCGTGGTTGAGGGCCAGGGGGCACCGCGGGAGGGCGGGATCAGGGGGCGCGTCCGGCGGTGTGTGGGGCGGGCCCGGACGGCGGCGAGCGTGGTTCCGTCGCCGAGTCGGGCCTCCGGGGGAGCAGCCGCCATCCGTGGCGCTGCGAACCCGCATGGCGACGGTAGGCGGGCGCGGGCGAGTGCGGCCAACCAGTAGCGCCGAACGGGTGAACGGGCCGGACGGCCCGGCAGGACACCGAAGGGGCGGGCGCCGCACAGGGCGCCCGCCCCTTCGCGATCCGCGGTCCGGCGCTCAGGCCGGGGTGAACCAGACCGTCGCCAGCGGGGGGAGGACGGTCGTGACGGAGGAGCCGCGGCCGTTCCAGGGGGTGGGTTCGGTCTTGAGCAGGTCGGGGTTGGCGACGCCGCTGCCGCCGTAGCGCGGGTCGTCGGTGTTGAGGACCTCGCGCCAGGCGGGGATGTCGTCGGGGACCCCGAGCCGGTAGGCGTGGCGCACGACGGGGGAGAAGTTGCTGACCGAGATCAGGGGGGAGCCGTCGGAGGCGAAGCGCAGGAAGGAGAAGACGTTGTCCTCGCTCGCGTCGCCGTCGATCCAGCGGAAGCCGGCCGGATCGGTGTCCCGCTCCCACAGGGCGGGGGCGGCCGCGTACCGGCGGTTCAGGTCGCGGACGAGATCGCGTACGCCGCGGTGGTCCGGCTCCGCCTCGTAGGACGAGTCCAGCAGCCACCAGTCCGGGCCGTGGCTCTCCGCCCACTCCGCGCCCTGCGCGAACTCCTGCCCCATGAAGAGGAGTTGCTTGCCCGGGTGGGCCCACATGAAGCCGAGGTAGGCCCGGTGGTTGGCCCGCTGCTGCCACCAGTCGCCGGGCATCTTCGACACCAGCGCCCGCTTGCCGTGCACGACCTCGTCATGGGAGATCGGCAGCACGTAGTTCTCGGAGTAGGCGTAGATCATGGAGAAGGTCATCTCGCCGTGGTGGTACTTGCGGTGCACCGGCTCCTTGGAGACATAGCCGAGGGAGTCGTGCATCCAGCCCATGTTCCACTTCAGGCCGAAGCCGAGACCGCCGAAGCCGCCGGGCCCGACGTGGTGGGTGGCGCGGGTGACGCCGTCCCAGGCCGTGGACTCCTCGGCGATGGTGACGACTCCGGGGCAGCGGCGGTAGACCGTCGCGTTCATCTCCTGGAGGAAGGCCACCGCGTCGAGGTCCTCCCGGCCGCCGTGGACGTTGGGCGTCCAGCCGCCGTCCTCGCGCGAGTAGTCGAGATAGAGCATCGAGGCCACGGCGTCCACCCGCAGTCCGTCGATATGGAACTCCTCGCACCAGTACACCGCGTTGGCGACCAGGAAGTTGCGGACCTCGGTGCGGCCGTAGTCGAACTCCAGGGTGCCCCAGTCCGGGTGCGCGGCCCGGGCCGGGTCCTGGTGCTCGTAGAGCGGGCGGCCGTCGAACTCCGCCAGCGCCCAGTCGTCGCGCGGGAAGTGCGCCGGCACCCAGTCCATCAGGACGCCGATCCCGGCCCGGTGCAGCGTGTCGATCAGGAACCGGAAGTCGTCGGGGGTGCCCATCCGGGCGGTCGGCGCGTAGAACCCGGTCACCTGATAGCCCCAGGAACCGCCGAAGGGGTGCTCGGACACCGGCATGAACTCGACGTGGGTGAACCCCAAGTCCTTGACGTACACCGGAAGTTGGTCGGCGAGCTGGCGGTAGGTGAGGCCGGGCCGCCAGGAGGGCAGATGCACCTCGTAGACGGAGAACGGCGCCTGGTGCACCGGCCGCCTGCCGCGCCGGGCCATCCACTCGGCGTCCTGCCAGCGAAAGTGCGACTCGTCCACCACCGAGGCGGTCGCGGGCGGGCACTCGGTCCGCCGGGCCATCGGGTCGGCGCGCACGGTCTTCGAGCCGTCCGGCCGGGTGATCTCGAACTTGTACAGCTCGCCGGCGCCGATGCCGGGCAGGAAGAGCTCCCAGACGCCGGAGGAGCCCAGCGACCGCATCGGGCCGGCGGTGCCGTCCCAGTAGTTGAAGTCGCCGACGACCCGGACGCCCCGGGCGTTGGGCGCCCAGAGGGTGAAGCGGGTGCCGGTCACGCCCTGGTGCTCCATGGTCCGCGCGCCGAGCGCCTGCCACAGCTGCTCGTGCCGGCCCTCGCTGAACAGGTGCAGGTCCAACTCGCCGAGCGCGGGCAGAAAGCGGTAGGGGTCGCGGACGGTCAGGGTGTGTTCGCCGTAGTCGACCAGCAGCTCGTACTCCGGGACGGTGCGCAGCGGCAGCACTCCGGCGAACAGGCCGTCGCCCTCGGAGGGCAGCTCGGCGCGCAGCCCCTTCGCCACGACGGTGACGCTCCGGGCGTGCGGTCGCAGGGCGCGGATGAGCAGCCCGCCGCGTACGGGGTGCGCGCCGAGCAGCGCGTGCGGGTCGTGATGCGCGCCGCCCAGCAGCCGGGCGCGGTCCTCCTCGGACAGGGGGGCGGCGGGCCGCACCCCGTGCGTGCCGGCCGGCGGCTTGGCGTTCCCGGCGCGGGAGCGGGCCGCGGGCCCGGCGGCCGCCCCGGTCGCCGCGGCCTGCTCGGCGCGCGCGGGGGTGGCAGGGGTACGGCCGGACGGCGGCGGTCCGGTGGCGGGAGAGGGGCGGGCGGTCACGAGTGGGGCCTCCTCGGGGGCGGGAAGTCGGTGATTGTGAGGGGCATGACGGAGCCGTTCCGGTCCGGCCGGGGCGGTGGCGGGCGACGGCGATTCAAAAAGGGGCATGGCGGAGCCGCGCCGGCCGGGGGCGACGGGCGGGCGGATCACGGCGAGTCGTAAGGGTGGGCCCCCACGGCCGGCTCCCCGCCCGCCGCCAGCCGCCGGACGGCGGCCATCGGGACGGCCAGCCAGTCGGGCCGGTGGCGGGCCTCGTAGAGCACCTCGTAGACGGCCTTGTCGGTCTCGTAGGCGCGCATCAGTTCGGGCGCGGAGCGCGGATCGAGCCCGCCGGCCTCGGCGTAGCCCCGGCAGAAGGCGGCACGGGTGCGGCGCGCCCACTCCAGTGCCCAGGGGTCCCCGCCGGCCGGCCCGCCGCGCGCCGCGTAGTCGAAGGAGCGCAGCATCGCCGCCACATCGCGCACCGCCGGCTGCGGCCGCCGCCGCTCGGCCAGCGGGCGGGCCGGTTCGCCCTCGAAGTCGATCAGCGACCAGCGGCCCTCGTCGGCGGAGCGCAGGGTCTGCCCCAGGTGCAGATCGCCGTGGATGCGCTGGGCGGCCCAACCGCGGCCGTCCTGGCCCATCGCGGCCAGCGCGTCGAAGGCGGTGCGCAGCCGGGTGCGGTAGGGCTGCAGTACGGGCACCGCGCGGGCGGTGGCCTCCAGCCGCTCGATCATCTGGGCGGCGATCACCTCCAGCTGCGGGCGGTGCAGCTCGGTGGTCGGCAGCGTCTGGGCGAGCGCGGTGTGCACCTCCGCGGTGGCGTGCCCGAGCGCCCGCGCCGAGCCGGTGAAGTCGGCGCGTACGGCCAGCGCACCCCGGGCCAGCTGCCAGCCGTCCGCCGACCCCGGCAGGAACGGCTGGAGCACGCCCAGCGTCGTCGCCTCGCCGCTCTCCTCCGCGGTCGCCGACTCGAACCACGCGGCGGGCGCCGGCACCCGCGCGCACTTGGCGTCCGCCAGCGCCCGCGGCAGCTCCAGATCCGGGTTGACGCCCGGTTCGACCCGCCGGAAGACCTTCAGGATGAACGAATCGCCAAAGACGATGGAGGAGTTGGACTGCTCGACGGCGATCGGCCGGGCCGGCAGACCGGAGGGGATGTCCACCCGGGGCTCGCGGCAGAACCGCAGTCCGCCGAGCCGCCCGGGTACCCGCAGCCGCTCCAGCAGCAGCCCGCACAGCCGGTTGTCCAGCAGCGCGTCGTAGACCGTACGGCCGCGCAGCGGGCCGCCCCCCGGCCGGCCGATCACCGCCGGTGCCAGCTGCGGTGCCGGCGCCGGATGCACCCCCAGCAGGAGCTGGTAGCAGTCGCCGCCGGCCGGTGTGCGGCTCGGCGGGGCGCTCTGCTGGGCACGCACGAGCAGCTGCAGCAGCCCCGGAGTGGTGCCCGCGCCGGTGCACGGCAGCAGCTCGGTGGCCGAGAGCAGCGTGAACCCGGTCAGCGGCCGTCCCTTGCCGGCGAACCAGCGCTGGCGCGGTACCCACTCGGCGAGCAGCGGGACCAGCGAGGACAGCAGATCGGGGGCGGTCACGAGCGGGCGGTGGTCAGGGGTGTTACGGGTGGCACGGGTCGGGGCGGTGTCCGACATGGCGTCGCGTCCTTTCCCCGGGCACACGACAGGTAGGGCAAAGTGTCCCGGAATGCGGCCTTCACTATGCGGTGGCGCGGTGGCGGTACCCCCGTACGGAGGCGGTGCGGGTCCCCCCGAAGGGAGCGGCTTCGGGAGTGTCTTCGGCGTGCGCGCTTCCGCCGTGCGGCGGTCACCCTCCCGAGCCGGGGGGACCGGCGATGGTTCGCCCGGCCGTGCGGTAGTAGGGAGACTGCCCGAGCGAAAGGTCGAAAAACGCCCGTACGCGCCATGCGGCCGCGTACGGGCGGGATGCTCGGCGCCCGTGCCCGGTCAGGGCCCGGGGGCTAGGCGTTCTTGCGCAGTCGGAACCAGTAGAAGCCGTGGCCCGCCAGCGTCAGCAGGTACGGCAGCTCACCGATGGCCGGGAAGCGGACGCCGCCGATGAGCTCCACCGGATGCCGGCCGCTGAACGAGCGCAGGTCCAGCTCCGTCGGCTGGGCGAACCGCGAGAAGTTGTGCACGCACAGCACCAGGTCGTCGTCCGCGCCGCCGGTGCCCGGCGACTCCCGCAGGAAGGCCAGCACCGCCGGATTGGTGGAGGACAGCTCGGTGTAGCTGCCGAGCCCGAACGCCGGGTTCTGCTTGCGGATCTCGATCATCCGGCGGGTCCAGTGCAGCAGCGAGGAGGGGGAACTCATCGCCGCCTCGACATTGGTGACCTGGTAGCCGTAGACCGGGTCCATGATGGTCGGCAGGAAGAGCCGGCCCGGGTCGCAGGAGGAGAATCCGGCGTTGCGGTCGGGCGTCCACTGCATCGGGGTGCGTACCGCGTCGCGGTCGCCGAGCCAGATGTTGTCGCCCATGCCGATCTCGTCGCCGTAGTAGAGGATCGGCGAGCCGGGCAGCGACAGCAGCAGGGCGGTGAAGAGCTCGATCTGGTTGCGGTCGTTGTCGAGCAGCGGGGCCAGCCGCCGGCGGATGCCGATGTTGGCGCGCATCCGCGGGTCCTTGGCGTACTCCGCGTACATGTAGTCGCGCTCTTCGTCCGTGACCATTTCGAGGGTCAGCTCGTCGTGGTTGCGCAGGAAGACGCCCCACTGGCAGCCGGACGGGATCGCCGGGGTCTTGGCGAGGATCTCCGACACCGGGTAGCGCGACTCGCGGCGCACCGCCATGAAGATGCGCGGCATGACCGGGAAGTGGAAGGCCATATGGCACTCGTCGCCGCCGACGGCGTAGTCGCCGAAGTAGTCGACGACGTCCTCCGGCCACTGGTTGGCCTCGGCCAGCAGCACGGTGTCCGGGTAGTGCGCGTCGATCTCGGCCCGGACCCGCTTGAGGAAGGCGTGCGAGGCGGGCAGGTTCTCGCAGTTGGTGCCCTCCTCCGCGTAGAGGTACGGCACCGCGTCCAGCCGGAAGCCGTCGATGCCCAGGTCCAGCCAGAACCGCAGGGCGGAGATCATCTCCTCCTGGACCGCCGGGTTCTCGTAGTTGAGGTCGGGCTGGTGGGAGAAGAACCGGTGCCAGTAGTACTGCTTGCGGACCGGGTCGAAGGTCCAGTTGGAGGCCTCGGTGTCGACGAAGATGATCCGCGCGTCGGCGTACTGCTTGTCGTCGTCCGCCCAGACGTAGTAGTCGCCGTACGGGCCTTCGGGGTCGGTGCGCGACTCCTGGAACCACGGGTGCTGATCGCTGGTGTGGTTCATCACCATGTCGATGATGACCCGCATGCCGCGGTGGTGCGCGGCGTCCACGAACTCGACGAAGTCCGCCAGATCGCCGAACTCCGGGAGCACCGCGGTGTAGTCGGCGACGTCGTAACCGCCGTCCCGCAGCGGGGATTTGAAGAACGGCGGAAGCCAGAGACAGTCCACCCCCAGCCACTGCAGATAGTCGAGCTTGGCGGTGAGGCCCTTAAGGTCGCCGATGCCGTCGCCGTTGCTGTCCTGGAACGAGCGCACCAGGACTTCGTAGAAGACGGCCCGTTTGAACCAGTCGGGATCGCGGTCCTTCGCCGGGGTGTCCTCGAACGTGTCGGGGACTGGCTCATTGACGATCAATTGGGTGACCCTCCGATCGGTGAGGACGGTCGCAGCGACAGCACATGGGCGGGCGCCAGTGAGCGGCCCGGCTCCAGGCGCACATAGTTGTCCCTGCCCCAGTGGTAGGTATCGCCGGTGAGCTCGTCGCGCACCGGGAAGGACTCGTGCCGGCCGAGGCCGAGTTCCGGCATGTCCAACGACACCGTCGCCTCGTGGGTGTGGTGCGGGTCGAGGTTGACCACCGTGAGCACCGTGTCGGACCCCTCGCCGTGCCCGGCGCGCTTGGAGAACGCCAGCACGGCCTCGTTGTCGACCTGGTGGAAGCGCAGATCGCGCAGCTGCTGCAGGGCAGGGTGCCGGCGGCGGATGCGGTTGAGCGCGGTGATCAGCGGGGCGATGGTACGCCCCTGCTTCGCCGCCGCATCCCAGTCGCGCGGCCTGAGTTGGTACTTCTCCGAGTCGAGGTACTCCTCGCTGCCGGGGCGTACCGGCGTCGACTCGCAGAGCTCGTATCCGGCGTAGACGCCCCAGGTGGGGGACAGGGTGGCGGCCAGCACGGCACGGATCTCGAAGGCGGGGCGGCCGCCTTCCTGGAGGTAGGCGTGGAGGATGTCCGGGGTGTTCACGAAGAAGTTGGGCCGCAGATAGGCGGCGGACTCGCCGGACAGCTCGGTGAGGTAGTCGGTCAGCTCCTGCTTGGTGTTGCGCCAGGTGAAGTACGTGTAGGACTGCTGGAAGCCGACCTGGGCGAGGGTGTGCAGCATGGCCGGGCGGGTGAACGCCTCGGCGAGGAAGAGCACGTCCGGGTCGGTGCGGTTGATCTCGCCGATCACCTTCTCCCAGAACGCCACGGGTTTGGTGTGCGGATTGTCCACCCGGAAGATCCGTACGCCCTTGGCCATCCAGAAGCGCAGCAGCCGTTGGGTCTCGCGGACGATCCCGCGGAAGTCGGTGTCGAAGGCGACGGGGTAGATGTCCTGGTACTTCTTCGGCGGGTTCTCGGCGTAGGCGATCGAGCCGTCCGGGCGGTGGTGGAACCACTGCGGGTGCAGGGTGACCCAGGGGTGGTCGGGGGAGCACTGCAGCGCGAAGTCCAGGGCCACCTCCATCCGCAGGTCGCGGGCCGTCCGCACGAAGTGCTCGAAGTCCTCGAAGGTGCCCAGGTCCGGGTGGAGGGCGTCATGGCCGCCGGCCGCCGAGCCGATGGCCCAGGGGGAGCCGACGTCGTCCGGGCCGGCCGAAAGGGCGTTGTTGGGGCCCTTGCGGAAGGCGGTGCCGATGGGGTGGACGGGCGGGAGGTAGACCACGTCGAAGCCCATCGCGGCGACGGCCGGCAGCCGTTCGGCGGCGGTGCGCAGGGTGCCGCTGACGGTCGTGCCGGCGGGGGTGACGACGGCGCCCTCGGAGCGCGGGAAGAGCTCGTACCACGAGCCGTAAAGGGCCCGCCGGCGCTCGACGACCAGTGGCATCGGGCGCGAGACGGTGAGCAGTTCGCGCAGCGGATGGCGGGCCAGCGCCTCGACGACCTCGGGGGCGAGCGCCGTGGCGAGGCGGGCGGCGGCGGGCAGGTCGGGGTCGCGCAGCGCGTCCACGGCGGCCAGCACCGCCTCCCGGCCGTCGCTCTTGGGGACGTCGACGGCCGCCCGCTCGTGCAGTTCGGCGCCCTCGACGAGCACCAGCTCGGTGTCGATGCCCGCCGGGATCTTGATCGAGGCGTGCTTGCGCCAGGTGGCCAGCGGGTCGGACCAGGCCTCGACGGTGAAGGTCCAGCGGCCCTCGATGTCCGGGGTGACCTCGGTGCTCCACCGGTCGGTGCCGGGCGCCCGCTCCCGCATCGGGTTCCAGGGGCCGCAGCGGCCGGCGGGGTTGCGCAGCACCACATTGGCCGCGACCGCGTCATGGCCTTCTCGGAAGACCGTGGCCGAGACCTCGAAGGTCTCGCCCACCACGGCCTTCGCCGGGCGGCGGCCGCAATCGATCTGCGGGCGGATGTCCAGAACAGGGATGCGACCGATCATGGGCTCACCTGGGCTTGTGATGCTTTGCGGGGTTTTGTCCTTTGTATCCGTTTCACGGCGAGGGAACCGGGTGCGGGCAGGTGCGCTCCAGCCCGCTTTCACTCGGCTGGCGGATGGCACGGCCGGTCGGGGTCCACTCGGTGAGCCTTCCCTCGTGCGGCGGCTCGGAAATCCGGTGGAATGTGAACTACCGGTTCGTAACCACGGGTCTGCCGTGACCCGGCGGACACGCGCCCGCCCGTTCGCGGGCGGCTGCGCGGGGGCGCTGACACGGTCGGCGTTCGCCTCCTCAACTCGGTGCGATCACAGCGGAGTTGCGGTGTGCGGATGTCCGGTGTCGCGCAAGCCTCCCCCTAGGAGGGAGTACGTACAAGAGCGCATGAGGGGGTGGAATCGGCCATATCGGCGGACTCGGTGGTAGCCACGTGCCGGGATGTGCGGATGGGGCAGTCAACTCTCCGTGAAGGATGGGGAGTTGCGTAAGAGTTTGGGGCGGTCGGCTGGCGGCCGCTCGCTGGGGGGCGGTCGGGCCCCGGCGAGCGGCTCCCGGGGGCTGCCCGGACCCCGCCACCCGCGCCGGCACGCGCGAAGGCGGTGCCCGGAGAGACTCCGGGCACCGCCTTGTTCTTCCGGGGTCACCTCACCCCGGGACGATCAGCGCCTGTGGGCGTACCGCGTCACTTGACGGCGACACCGGTCCAGGCGGCCTCGACGCCCTTGACCTCGGCGCTGTCCTTGCCGTAGAGGTCGGTGGCGGCCTTCACGGTCGCCTCACGGGCGGCCTTGTAGTCCGTGTTCGAGGTCATGTACTCGGTCAGGGCCTTGAACCAGATCTTCTCGGCCTTGTCCCGGCCGATGCCCTCGACCTTGGAGCCGTCCGCCGTCGGGCTGTCGTACTTGACGCCGTTGATCTCCTTCGCGCCGCTGCCCTCGGACAGCAGGTAGAAGAAGTGGTTGGCGACACCCGAGGAGTAGTGCGGGTCGAGACCACCGGTGTTGGAGTCCCAGTTGTCCTGCGACTGGCCGTCCTTGCTGGGCTTGTCCATGTAGCGCAGCGGCGAGCCGTCACCGTTGATGTCGATCTTCTCGCCGATGAGGTAGTCGCCCGGGTCCTTGTCGTTCTTGGCGTAGAACTCGACCGAGGTGCCGAAGATGTCCGAGGTGCCCTCGTTGAGGCCGCCGGACTCACCGCTGTAGGTGAGGTTGGCGGTCGCGGAGGTGACACCGTGCGACATCTCGTGGGCCGCGACGTCGATGGCGGTGAGCGGCTTCTTGTTGCCCTCGCCGTCGCCGTACGTCATGCAGAAGCAGCTGTCGTCCCAGAAGGCGTTGACGTAGCTGTCGCCGTAGTGGACGCGCGAGGAGGCACCCTTGCCGTCGCCCTTGATGCCGGCGCGGCCGTGCACGGTCTTGTAGTAGTCCCAGGTCTCGGCCGCGCCGTAGTGCGCGTCGACGGCCGCGGTCTGCGGGTCGTCGGGCTTGCCGGTGCCCCAGTTGTCGTCCTCGTCCGTGAAGGCCTTGCCGTCGCCGGACTCGCTGTTCTCCAGGTTGGTGGTCTTGTGGCCACCGCGCTCGCCGTCGGTCAGCGTGAAGCCGTTGCCCTCCTTGGAGGTGCCCAGCTCGACGCTGCCGCTGTACTCGCTCTCGCCCTTGCCGGTACGGATCTCGTCGTACTGGAACAGCTTCTTGCCGCTGTTGGCGTCGGTGATGACGTGCATCCGGCTGGGCGTGCCGTCCTTCTGGACGCCCTTGACGACGGTGTCGTAGGCGAGGACGGGGGTGCCGGAGGCGGCCCAGACGACCTTCTTCGGGGCCTGTGCGTCGGCCTTCTTCGCGGCGAGCGACTTCGCGGCGGTGCCCTGCGCCGACTTCGCGGCGGACTGCGGGGCGATCTTCGCCGTGGTGGAGGCGACCTTGATGGTCTTGTCCGTCGACTTGGTGGTCGACTTGACCGCGCCGCCCTTGGCGGTGTGCACGATCAGGTCGCCGCCCAGGACCGGCAGCCCGGCGTAGGTGCGGTCGTAGCGGGTGTGCGTGGTGCCGTCGGCGTCCTTGATGACGTCCTTGACGACCAGCTTCTCCTGCGAGCCGAGGCCGAGCGCCTTGGCGGTCTGCGCCTTGGTGGCGCTCGCGTCGCGCAGCAGCTCCGCGCGGTGCGAGGCGCTGAGCTGGAGGGGAGAGGCGTCCTTCTTGGCGACCGGGGCCGGCGAGGCGCCGGCGGTACCGACCGTGATGCCCGCGGCCAGCAGGGCGGCGGCCGCGAGGGCGCCACCGGTCACACGGGTCTTACGGGATATGTGGGGGGTCACGCGTGCTCCTTCAACTTTGCCAAGTGGTGGGGGTGCAAAGCGATGCGGGTGTGACATGCGTCGGGAAGACTGCCATTCGAACGCGTGCATGTCAGGAGTTTGTTCATAGGTTGGCCGAAAATCGTTCGTAGAGAGGTGATCGCTGTTCGCATAACGGAGTCGGGCGCCGCCCCCGGAGATCCGGGGACGACGCCCAAGGTGCCTGTATGGAAGGCGAGTTGTGGAGCGGCGCGAGGCGCCGTCCCGCCTATGTCATACGCAGATGACGCCTGAGTGCCGTGGCGAGGTCAGAACGTCAGCTTCCAGCCGTTGATGTAACCGGTGTCCTGCGAGTAGACGTCCTGGACCCGCAGCTTCCAGGTGCCGCTCGCCGCCTTCGAGGAGGCGTTGACGGTGTACGTCGTCTTCACATCGGCCGCGGAGTCGAATGCGCTGGAGTTCTTCAGCCGGTAGGCCGTGCCGTCCGGGGCGATCAGGTCGATGACCAGGTCACCGCGGTAGGTGTGGACGATGTCCACGCCGACCTTCAGCGTGGACGGCGCGTTGCCGCTGCGGCTGACGGTGATCGGCGAGGTGACCGCCGCGCCCGCGTCCGGGATCGACACGTCGTCGGCGTTCTCGAAGACGTTGCCGCCGCCGACCGGGTTGACCGTCCAGGTGAAGGACGTCGTTCCGGTCTTCTTCGCAGCGTCGGTGACCGTCACCGTCACGGTGCCGGTGCCGGCCGTGGTCGGCGTACCGGAGATCAGGCCGGTGTTCGCGTCGATCGACAGCCCGGCGGGCAGCCCGGTCGCCGCGTACGACAGCGCGCCGGCGGTCCCGCTGGTGGCCTTGATCTGCAGGCTCGCCGCCTGGCCCACGGTGCTGGTCTGGTTGCCCGGGTTGGTGACGCTCACCGCGCCGTCCGGGACGCGGGTGCCGACGTTGACCGCCGCCCAGGTGTTGGCCACGGTGTTGTACGACGCGCTGCCCTGGCCGAACAGGTCCGCCGCCGCCTTCAGGGTGGCGGTGCGGGCGCCCGCGTAGTTGGTGTTGGCGCTCATGTACTGGCTGAGCGCCTTGAACCACACCTTCTCGGCGTTGGCCCGGCCGATGCCCGGGACCGGCAGGTTGTCGAAGGTCGGGCTGTCGTAGTGGACGCCGCCGATGTCCTTCGGGCCGCTGCCCTCGGACAGCAGGTAGAAGAAGTGGTTGGCGACACCGGAGGAGTAGTGCACGTCCTTGTTGCCGACGTTGCTCGACCAGTAGTCGGCCGAGGCGCCGTCCTTGCTGGGCTTGTCCATGTAGCGCAGCGGGGAGCCGTCGCCGTTGATGTCGATCTTCTCGCCGATGAGGTAGTCACCGGGGTCGGAGGCGTTGTTGGCGTAGAACTCCACCGCCGTGCCGAAGATGTCGGAGGTCGCCTCGTTGAGGCCGCCGGACTCACCGCTGTAGGTGAGGTTGGCGGTGGCGGAGGTGACACCGTGGGACATCTCGTGGCCGGCCACGTCGATCGACGTCAGCGGGTGGCTGTTGCCGCTGCCGTCGCCGTAGGTCATGCAGAAGCAGCCGTCGTCCCAGAAGGCGTTGACGTAGCTGTTGCCGTAGTGGACACGGGAGTAGGCGCCCACGCCGTCGCCCTTGATGCCGCTGCGGCCGTGCACGTTCTTGTAGTAGTCCCAGGTCACCTGCGCGCCGTAGGCCGCGTCGACACCGGCCGTCTGGGCGTTCTGCGGCGTACCGTCGCCCCAGGTGTCGTCGGCGTCGGTGAACAGCGAACCGGTCCCCGACGAACCGTGGTTGAGGTTGTAGGTCTTGTGGTTGCCGCGGGTGGGGTCGGTCATCGAGAAGTTCGGCGCCGAGCCGGACGTCCCGATGGTGACCTTGCCGCTGTACTCGCTGTTGCCGACGCCCTGTTCGATCCCCTGGTACTGGAAGATCTTGGCGCCGGTCGTGGCGTCCGTGATGACGTGCAGCTCGTTGGGCGTGCCGTCGTCCTGCAGCCCGCCGACCACGGTCTCGTAGGCCAGGACCGGCTTGCCGTCGGCGACCCAGACCACCTTGCGCGGTGCCTTGGCGGCCTCGGTCTTCTTCGAGCCCAGGGCCCGCGCCGAGGTGACGGCCTTCGCCTCGGCGGCCGCTGGCTTGATCTTGGCGGTGGTGCCCGCCACCTTGAGCTGCGAGCGGACGGCCTTGGTGACGCCCTGGAGCGTGCCGCCCTTGCTCGTGTGCACCACGAGGTCGCCGCCGAGGACCGGCAGCTTGTCGTAGGTGCGCTCGTAGCGGGTGTGCACGGTGCCGTCGGCGTCCTTCGAGACGTCCTTGACGACCAGGCGCTCCTTCGCGCCGAGCTTCAGCTGCCGCGCCGTCTGGGCGGTAGTGGCGCCGGCTTCCCGTATCAGCTCCGCACGCTGGGACGGGGACAGCTTGACCGGCAGTGCGCCGGGGTCGGGTACGGCGTGCGCGGTGCCCGGCCGCGGGGCGGCCGCCGTGCCGGTACCGGCCTGTACACCGACGGCCAGCATCGCCGTGACGGCGACCAGCGCGCCGGTCGCGACGGCGCGTCTATGGGGGGTGCGTCTCACACTGACTCCTTCTGCGGTGGCCGCTACGTGACGGTGCGGCCGAGGGGGACCGGGCGGCGAACGGCCGTCCGGGCAGAGCGAGGCAGAACTCATGGAGCGTGTGGGGGGAGACGTACGCACAAAGGTGCTTGACGTACTGGTGGAACGGGGGGTGGAGCCGGCCGTCGCGTGGCGTGGTGCTGTGGGGGCCGTGCGGCGGTTGCGGGGAAGAGTCCCACCACAGCCCGCCGGTTGTCAGGCTCCGATCAACTAATTGGCCGGAAAACGTCCGTTGCGCGGAATCGACGTCCGTTTTCCGGACGATCTGCGCCCGTTCCCCCCGGCTTCACCCGGCCGCGGTCCGCCCGTGCCAGGAGCGCCACAGGGCCGCGTAGGCGCCGTCGGCCGCCACCAGGTCGTCGTGGGTGCCCAGTTCCGTCAGCCGGCCGCTCTCCATCACGGCCACCCGGTCCGCGTCGTGGGCGGTGTGCAGCCGGTGGGCGATGGCGATGACCGTACGGCCCTTGAGGACGGCGGCCAGCGCGCGCTCGGCGTGCCGGGCGGTGCGCGGGTCGAGCAGCGCGGTCGCCTCGTCCAGGATCACGGTGTGCGGATCGGCGAGCACCACACGGGCCAGGGCGAGTTGCTGCGCCTGCGAACCGTCGGGACGGTGCCCGCCGGGGCCCAGCTCGGTGTCCAGGCCGGCCGGCAGCTCCGTGCACCAGTCGGCCCCCACGGCCGCCAGCGCCGCGCGCAGTGCGGTGTCGTCGGCGCCGGGCGCGGCGATCCGCAGGTTGTCGCGGACCGTGCCCAGGAACACATGGTGCTCCTGCGTGACGAGGACCACCTGGCGGCGCAGCACCTCGGGGTCCAGCTCGGCGATCGGTACCCGCCCGACGGTCACCGAGCCGCCGCTCGGCGCCTCGACGCCGGCCAGCAGCCGTCCCAGGGTGGACTTGCCGGCTCCGGAGGGGCCGACCAGGGCTATCCGTTCGCCGGGGCGGATGGTGAGGGTGACGTCGTGCAGGACGTCCCGACCGGAGGAGGCGGGGGAGTCCTCGCCGGTCCGGGTGCCGTAGGCGTAGCGGACGGCCGTGACGTCGATGCGGTCGTCGGCGGGGAGCACGGCGGCCGCGGAGGCCGACTTCAAGGTCAGCGGGGCCCCGCCCAGCCCCTCGACGCGGGCGAAGGCCGCACCGCTGCTCTGGAGCTGCTCCACCCACAGCAGGACCGTCGCCAGCGGCTCGGCCAGCTGCCGCAGGTACAGCGCCGCGGCGACGACCACCCCCAGGCTGATCCCGCCCCGCCCGTGCAGCACTCCGCCGACCAGCAGCACCCCGACCACCGGGAGGACGTAGGAGACCTCCACGGCGGGCAGCAGCACACTGCGCAGGAACAGCGTCCTGGTACGCGTACGACGGCACCGCTCGATCGCCTGCTCGCTCGCCGCCCGCCGGCGCTCCTGCAGCCCCAGCGCCTCGACGGTCCTGGCACCCGCCGCGGTGGCCGCCAGCAGCTCGGCCAGCGCCGAGGTCGCCGCCCCCTCGGCCAGATACGCGCGGTGGGCCCGGCGCAGATACCACCGGACCGCCAGCAGGCCGCTCAGCAGGCCCAGCCCGCACGCCCCGAGCAGGGGATCGAGCACCACCACCGCACCGAGCAGGAACAGCGCCTGCACCGACGCGATGAACACCTCCGGCGCCGCGTCCCGCAGCGTCCGGGCGACCGAGGTGACGTCGGTCGTGCCACGGGCCGTCAGATCACCGCTGCCGGCCCGCTCCACGATCGCGGCCGGCAGCGCAAGCGCCCGGTCGACGAACTGCTCGCGCACCCGCGCCACGGTCCGCTCACCGAAGCGGTGCCCGACGTACCGGGCGTAGCGCGCCAGCAGCAGCTGCGCCAGCGCACACACCAGGATGACCAGCGCCAGCCGGTCGACCGCGCGCACCCCGCCGCCGTCGCGCACCGTGTCCACGATCCGGCCCAGCAGCCACGGGCCGGCCAGACCGGCGCCGGCGGCCAGCGCGTTCAGCGCGAGCATCAGGGCGAACGCCCGCCCGTCCAGCCGGATCAGGCGCAGCGCGGCCCGTCGGGTGGTGGCGCGGCCGGCGACCGGCAGGGCCGCACCGCCGGGCAGGTCGTCGCCGCCTCGCGCGGGCCGGGTGGTGACCGCCGTCATCGTGCGCTCTCCTCTGCCAGGGACGCGGGCGGGGGCCCGGGGGCGCCGCCTTGTTCGTCGCTCGGCGTGCCGTCCTCGCCGCGCGCCACCAGGCGGCGGTAGGCGGGCTGTTCGTCGAGCAGCCGGCGGTGGCTGCCGACGGCGAAGACCTTGCCGCCGACGAGGAAGCTCACCGTGTCCGCCCGGTCGAGCAGCAGCGGTGAGGTGCTGGTGACGACGGTGGTACGGCCCGCGCGGGCGGCGTGCAGCCGGCCCGCGACGGCCGCCTCGGTGTGCGCGTCGACCGCCGAGGTCGGCTCGACGGCCAGCAGCACCTCGGGGTCGGCCAGCAGCGCCCGCACCAGGCGCAGGCGCTGGCGCTGCCCGCCGGAGAGGTTGCGGCCCTGCGCCTCGACCCGCGAGCCGAGCCCGTCCGGCAGACCGCGGACGATGTCCTCGGCCAGCGCCGCATGGACGGCGCGGTCGATCGCCGCGTCGGCCGGATCCCGGCGCCCGCCGACCACCTCGCGCAGCGTCCCGGCGAAGAGGTCCGCTTCGTTGTCCGCGACCAGGATGCGGTCGCGGACCTGCCGCAGCCCGACCTCGTCGAGGCGTACCGCACCCCAGGTCGCCGCGGAATCCGCGAACCGGCCCAGCCGGTCGAGCACCGCCGCCGACTCGGCCGGGCGGGCGGCGACCAGCGCGGTCAGCAGCCCGGGCACCACCTCCACGCCGGACTCCGGATCCCGCAGCACGGCCGGCTCCTCGGGCGCCCGCACCGCCTCGTCCCCGGTCCCCGCACCGCCCGCCGGGTCCGGTTCCCGCCGCAGGAAGCGCACGACCCGCCGGGCGGCGACCAGGCCCCGCGTCAGGTCGTAGCCGCCCTCGATGAAGAACGACACCGGCACCACCAGCGCCGCGGCATACCCGTAGACCGCCACCAACTCGCCGACGGTGATGTCCCCTTGGGCCGCCATCCGCGCCGCGAGCCAGGTCACCGCGGCCAGGAACAGCGTCGGCAGGCCCACCCCGAGCGCCTGGATCCAGCTGGTGGCCGCGCCGACCCGATAGCCCTCGTGCCGCAGCGCCCGCGAATCGCGCCGGTAGCGGTCGGCGAACACCTCCTTGCCGCCCAGGCCGCCCAGCACCCGCAGCCCGCCGACCAGGTCCGTCAGCCGCGCCGCCAGCCCGCTCTGCCGCTCGCGATAGCGCGACTCCGCCCCCTGCAGCCGGCCCAGCAGCGGCCCGACCAGCACGGCGAGCAGCGGGACGCCCAGCAGCACCACCGCGGCGAGCAGCGGGGACACGCCCAGCATCAGGACGGCGACGACCCCGTACGCCAGCACCGCGCCGACGCCGGGTCCGGTCATCGTCAGCGTCTGGCTGATCACCGCGACATCGCCGATCCCGATCGTGACGACCTCACCGGCCGTCACCTTCCGCGGCAGCGCCGCGCCCAGGCGCAGGGTGTGCGCCACGACGGCCCGCACCGTGCGGAACGTGGCGTCCATCCGGATCCTGGTCATCGTGCGGTGCCGCAGCATCCCCAGCCAGGCGTTGAGCACCCCGACCCCCAGCAGCACCGCCGTCCACCCGACGAGCGCCGGCAGCCGTCCCGGTGCCAGCCCCTCGTCGATCGCCCGCGACAGCACATACGGCGGCAGCATCAGCCCCACCATCCACAGGCTCCCGTACGACGCGCCCGCCGCGACCCGCCACCGCTGACTGGTCACCAGCCACCACAGATACCGTCCGGCACTGCGGTGGCGGTGCGCTCCCGCCGCCGCCCCGGCCGAGCTGCGCTTCATCGCCGTCCCCCCCCGGTCACGCCCCGTCGAACCGCGCCCGGTCGGCGACGAGTTGATCCGACCGGCCGTCCTCGACGATACGGCAACGGCCCTCGCCGGATGGCGAGGGCCGTTGCCCGGGGCTCTGCTACGGGTTCAGACGGGGAGATCCCCGTTCTTGACCGCGGCGATGAAGGAGGACCAGCCGGCAGCCGGGAAGACCAGCACGGGGCCCTCAGGGTTCTTGCTGTCGCGGACGGGGACGGCGGCGGGGGTACCGGGGGCCACTTCGACGCAGTCGCCGCCGTTGTTGTCGCTGTAGCTGCTCTTGATCCAGGTCGCCGCGCCGAGCTCGTGCCTGTCCATGCTGCTCGTACCCTTCCATCACGTCGCTGATCAGAGCGGCGGTCTCGCGGGCTGACGGGATGTCCGCCCTGAGCACATCATAGGTCTGGCTGCACCGTCGGTAGAGGGCCGGATCGTTGTTGAAGTGGCCACGGTCGTGCGTCTCCGTGTACACCCACCGCTCGTCGGGCAGTTCGATCAGCGACACGGAGCCTCGGGGGCGGACGAGCCCGAAAAGGCCCGCCGGGGCCACCTGGATACGGACGTTGGGACGCTGCCCGATGCGCAGCAGATGCGCGCACTGCTCCCGCATGACCTCGGGGCTTCCCATCGCGTTGCGCAGGCAGCTCTCGTCCAGGACGGCGACGTACAACGGGCCGTCGTCCGCCAGGAAGCGCGGCTGACGGCTCAGCCTGGCCCGCACGCGCTCCTCCACCTCCTCGCCGCTCGCGATCTGTGAGAACAGCGCGTGCGCGTAGTCCGGCGTCTGCAACAGGCCAGGAATGACCCGCTCTTGATACGCACGCAGCGCCGTCGCCTCCGCGTCCATCGCGGCCCTGCGCTCGAACCAGTCCGGATGCTGTACCTCCGGGTACCAGTTGATGCGTCCCCACAGCCGCATCAACATCCCACCCGTACCCAGAAGTTCATCGCACTTCTTCGCGAAGGTGTCCTGCGGAACCCGCGTACCGGCCTCGACGCGCGCCACATGCGACCGATCGCACGGGATCTCGTTCGCGAGTCTCGCCTGCGTCCACCCCGCCACCTCCCGGAAGTGCTTGAGCACCTCACCGAACACCGCGGCATGGGTGGATCCCGTTCCGCCCTCGGCATTGCGTCGGCTCACCGCGTTCCCTTCGCCCCGTCGCCGTCGACACCCCGTACGTCTGTCGGAACGGACTCTGGACGAGGCATGTGCCCCGTGCAAGGCCTCCACGGCGGGTTCAGCCGTCCGGGGGGTCCGCCTCAGCCCGGCACCGCCCGGAACAGCAGCACCGACCGCCCGGCGAGCGTGATCGTGCCGCCCGCCGTGTACGGCGGATGCGCCGGCCCCGGCTGCTCCGTGCGGGCGGTGTCGACGAGGAGTTCGTACGCCCGCGCCCACGGCGGGCCGGGCAGGGTGAGCGGGCGGGGCTGGGCGGCGGCGTGCAGGACGGCGAGGAAGCTGTCGTCGACGATGCGCACGCCCCGGGCGTCGCGCTGGGAGATGTCGTTGCCGGAGAGGTACATGCCCAGAGTGGCTCCCGGGGTGTACCAGTCCTGCTCGGTCATCTCCGTCCCGTCCGCGGTGAACCAGGCCAGGTCGCGCAGACCGCCCTGCCGGTGCGGACGGCCGGAGAAGAACGCCCGGCGGCGCAGGACGGGATGCGCGCGGCGCAGCGCGATCAGCCGGGCGGCGAGCTCGGCCAGCGGCCGCCAGGCGGGGTCGTCCAGGAGCGACCAGTCCACCCAGCTGGTGGGGTTGTCCTGGCAGTAGGCGTTGTTGTTGCCGTGCTGGGTGCGGCCCATCTCGTCGCCGGCCACCAGCATCGGCACACCGGTGGACAGCAGCAGGGTGGTCAGCAGGTTGCGCAGCTGGCGGTGGCGCAGCGCGGTGACCTCCGCGTCGTCGGTCTCGCCCTCGGCGCCGCAGTTCCACGACCGGTTGTCGTGGGTGCCGTCGCGGTTGTTCTCGCCGTTGTCGGCGTTGCGCTTGTGCTCGTAGGTGACCAGGTCGCGCAGGGTGAAGCCGTCGTGCGCGGTGATGAAGTTGACCGAGGCGTACGGGCGGCGGCCGCCCCATGCGTAGAGGTCGCTGGATCCGGAGAGCCGGTAGCCCAGGTCGCGTACGTCGTGCTGGGCGCCGCGCCAGAAGTCGCGGACGGTGTCGCGGTAGCGGTCGTTCCACTCCGTCCACAGGGGCGGGAAGGCGCCGACCTGATAGCCGCCGGAGCCCACGTCCCACGGTTCGGCGATGAGTTTGACCCGGCGCAGTACGGGGTCCTGGGCGATCACGGCGAGGAACGGGGAGAGCATGTCCACGTCGTGCATGGAGCGGGCCAGCGCCGCGGCCAGATCGAAGCGGAAGCCGTCCACGCCCATCTCGGTGACCCAGTAGCGCAGCGAATCGGTGATCAGCCGCAGCACCTGGGGCTGGACGACGTGCAGGGTGTTGCCGCAGCCGGTGTAGTCGGCGTAGCGCCGGGCGTCGCCCGCCAGACGGTAGTAGCCGCGGTTGTCGATGCCCCGCAGGGAGAGCGTCGGCCCCAGCTCGCCGGCCTCCGCGGTGTGGTTGTAGACGACGTCCAGGATCACCTCGATACCGGCGTCGTGCAGCGCCCGCACCATCCGCTTGAACTCGCCGACCTGCTGCCCGCGGGTGCCGGTGGCGGCGTAGCCGGCGTGCGGCGCGAAGTAGCCGATGGAGTTGTAGCCCCAGTAATTGCGCAGCCCCCGGCGCACCAGATGGTCCTCGTGGGCGAACTGATGGACCGGCAGCAGCTCGACGGCGGTGACACCGAGCCGGACCAGGTACTCCAGCGCGGCCGGGTGTGCCAGGCCCGCGTAGGTGCCCCGCAGATGCTCGGGGATACCGGGGTGGCGCATCGTGAAGCCGCGCACATGCAGCTCGTAGAGGATGGAATCCGGCCAGGGCGTCTTGGGGCGCCGGTCGTCGCGCCACTCGTCCTCGCCGCCCTCGTCCCCGGTGTCCCCGCCGACCACGACGCCCTTGGGGACGTAAGGGGCGGAGTCCCGGTCGTCGCGTACGGTGTCCGCGATCTGCTGCTGCGGCCAGTCGCGGACGTGGCCGTAGAGCCGGGAGGGCAGTGCGGCGCCGGCGCCGGCCGGCTCCGTACACGTCCCGAAGTCGCCGTCCACGGCCCTGGCATACGGGTCCAGCAGCAGCTTCGCGGGGTTCCAGCGGGCGCCGCTCCAGGGGTCCCAGCGGCCGTACACCCGGTAGCCGTAGCGGTGGCCGGGGCGGATGCCGGGCAGGAAGCCGTGCCAGATCTCATGGGTCAGCTCGGTGAGCGGATGGCGCGTCTCGCGCTCCTCCTCGTCGAACAGACACAGCTCCACGGCCTCGGCGCCGCCCGCCCACAGGGCGAAGTTGGTGCCCGCGACGCCGTCGGGCCCGGTGCGGTAGCGGGCCCCCAGTGGCGTCGGGCTGCCGGGGCGGACGTCCGCCGGTGGGGCGAGTGGTTCGTCCGCCACCGCCTCCTGCTCGGGTGCGCTCGACACGTGCCGGCCTCCTGCGGCTCATGGCTCGGTCGGGCGGTCCCCACCGGAGGGCGCCCCAGCGGCAGCTGGGGCGCCCCGGCCGTGCGTGTGTCTCCGCCCTCCCCGTTGTTCTTCCCGCAACCGGGCGTTGCCTCACGCTTCCCGGCACGGCGGCTCATTGTTCTGTCCATGCCTTGCTGAGAGATGTCCCTGACATTCCGTTACGCGGCATACCTCCCGACCCGGGGGTCATCCGTCACAATCCGGTATATGACCGTCCATCACCAGGGCCGAGCAGGAGACCGAGCGACGAGCCGCGGCGGTGTCCGTGTGCGGGCCCGGACGCCGGTCCGGGTGCGGGACCGGTCGGGCCGCCGGGGCGGTTCCCGTGCCACGCGACGGCTGCGTGCCGCGCTCGCCGCCGTCGCCGGGCTCGCCGGAGCGGTGGCGCTGGCGGGCTGCGCGGACTCGGTGCTGTTCGACAGCGGCCCCCCGCGCACCGTGGAGGAGATGATCCGCATCGTCCCGCACGACGGCGCCCACGGCGTCCGGACCGACGGGCGGTTCGAGATCCGGGTGCCGCAGGGCCGGCTGGAGCGGGTGGAGGTCAGCCGCGACGGGGACGCCGGCCGGCAGTCCGTCGCCGGCCGGATCTCCTCGGACGGCACGGTCTGGCGCCCGGCCCGCGGGCCGCTCCAGCCCGGTGCGCAGTACACCGTCGACGCGGTGGCGCTGGACGAGGCGGGGCACCGCGCGGCCCGCCACACCACCTTCACCACGGCCGTGCCCGCCCGGCGCGTCATCGGCCGCTTCTCGCCCCCGAGCGACACCACGGTCGGCACCGGCCTGATCTTCTCGATGGTCTTCAACCGGCCGGTCACCGACCGGGCGGCCGTCGAACGGGCCGTCCAGGTGAGCGCCCGGCCCGCCGTACCGGTCTCCGGCCACTGGTTCGGGCACCGGCGGCTGGACTTCCGGCCCCGCGAGCGCTGGCGGCCGGGCACCGAAGTCACCGTGCAGCTGCGGCTGCGCGGGGTGAAGGCCGGACCGGACACCTACGGCACACAGCACCGGACGGTCCACTACCGGGTGGGCCGGGACCAGGTCAGCACCATCGACGCGGCGCGGCACACCATGACGGTGCGGCGCGACGGCCGGGTGGTGGCGGTGCTGCCGGTCACCGCGGGCGACGCCCAGAACCCCACGTACAACGGGCGGATGGTGATTCTGGAGCGCCATTCGGTGACCCGGATGGACGGCGACACCGTCGGCTTCGGCAGCGAGTACGACATCGCCGACGTGCCGCACGCCATGCGCCTCACCAGGTCCGGGACCTTTCTGCACGGCAACTACTGGGCGCGCCCCGAGGTCTTCGGCGGCAGAAACACCAGCCACGGCTGCGTGGGCCTCAGGGACATCAAGGGCGGTGGCCGCACCACCCCCGCGGGCTGGTTCTTCGGCCAGTCGATCGTCGGCGACCTGGTGGTGGTCCACAACTCCCCGGAGCGCATGGTCGCACCGGACAACGGCCTGGGTGGCTGGAACATGCCGTGGGAGCAGTGGCGGGCGGGTTCGGCGCTGGGCTGACCGGGGGGTCGGGCCCCTGGGCGCGCGCACGCCTCCGCGAGTACCCCCGAGCACCCTCGCACTTGGGACTGAACGGTGACATCCGCGGGGAGTTCACTGTCACCGCGGTGTGGTTACCTAACGGCAAGCGCGCGGCTGCGGGCAGACGCGTGCGGGCGACCGCGGGCCGTGCGAGGGGGAAAGGGGCCGATCGTGAACGTCCAGCCGAATCCGGGGGTGCCGGCTCACCGGCGCCGGTGGCCAGGCGGGGGCCGTGGCCCGCTCACACTTCTGCTCGGTGCGACGCTGCTGCTGGTGAGCGCGTGCGGCGGGGACGACACCGACGACCGCGGACCGGCCGGCAAGACGGGCGGGGACAAGGCCGCCTCCCGGGCCGCGGTGACGATCTCGCCCAAGGACGGCGCGGACGACGTCGCCACCAGCGGCGCGCTGAAGGTGACCGCCGAGAACGGCCGGCTGACGTCCGTCCGGGTCAAGGACGGCAAGGGCAACGAGGTCGACGGGAAGATATCCGGCGACGGCACCCAGTGGCGGCCCAGCGGCCATCTGGGCGCCTCGACGGAGTACACCGTCGACGCGGTCGCGGTGGACCGCCAGGGCCGGGAGGCCGCCGAGCACGCCGGCTTCACCACCCTCGTCCCCAAGAACACCTTCATCGGCCGGTACAGCCCCGAGAACGGCCAGCGGGTCGGCGTCGGGATGCCGGTCTCGATCCACTTCACCCGCGGCATCACCTCTCCCAAGGCCGTCGAGGACGCCATCAAGGTCACGGCCCGGCCGTCGGTCCCGATCGAGGGCCACTGGTTCGGCAACGACCGGCTCGACTTCCGCCCCGAGAAGTACTGGGCACCGGGCACCAAGGTCACCCTCAAGCTCGACCTCGACGGCGTCGAGGGCCGCCCCGGCGTCTACGGCACCCAGGCCAAGGAGGTCTCCTTCACGATCGGCCGCAGCCAGGTGAGCACGGTCGACGCCGAGTCGAAGCAGATGACCGTGGTCCGCGACGGCAAGAGGATCAAGACCATCCCGATCACCTCGGGCGCGCCGGGCACCGAGACCTACAACGGCAAGATGGTCATCAGCGAGAAGCACGTGGTGACGCGGATGAACGGCGACACCGTCGGCTTCGGCGGCGAGTACGACATCAAGGACGTACCGCACGCCATGCGGCTGAGCACGTCCGGCACCTTCATCCACGGCAACTACTGGTCGGGCCGGCCGACGTTCGGCACCCGCAACGCCAGCCACGGCTGTGTGGGCCTGTTCGACCAGCGCGGCGGCGGCGACGGGTCCACCCCGGCGGCCTGGTTCTTCCGCAACTCCCTCGTCGGCGATGTCGTCGTGGTCAGGAACTCGCATGACGAAACGATCCAGCCCGACAACGGCTTCAGCGACTGGAACATGTCCTGGGAGCAGTGGAAGGCCGGCCCGTAGGGGCGGGCGCGCCGCATGACCCGTTGGGGGCCCGGTCCCGCACTGTGACCAAGTGCACCGGGCCCCACGGCGTTAACGGGGACTAACCTTCCACCATGACTGTGAATCTCGAGGTCGCCGACGGCGTCGGCACCATCCGCCTGGACCGCCCGCCGATGAACGCACTGGACATCGCCACCCAGGACCGGCTGCGCGAGCTGGCCGATGAGGCCACCCGCCGCGACGATGTGCGCGCCGTCGTCATCTGGGGCGGCGAGAAGGTGTTCGCGGCCGGCGCGGACATCAAGGAGATGCAGGCCATGGACCACACGGCCATGGTCCTGCGCTCCAAGGCCCTGCAGGACTCGTTCACCGCCGTGGCCCGGATCCCCAAGCCGGTGGTCGCCGCGGTCACCGGCTACGCGCTCGGCGGCGGCTGCGAGTTGGCGCTCTGCGCCGACTTCCGGATCGCCGCCGACAACGCCAAGCTCGGTCAGCCGGAGATCCTGCTCGGCCTCATCCCGGGCGCCGGCGGCACCCAGCGGCTGGCCCGCCTGGTGGGCCCGTCCAAGGCCAAGGACCTGATCTTCACCGGCCGCCACGTGAAGGCGGCGGAGGCGCTCACCATCGGCCTGGTCGACCGGGTCGTGCCGTCCGCCGAGGTCTACGCGCAGGCGCACGCCTGGGCCGCGCGGCTGGCCGCCGGTCCCGCGCTGGCCCTGCGCGCCGCGAAGGAGTCCGTCGACGCGGGCCTGGAAACGGACATCGACACCGGGCTGACGGTGGAACGCAACTGGTTCGCGGGGCTGTTCGCGACCGCGGACCGGGAGATCGGGATGCGCAGCTTCGTCGAGGAGGGGCCCGGTAAGGCCAAGTTCCTCTGAAACCTCTGGTGTTGGCGGGACGAATGAGGTTTGGCCGGGACCAGATGCCTCGTGTGGGCGAATTGCGGAAAACTTAATTGCGCCTTAAGGCAGCCTTGTTGACATGCCTTGCCAAGCCTGTACAGGCCCGGTGTCATCGCAGGTCAGGGCGTAAGTCCCGGAACCTTAAATGTCGTTGGCATATGTCCCGCAAGGGGGCTGGAACCGGAGATTCCGGGCAATGGATTCCGCCGGTTCCGCCCCCGTGACCGCCAAGTAGCAGCCATGATGGGGGGCATGGCGGGCCTCGAAGGAATGGAGCAGCCGCGGCCGCGGAGCGATTCGGCCGCCGCACGGTGGGACATCCCCGGTGCGGACCGGAGACCGGTTCCGGCCCCCTCCGGCCCGGCGTCCGCGGCACTCGACCTCGTCGGCGACCCGAACATCGGTGAGGTCCGGCTGCCCTCCCGCCCCCAGTCCGCCGGCATCGCCCGCCGGCTGACCGCCGCCGTACTCCTGCGGCAGTGGTCCCTGACACCCCAGCTCGCCGAGCACGCCGTCCTGCTCGTCTCCGAGCTCGTCGGGAACGCCGTGCGCCACACCGGCGCCCGCACCTTCGGACTGCGGATGCTGCGCCGCCGCGGCTGGATCCGCATCGAGGTGCGCGACCCGTCCCGCGGCCTGCCCTGTCTCATGCCCGTCCAGGAAATGGACACCAGCGGCCGGGGCCTCTTCCTCGTCGACAAGCTCTCCGACCGCTGGGGCGTGGACCTGCTGCCCCGAGGCAAGACCACCTGGTTCGAGATGCGGGTCACCGACCGCTGAGCAGCGGCTCTCGCGCGCCCTCGGCCGCACGCCGGTCGGGGCTCCGGGCATCCGGCGACGGTCCGTAGGATGGGTTGCTCATACGCGCGGACGGTACGGAGGGAGGGACATGGACGCCATGCGCCGGTCGGCTGCGATGACGTTGCTGCTCCTCCTCACGGTGGCCTTCGGGTCGCTGCTGTGCCGGGCCGGCGGGGACCAGCCCCGGGCGGGCGGCCGCGCCGCCGGCGCCGAGCGGGTGTGGCACGCCGTCGCCCAGGAGAGCCGGGCCTTCGACGGACCGGGTGACGTCCCGGTGGCCGACGCGCCCAAGAGGTGCTCGGACCGGCACGCGCCCGGCCCCGAGGAGTCCGCCCCGCCGCCCGCGTCGCACCGCGGTGAGCCACTGGCCCCCGCGACCGTCGGCCCGGGGCCGCTCGCCGCCGACCTGCCCGCGCAGTTCGCGCTCGCCCGGCCGCCGACGGACGGCGCGTCCGCCGTCGACCACACCGCGCTCCTCCCCGTACTGCGGATCTAGGCCGCTCCCCGACGCACAAGGCCGCAATCCCTCTTCGTACGTCTGGAGCTTCCGCATGCCCACTTCCGCCTCACCCACCCGCAAACTCGCCGCCGTAGGCGCGGTCGTCGCCCTCGTCGTGGCCGTGATCGCCATCGGCATCGCCGTAGGCAAGGCCGTCGAGGGCGGCCGCGACACCGGCCGCACCGGCGCATCGGGGGCCGCCACCACCGGCTCCCAGGGGGACGCCGCACAGCAGAAGATGTTCGACGACCTCGCCGAGAAGACCAGCCGGCGGACGGCCGGCGATCCGCTGGCCGTCGGCAAGAAGGACGCCCCGGTGGTCCTGGTCGAGTACGCCGACTACGCGTGCTCGTTCTGCGGCCGCTTCACCCGCGAGACCCAGCCGGAGCTGGTCAAGAAGTACGTCGACGCGGGCACCCTGCGGATCGAGTTCCGCAACTTCCCCGTCTTCGGCGCCGACTCCGAGCGGGCCGCCCGCGCGTCGTGGGCCGCCGGGCAGCAGGGCAGGTTCTGGCAGCTGCACGACACGCTGTACGCCAAGACCCGCAAGGGCGGTGACCTGGCCGAGGACAAGCTCGTCGAGCTGGCCCGCGCGAGCGGTGTGCCGGACCTCGACAAGTTCCGTACGGACCTGGGCAGCGCGGGCGCCGAGCGCGCGCTGAAGAAGGACCAGGACGAGGGCTACCGGCTCGGCGTGCAGTCCACGCCGTCCTTCCTGGTCAACGGGCGGCCGATCAGCGGGGCCCAGCCCACCGAGGTCTTCGCGCAGGCCGTCGAGGACGCCGCGGCGAAGGCGGGTGCGAAGGGCTCGGGGGCCGGCGAGTGACCACCGACATCGGCTACCTCGCGGCGTTCCTGGGCGGGGCGCTCGCCCTGCTCAGCCCGTGCAGCGCGCTGCTGCTGCCGGCGTTCTTCGCCTACTCCCTCGCCACTCCGGGCCGGCTGCTGGCCCGCACCGGGGTGTTCTACCTCGGGCTGGCCACCACGCTCGTGCCGCTGGGGGCGGCCAGTACGGCGGCCAGCCGGCTGTTCAACGGCCACCGTGAACTGCTGATCGCCGTCGGCGGCTGGGTCGTCATCGCCATGGGCCTCGCCCAGATCCTGGGCCTGGGCTTCGCCTCCCGGCGCGCCCAGGCGGCGGCGGCCAGGATCACCCCCCGCTCCGCCGTCTCCACCTTCCTCCTCGGCTGCGTCTACGGCCTGGCCGGGTTCTGCGCCGGCCCGATCCTGGGCGCGGTGCTGACGGTGACCGCGGTCAGCGGGAACGCCGTGTACGGGGCCTCGATGCTCGCCGTGTACGCGCTGGGCATGGCACTGCCGCTGTTCGTCCTGGCGCTGCTGTGGGACCGCTTCGAGCTCGGCACCCGGGGCTGGCTGCGCGGCCGGGAACTCCGCCTCGGCAGGCTGCGGCTGCACACCACCTCGCTGCTGTCCGGGGTCTTCTTCATCGGCATCGGCGTGCTGTTCCTGCGCTTCAACGGGACCAGCGCGCTGCCCGGGATCCTCGACGCGGACACCGAGTTCCGGGTCGAGGAATGGGCGAGGCGGATCGGCAACGGCGTACCGGACTACGTGCTGATCGCGGTGGCGGCGCTGCTCGTCGCCGGGGTGCTGGGGCGGATCGCGCTGCGGCAGGAGCGAAAGCCGCGCGACGGGGCCGAGTAGCCGCGCCGGCGCGAAGCGGCCGCGGGCCGGGGCGGACGGCGGCGGTCCGGGGGACGGCTGTCCGTCCGCGTCCCCCGGCCCGCCCCCGCCTCACCGCCACACGTTGTCGCTCACCGAGCCCAGGCCCGTGCCGGACAGCCGCCGGTGCAGGGCCAGCGCCTGGTCCTCGGTGAGCGAGGCGACATGGTCGGCCGCGGCACGCAGCCGGTCGCCGTGCAGTTCCAGCTCCTCGGCGCGGTCCGGCGGCAGCAGTTCGGGGGCGTCATGGCTCCAGCGCAGCAGCTCGCCGACGATCCGTCGTTTGCCGTGCTGCTGGGTGGCCAGCGCGGGCCGGTCGATGACGTAGGCCCACACCAGCTCCTTGAGCAGATCGCAGGCGGCCCGCCGCTCCGGCGGGATCACCAGCCGCGCCCCGTAGCGGATGGCCGCCGCGCCGCCCACCTCCAGCTCGATCCCCCGGGTGAAGTACGAGATCAGATCGGCGGTGCGCCGGTTGACCGCGACCGCGTCCTCCTGGCTGCCGCTGTACGGGGCGGGGACCGCGAGCCGCTTGCCGATGTCCGCCATCAGCACCAGCGCCGCCTCGCGGTCGAAGGCCTCACCCGACCGCGCCCGCTTGGCCTGCACATAGTCCAGGAAGCGACGGGTCTCCCGCTCGGTCTCGCCGCCCGCACCGCCGTCCGGCGGGAAGAGCGCGGCCAGCGGGATCAGGCCCGTGCGGTAGAAGTCCTCGACGTCGTGGCAGGCGTAGGTGACGTCGTCCGCCCAGTCCATGACCTGCTCCTCGACCGGTACGGCCAGATCCGCGCGGCCGGCCCGCACCCAGGAGAACGCCTCCCGGTCGGCGACGTACACGCCCCACTTCACATGCCGCGCCGGATCCTGGTCGACCGGTGCCCGCTCCCACGGGTACTTCGTGGCGGCGTCCAGGCAGGCCCGGGTCAGATGCAGTCCGCGATGGCCCGGGTACTTGTGGGCGGCGAGGAAGGTCAGCACCCGCAGGGTCTGGGCATTGCCCTCGAAGCTGTCCAGCACGCCGTCGGCGAAGTGCAGCTCGTCCATCGTGGTGCGCAGCGCCATTTCGCCGGCGTGCCCGAAGGGCGGGTGGCCGATGTCATGGGCCATGCACGCCGCCTCGACGAGCGCCGGGTTGGGGCCGCCGTACCGGCGCTCCAGCCGCTCCGCCATCCGGCGGCCGAGCTGGGCGACCTTCATCGAATGCGTCAGCCGGGTGTGGTACGCGCCCAGCTCGGCGCTCGCCACGACCTGGCTCTTGCCGGCCAGGGCCCGCCACTGCGTCGAGTACAGGATCCGGTCCACGTCGTGCTCGAACCCGGACCGCTGCCCGTCGTCGGGCACCCGTCGGCGCAGGGAGTGCTGCTCGAGGTCCTCATCGCTGTATGTGGCAGGTCGCATGCGCGGATGGTAGCCCCGCCCGGCCGCGGGGCGTCCGAGCGGCGGCGGGGGGAGGCCCCTAGGCACTGAGCCGTCGCCGCCAGTGCGGGTGCGGGCGGGGGTGCGGCCGGATGTGCGGGTGGTGGGCGTCGGCCCGGCGCCGGCGGTCGTTGCAGAGCAGGCACTTGCCGTATCCCGGCGGGAGGGGGTCCTCCGGGTCGCCGTACAGCGGGTCGACCGCGCCGCCCGGATGGAGGGCGCAGCCGGTCGGGCCGGTCTCGGCGCCCAGCGAGCTGGCGGCGGTCAGCGCCTGCCGGAGGACGTCGACGAGCTGGTCCGCGCCCTGCCGGGTCGGCGCGGACTGCAGAGTGGAGGCAAGGTCGGAGGCGGTGGTCAGCGCGGTCTGGAGTTCGCGCAGGTTTGCGTAACCCATGTCCTGGAGCGTAGGCGGACCCACTGACAGTTGATCTTTCGATCTCACTTCGCGGCTTCCCATGGCCGCATGCATGCCCGCCCCCGCCCATGATTTAGCACCGGGACGGTGACCGTCCCCTTGCCGGCTCATGACATGTCGGGCGGGGCGCCCGGCCACCGGTGGACCACCGGGCGGCCAGGTGCCCCGCGCCCGCGTCTCAGGGCGCGATCGGCAGGGCCCGCTTGTGCTCCGTGAGGCGGTAGCGGCGGACGATGGCCTCGAAGGCGGTGGCCTCCACCGGCTCGCCCTCCAGGAAGTCGTCGATCTGGTCGTAGCTCACACCGAGCGCGTCCTCGTCGGGCTTGCCCGGGTCGAGCGTCTCCAGGTCGGCGGTGGGCACCTTCGTCACCAGCTCCCGGGGGGCGCCCAGCACGGCCGCCACGGCGCGCACCCGGCGCTTGGTGAGCCCCGTCAGCGGTACGACGTCGGCCGCGCCGTCACCGAACTTGGTGAAGAACCCGGACACCGCCTCGGCCGCGTGGTCGGTGCCCACGACCAGGCCGTCGTGGGCACCCGCGACCGCGTACTGCGCGATCATGCGCTGGCGGGCCTTGATGTTGCCCTGGACGAAGTCCTGGTGGTGGGCGTCGCGGAAGGTCAGTCCGCCGTCCAGCGCGGCCTGCAGCGCCGCGTCGCTCGCCGGGCGGATGTCGACGGTCAGCTCCCGGTCGGCACGGATGAACTCCAGCGCCCGCTGGGCGTCCTTCTCGTCCGCCTGGACGCCGTACGGCAGCCGCATCGCGTAGAACGTCGCCTCGTGCCCGGCGGCGCGGGCCCGCTCCACGGCCAGCTGGCAGAGCCGGCCGGTGGTCGTGGAGTCCACGCCGCCGCTGATCCCCAGAACCAGCGAGCGCAGGCCCGTGGAGGTCAGCCGCTCTGTGAGGAAGGCCACCCGGCGCTCGATCTCCTGCTCGGCGTCGAAGGACGCGGTCACCTGGAGATCCCGGGCGATCTCCTGTTGCAGGGCCTTGGACGCCGGGTCGGTCACGACTTGCTCCTCTGCTTCTCCCGCCGCGCCGCGTGGTGTGCGGCACGGCCTGTTGCCTGGTGCGTACGCACGGTTCCTGGATTACGTGAATCCGCGTGCCGGTAGGAAATTATGCCGGGTGCGCCCACTTCTTCAGGGCGGCCTTGCTGGAGAAGTCCGCGACGTCCTTGTCCAGCGGCCGGTCGGTGTACTGGTGGATACGCCACTTCGCCTTGATCCGGGGGTGCCCGGCGGAGACGTAGTCGGCGATCCACAGGCCGTCGGCCGCGTAGGACGTGGTGTCGTGGTTCAGCCAGAAATCGCGGTTGCAGTAGAGCATCACGCGGTGCGTGGGGCGGAGCTTCTTCACCTCGACCAGGAACTGGTCCTTCTGTGCATTGCTCGCATAGGTGCCCTCGCCGGTGCGCTCCCAGTCGCAGGCCAGGATGTCGCCCTGGACCGACGCGCACTTCTCCACGAAATACCGGGCCTGGGCGGCGATATTCCCCGGCCACAGAAAGTGGTAGAAACCGACCACGCAGCCTGCTTTACGGGCCTTCGCGGCCTGGGTGTTCTGGTGCGGATTGATGTAGGAACGGCCTTCGGTGGCCTTGACGAAAACGAAGTCCAGTCCCTCCGCGGAATACGAGGTGTTGTAGGAGCTGACATCGACACCGTGCAGCATGAACGGCCTCCTGCCGATCGGACCTGCGGATTCGAAGCGCCAACTGGTCGAACTGGTCTCTGCGTTACGTTCTGTGTGCCCCGTGCGATGCGGTTTTGTTCCCGTTCGTGCCGTCCAGTTCGTTCCAGCAGTTCAGCATGTTCGCCAGTCAGGACGCCAGATCGTGGACGGGAAGTTCCTTACGGCGCAGGCGAATTGAGCAAGCGGAGTAAATCCGCCGGCGGCTTCGGCCGGCCGCGGACCGGTGGTGCCGCCGCGACCGGCCCGCACCGCCCCGCCGGGCCCTTGGCAGACTTGCCGGGTGACCCGTTCCGTACTGCTCGCCGAGGACCACCGGCCCATCCGCACCGCACTGGCGCGCGCCCTGACCCTGGAGGGGTATCAGGTCACCGCCGTCTCCGACGGCGTCCAGGCGCTCGCCGCCGCCCACCGCGAGCGGCCGGACGTGATCCTGCTGGACGTGATGATGCCGGGCATCGACGGGCTGCAGGTGTGCCAGGCGCTGCGGGCCGAGCGGGACCGCACACCGATCCTGATGCTCACCGCCCGGGCCGGGACGGCGGACCGGATCGCCGGTCTGGACGCCGGGGCCGACGACTACGTGGTCAAGCCGTTCGAGGTCGAGGAGGTCTTCGCCCGGCTGCGGGCGCTGCTGCGGCGGACGGCGGAGCGGGCGGAGGACGGCACCGACGCGCCCGACGACGCCGAGGCCGCCGCCGGTGCCGAGGCTGCGGCAGGCGCGGCGGAGGACGCCCGGCCGGCCGGCGGCGGCGTCGTCGAGGCGGCCGATCTGCGGATCGACGGACCCTCGCGCCGCGCCTGGCGCGGCGGGCGCGAGCTGGAGCTGACCCGGACCGAGTTCGCGCTGCTGGAGCTGCTCGCCCGCAACGCCGGGACCGTGCTGGACCACTCCACGATCTACGACCGGATCTGGGGCTACGACTTCGGGCCGGGCTCCAAGAACCTCGCGGTGTACGTGGGCTATCTGCGGCGCAAGGTCGACGTCCCGGGAAGCCGGCCGCTGATCCACACCGTGCGCGGTGTCGGCTACGTCCTGCGGGCGGACTGAGTGCCCGGATCATGGCGGCGGGGCCGCCCGGCCGGCTGGCCGCGCACCCGTGAGCCCGCCAGTCTGCGCACCGCCTTCGCGGTGTCGTTCGCCACCGGGGCCGCGGCGGTCAGCGTGCTCGTCGGATCCTTGAGCTACGACGCGGCGGCCCGGCTGGTCCGGGTGGACGAGAAGTCGGTGTTCTCCGAGGTCGTACGGGATCTGCGCACCCAGGTCCGGGAGCAGCCGTACGGGCCCGGCGACTACGCCGGCTCCCGCCCCGACCGCGGCGGGCCGCGCGACGACCTCACCCGGCCCACCCGTACGGAGGTGCAGATCCTGGGCGCCGGCGGCCGGATCGTGGAGCCGGGGAGCCCGGTCCTGCCGGTCGGCGCCGCGGAGCGCCGGATCGCCATGGACGAGCGGGCCGGCTCGCACACCGGCCGCGAGGCGGACCTCGGCGACGGGGAGTACCACGTCGCGACCGTCGCGCTCGGCGGCGGCCGCGGGGCGGTCCAGGTCGCCCGGAAGTCCAGCGGGACCGAGGAGCTGCTCTCCGCGCTCCAGCACCGCACCGCCCTGCTGGCGGCCGCGGTCATCGCGCTGTCCGGTGCGGCCGGCTGGTGGCTGGCGCGCCGGATCACCGGCCGGCTGGTGAGGTTGACCTCGGTCGCCGAGAGCGTGGCGGAGCACGGACGGCTGGACGTCCCGGTGCCGGTGGCGGGGCGGGACGAGGTGGCCCGGCTGGGGCGGGCCTTCGACGACATGCTCGGGCGGCTGGCCGGCGCCGTGCAGGACCAGCAGCGGCTCGTGCAGGATGCCGGACATGAGCTGCGCACCCCGCTGACCTCGCTGTGCACCAACATCTCGCTGCTCAAGCGGTTCGAGGAGCTGCCGCCGGACGCCCGCGAGGAGCTGCTGACCGACCTGGCCGGCGAGGCCAGGGAGCTGAGCGGTCTGGTCAACGAGCTGGTCGACCTGGCGGCCGGACAGCGCGCCGACGATCCGCTGTCCGAGGTGGGCCTGGCGGAGGTCGCGCAGAAGGCGGCGGCCTCGGCCCGCCGCCGCACCGGCCGTGAGATCACCGTACGGAGCCTGCGTCCGGCGGTGGTGGAGGGGCGGTCCGCCGCGCTGCACCGGGCGCTGAGCAATCTGCTGGAGAACGCCGCGAAGTTCGACGCGGGCGGGACGGAGCCGATCGAGGTCGTCGTCACCGGCGCCCGCATCGAGGTCCTCGACCGCGGCCCCGGCATCGCGGAGGCCGACCTCACCCGGGTCTTCGACCGCTTCTACCGGGCTCCGGCCGCACGCGGCCTGCCCGGCTCCGGCCTGGGCCTGGCCATCGTCCGCGAGATCGCCACCGCCCACGGCGGCCATGCCTTCGTCACCCACCGCCCGGGCGGCGGCGCCGTCCTGGGCTTCACGGTGGGCAGGGGGAAGGGGGCGGGCACGGGGGTCGGCGCGGGCGCGCGCCCCTGGACCGGTCCGCAGCCGGTGGTGCGGAGCCTCCGGAGGTGACCGGGCGGCGGAGACGACCGGGTGCCGGAGTGACCGGGTATCGGAGTGACCGGGCAGCCGGGTGCGCCCCGGCGCCGCTCAGTGCGCCGCCGACTGCCCATGAGCCGGCCGGGCCTGCGCCACCTCCACCGTCTCGTGCAGGTCGGCGGCGGCGTCCAGGGCGGCGGCCGCGGACAGGGAGACGCAGACGAGCAGGGCCGCGGCGATCAGACGGCGGCCGCGCGGGCCGGTCCGTATCGGAGGGTGGCCGGGCGGCCGGCCGGGGGCCAGCAGGGCGGCGACCCGGCGCGGCACCGGGCCGGCCGTGGCGGCGAGGAGACCGCGGGGGCGGTGCGGCGCCGGGGCGTACGGGCGGGCGGCGAGGGCGGCGCGGCCGATGGCGCGGGCGGTGACCCGGCGGTCGCCCACCTGGGACGCGGCCGACTCGTCCGCCCAGCGCTCCAGCGCATAGCCGAGCGGTGCGCGCAGCGAGCGGAGCAGCGGATGGCAGGCCGCGGCGAGCGCGGCCGTGAGCAGGAAGAGATGGTGCCGCCCCGCGAGATGGGCGCGCTCATGGGCCAGCAGCGCCTCCCGCTCGGCTGGTTCCAGCGCCCGCAGCATGCCGTCGGTGACCACCACCCGGCCCGGCCGGCCCGGCAGGGCGTACGCGTCGGGCGCGGGGTCCGGGAGCACGCACAGGTCGCCGCGGACGGGGTGGGCGTCGGTGGCCCGCCGGGCCGAGCGCAGCTCGCTGTGGTGCCGGCGGGCGCGGACCGCGACGGCGATCGCGCAGAGGGCGAGCAGCGCGCCGGCGAGGCAGGCCGCGGGGAACGACACGGCGGGATCGCCGCCGAGCAGGGGCAGGGAGAGATGGCCCAGGGCGGCGACCGGGGGCAGCCGCAGCGCTCCGGCGGCCAGCAGCAGGCCCAGTGCCACGGTCGTGCAGCCGGCCAGGGCGAGGGAGCAGCCGGCCAGCAGCCAGGCCGCGGTGCGCGGCGGCAGCGACTCGGCCAGCCGGCGGGCGGCCGGCACCGCGACCAGCGGCACCAGCAGCGGAATCCACACGGCGACGATCACGCCGCGCCCCCGGAGCCCGGCCCGGCCCCGGCACCCGGCCCCGCCGGACCGCTGTCCGCGGCCCCCGCCGGACCGATGTCCCTGGCCCCCTCCAGCAAGGAGCGCAGCAACTGCTCGTCCTCATCGGTCAATTGGGAGACGAAGCGGGCGAGCGCGGTGCCGCGGTCGTCCTGCTTGTCCAGCTCGCTGCGCATCCGCCGGGCGGTCAGCCCCGCGGAGTCCTGTATGGGCGAGTACGCGAAGCCGCGGCCGGCCCGGGAGCGGGAGACCGCGCCCTTGTCGTGCAGCCGGGTCAGGATCGTCGTCACGGTCGTGCGGGCCAGCCGGCCGCCCAGCGCGCTCTGCACCTCGGCGGGGCTCAGCGGCCCCTCGGCCGCCCAGAGCGCCGCGAGCACGCTCGCCTCCAGCTCGCCCGAGGGGCGCCGCTGGGCGGGTGATGTCTCCGACATGGAACGCCCTTCACCGGTTCGTCGTCTACAGTGCCGTAGACCGTCTACGGGGCTGTAGTCGGTCGGGCCGGCCGCTCGACAGGCCCGCAACCCATTATGGGAGGGGCCACCGACATGGCCGCAGCCGCCACATCCGCGCAGGTGAGGGGCGAGCTCACGGGCATCGCCCGGTCCGTCGGCGGCCTCGGCGCCGGCGCGCCGCCCGCGGCCTCCGGCGCCGGGAAACCGCCCGCCGGCCCCGCCGTCCGCACCACTCGGCCGCACCCCCAGGCGGCCCCGCGGTGACGGCGTCGGGGCGGGGTCCGGTGGCGGAGCCGGAACCGCGTCCGGTACCGGGCCCGCGCCCCCGTACCGGCCCGCTGCTCGCCTTCGCCGCGGTCTGCGCGGCGCTCTTCGCCGCCGCGGCCGTCACCGTCTCCGTGCAGCACGGCGCCCCCTTCGCCCCCGAACGGACCGCCGTCCGCTGGTCCGTGGCGCACCACGGGGAGCCGGCGCTGTCGCTGGCCCGTGCGCTGACGGACACCGGGAGCGGCCCGATCCCGTATCTGGCCGCCGTGCTCGGGGGGCTGCTGGCCGGCCGGGGCGGGCTCGGCCGGATCCGTGCGGTCGCGTACGCCGTCGTCGTCCTCGCCGTGGGCCAGGCGATCCGTTTCGGCCTGATGCGGCTGCTCATCCGGCCCCGCCCACCGGTCACCGACTGGGCCCAGGCCGCTTCCGGTTACGCCTTCCCCTCGGGCCACGCCACCACCGCGGCGCTGGTGGCCGGGATCCTGGCCTGGGGCATCGCGCGCCGCGCCCGCCCCGCGGTCGCCCGCACCTGGTGCGCGGTGCTCGCCGTCTGGGCCGCCGGAGTCGGCCTCACCCGCGTCTACCTGGGCGTCCACTGGCCCGTCGACGTCCTAGCGGGCTGGTTCCTGGCCGCCGCCCTGCTCGCCCTCGCCCTGCTGCTGGAGCCGTACGCCGTCCCCCGCCCGGCCGGCCGAAGGGACCCGCCGCCGCCCGGCATTCCCATGAATAGCTGACGATCGGTCCAGGTCTTCCCCAAGGCGGCATGGACGCCACCCGCACCGAGCACCACTGTCCTGGGAGCCGGGACCGACGCGATCGCGCCACCGGCACCGCCACGGCCCGTACCGCCGCACCACCAGGGGGACATGCGCATGAACCAGCCGTTCGACGCCGCCATCCCGCACCCGCCGGCCGGCGAGAGCGCCGCGCCGCCCGCACGCCGCCACCGCCGCTGCCCGGCCGCCGCCGCCAAGGATCCCGCCCCGTGCGAGGGGCCGCACGACGCCGCCACCATCGTCGACCGGCACGGAAAGGAGGTGGCCGGCTGCGTCCAGCACTGCGCCCGCCTCCTGGCCGGCCTCGAAGGCGCCCGTGTCCACCCGTTCGTCCCCGCGCACCACGCCCTGGACATCTACTCCAGGGCCCGCGAACTCCCGCCCTTCGCCTGGGAGATCGGCAGGTAGGCCGCCCTCGGCCGGATGGCCGGCGCGGCGTTGCTCACCGCGGCCGGAGCCGGTCGAGCCGCTGCCACTGATCCTTGGTCATCCGCAGGTCGGCCGCGGCGATGTTCTCCTCCAGGTGGTCGATCGAGCCGGTGCCGGGGATCGGCAGCACGACCGGTGAACGCTCGAGCAGCCAGGCGAGCGAGACCTGTGCCGCGGTGGCGCCGAGTTCGGCCGCCACCGCGGCGATCTCGTCGGCCGCCGAGGTCGTCGAGGGGTGGACCGGCCGCCAGGGCAGGAAGGCGATGCCCGCCGCGTCACAGGCGTCGAGGACGGCCTCGTGCTCGCGGTCGAGCATGCTGTACCGGTTCTGCACGCTCACCACGTCGATGATCTTCCGGGCCTCCTCGAGCTCGGAGACGGTGACCTCGGACAACCCCAGGTGGCCGATCTTCCCCTGGACCTGGAGCTCCCGCAGCGCCCCGAGCTGGTCGGCGAGCGGCACCTCCGGATCGATGCGGTGGAGCTGGAGGAGTTCGAGGCGCTCGACCCGCAGCCGGCGCAGGCCCTCGTCGACCTGCTCCCGCAGGAACTCCGGCCGGCCGTGGGCCGCCGCCTCGCGGTCGGCGGTCGGTGGCGCGATCCCGACCTTCGTCGCGACGAGCAGGTCGTCCGGGTAGGGGTGCAGCGCCTCGGCGAGCAGCTCCTCGTTGGCACCCCACCCGTACAGATGCGCGGTGTCGATCAGCGTGACACCCAGCTCCACGGCGCGCCGCGCCACGGCGATGGAGGCCTCCCGGGCCGGCCCGGGAGCGGTGGGCAGGCGCATCGCCCCGAACCCCAGCCGCCGAACGGTGCGCTCGCCGCCGATGCTGAACGTGCTTGATGCCATGGGTCGGTTCTGCCCCTCGCTTGCGGTCGTTCGTGATCACAGCGTCAACCGCCCACGGTAGCAACCCTGTTGAACGGCGATCACGGCTCGTGTGCCGGTCCGCTTACGCCACGGCGTCCTTGCGGGGTCCGCTGAGCGGTTCCCACCAGTCGCGCCGGTCGACGTACCACTGGACGGTGGCGGCGAGGCCGTCCTCGAACGAGACGCCGGGCGCGTAGCCGAGGCCGCGCAGCCTGGCGTCCGACAGGGAGTAGCGGCGGTCGTGGCCCAGCCGGTCGGCGACCCGCTCGACGCGGCCCCAGTCGGCGCCGACCGCCTTCAGCAGGCGCCCGGTCAGCGCGTTGTTGGTCAGCTCGGCGGTGCCCGCGATGTGGTAGACCTCCCCGGGCCGGCCGTGCTCGACGACGGTGTGGACGCCCCGGCAGTGGTCGTCCACATGGATCCAGTCGCGGACGTTGCGCCCGTCCCCGTAGAGCGGCACCGACCCCCCGTCGAGCAGGCTGGTCACGAAGAACGGGATGATCTTCTCCGGATACTGGTACGGCCCGTAGTTGTTGCCGCAGCGCGTGATCGACACCGGCAGGCCGTGGGTGCGGGCGTAGGCGAGGGCGATCAGGTCGCCGCCCGCCTTGGCGGCCGCATAGGGCGAGTTGGGCGCCAGTGGTGCCGACTCGTCCCAGGAGCCCTCGTCGATGCTCCCGTAGACCTCGTCGGTGGATATCTGCACGACCCGTTCCACGCCCGCGTCGAGGCACGCCCGCATCAGCGTCTGGACACCCTGCACATTGGTCCGCACGAACTCGTCCGCACGGGCGATGGAGCGGTCGACGTGCGATTCCGCCGCGAAGTTGATCACCACCCGGTGGCCGGGGACCAGCGACGCGAGCAGTCCGGCGTCGCAGATGTCACCGTGCACGAACGTGTGCCGGCCCGCGACCGGCGCCAGGTTGGCCGGGTTGCCCGCGTAGGTGAGCTTGTCCAGGACGGTGACCTCGGCGTTCTCCCACCCCGGATACGCCCCGCCCAGGAGCGAGCGCACATAGTTCGATCCGATGAAACCGGCTCCGCCCGTGACGAGAACCCGCTGCGCCATGCCTCCCACCGTTCCTTCCTCGCCGATCGGCGCCGGCACCGCCCTTCTCGGGCTCAGCCGTTCCCCTCGCCGCCGACCGCGGGATCGCCCAGCCGCGCTTCTTCGATCGGTAATCGGGGGGCGAGGACCTCGGCGTTGACCCGGGTCCGGTGGAACCAGGCGATGAAGACCACGGCGGTCGCGAGCGTAGCCGCGGCCTGAAAGATCCCGGACGCCTGGTACAGACTGTCCGCTTCGTTGATCTCCCGCGAGGTCGCGGAGCCGACGTCGTCGATGAGTCTGCCGACCAGCTGGTACGAGCGGTTCCCCTGCCGCAGCGCGAACAAGTCGGTGACGGTTGGAGTAGCGAACCTCCGTGGTCTGTCTATTGACTGACGAGGACGCGTTCGGGGCCCATCGATGCTGTGGTGCTGTCGGGGCGCACGGTGAGTTTGCCTCCGGCCCAGAGGGTGACGATGTCGTCCTGGCGGTCGGAGCCGCCGAAGGCGCCGACGGTGGCCAGGGTGGCCTTGCGCCAAGGCGAGGCGTGGGGCCGGAGTCGGTGTTCCTTGCGTCGCTTGCCTATACCGTTGCGGACGAGGTCTTCGTAGGCGGTGACTTCGCCGTCGACCCAGCGGACGAAGAGGTCCTGGTCGCCCGAGGTTGAACGGAAGTTGCCTGCCGCGAGGTCCCGGGCGTAGGGCCAGGTGCGGTTGGGCGGCGTGAGCTGTCGCTCGCCGTGCAGGCCCTTGGCGTCGACATTGGGGTAGAGCGTCACCTCACCGTCGGTCCAGACCACGGCGACGTCGTCGCTGCGCGTGTTGCCCCCGCCGAAACGGCCGGCGGTCATCGCGACGGCATGGGTCCAGGTGTCGTTGGGACCCCGCAGCTGAACCGCGTTCTTCAGCTTGTTGGTTTCGTTGACGTCTTTGTAGAGCGTCACTCGGCCGTTGGCCCAGCGGACGAGGAGGTCGTCGCTGCCGTTGCCGGTGAAGTCGCCGGCAGTGATCTGGCGTGCCTGCTCCCAGTTCTTGTCCTTGACGAGCCGGATGTCCTTGCCGAAGCCGTACCTGCCGTTGCCGGGGTAGAGGGAGACCTCGCCGTCGGACCAGCGCACGATCAGGTCGCTGGTGTTGTTGCGTACGGACGCCGTGTGGAAGCGGCCGGTGGTCATGCCTCTGGCGTGCGACCAGGTGCCGGAAGTGCCCATCGAAGCGCCGGAGCCGGTGTCCGCGGGTGCGTCACTGATGGCCTGGTGGTAGAGGCGGAAGACGTCGTCGTCGAACTGGGAGGTGTAGGAGGTGTGGTCGTATGCTCCACCGGTCTTGTAGCCGCCGATGACGCCGACCAGGTTGCCGCGGACGCCGTCGAAGTTCTCCAGGAACGGTCCGCCGCTGACGCCGGCCCGGAAGCCGTCGCACTTGATTTCCATGAACCGGCCCTGGAACGCGGTGGTGTTGTGGGTGCACCGCAACGGGGTCTTCTGGCCGCCGGGGTATCCGGCGACCGAGACGCTCTGGCGAGCGAGGTTGGCGGAGTTCACCTTGGTGAGGGTGTTGCCGCGGCCGGTGGCGTCCTCCAGGAGTTGTCCCTGGGCGTTGGGGCCCACGCGCAGGAACGCGAAGTCGACGTCATCGTCGGGTGTCGCCCGCAGATAGCGGCCGTCGATCCAGATCTTGCCGGGCTTGACGGGGAAGATCCCGTACGGGGTCTCGCCCGCCTGGCCCGCCGACGAGCCGCCGGCCCGATAGCCGGGAACGAAGGCGATGTTGCGGCCGGAGGATCTCTTGAGGCAGTGCGCTGCCGTGATGGCGAGGCTCTTGGTCGGTGAGGCCACCGAAGCGGCGGTGCAGAACTGGTTGGGGGTCGCCTCGTCCTTGTCGTTGCGGATCAGGAAGACACCGACGGTGGCCATGCCCTCGTCGATGGCGTGGCTGGGTTCCTGGAGGGAGCGCTTCTGCCGGCCGCCGGGCGGCTTGGGGGCGCTCTGCTGGCCGTCCTCCGGGCTGTGCTGGACGCTGTCCGCGCCGTCGACGGGGACCGCGGTGCGGATGCGTTCCAGGGTCCAGTAACGCTCGGCCTCCCGGGCCTGCCGGATCTCTTCCGGCGTGGCGGTCTTCGAGGGTTTCGGTGCACTGCCGGGGGGCGGCGCGGCCGACGCGGGGGCGGTGAAGGGGATTGCGGCGCACAGGCCCAGGGCCGCGGCGCGCGCCCAAGGTATTCGTCTCATGTGTCTCGTTCGTCTCATGAAGCTTCCGTTGCCGGTTGGCAGCAGAAACGGGCAACTAGGAGGCTGCGTGGGGCAAGGCCCTCGTTGTGGAGGTGCGCTCACCGACGGTGAGGGGGATGTTCAGGGCGGTCCCCTCGGGGGTGGCGAGGCGGAGCGTGTAGGTCCCGGGGTGCTCGTCGGTGAAGAGCGGCGGGAGGGTTAGTCGGCCTTCGGTGTCGGTGCTGGGGAGAAGGAGAGTGCGGACGGGGGCACCGTGCTTGTCCTTGAAGTAGGGGCCGACAGTGCTCTCTTTGTCCGCTCCGTTCTTCTCCTCCTCGTCGCCAGTGCTGGTGAGCAGGGTGGCGGTGAGACGGATGCCTGGGACGGGCTTGTCGTGTGCCGTCACTCGGGTCTGAGGGAGTACGAAGAACCGGCTGCTGATGTCCGCCTGCGGGCCGCCGACCGGCAGCTTGGGGCCGAGGAGTGCCAGACGATCGGCGGTGGCCGCGGTCGCTTGCCGGACGGTCGCGGTGAAGGAGACGGTGACCGAATTCCGCTCCCCGGGAAAAGCGGCGGTAACGGTGACACGTCCGGGCCGGTTGCCGGCCCGCAGAGCGGGCGAGGTGGCGACGCCCCGGCGGTCCGTGGTGACCGTCGCGGTCGTGGCGCGGTCGGCGAAGTGCGCCCCGCCGGTGCCTGTGATGCCGTACCTCACGTTGGCGCCGGGCACCGGGTGTCCGTGGGCGTCGAAGGCGCTCGCCTGCGGACCTCGTCCGAACGCCTCGTCCGCCGTCCGGTCTCCCAGGCTCTCGGTTCCGACGCGTTGGAGGCGGGTGGCCGTGCGGTGGTCACTGCGGTGGGGGTCGGGTGCGGGATCGGGCCTCTTGGCGGGCTTGCGATCCGGACGGCTCGTGGTAACCGGTGGTGTGTGATGCGGAGTTGACGGTGCGCCGGATGCCCGTCCCTGCCGGGGGCGGGGCTGAGCGTGGGCGACAGGGCGCGGTGACGTGGTGGCTGGTAGCCGGGCGTCCGCGGGGTCGGGGTGGTGCGGAGCGGTGGGGGCGTCGTCCGGTATCGCGGTGACCTCGCCGCCTTGGTACGTGCGCATCCAGTCCCGTACGGCGGCCACGTATGCACGGGAGTTGTTGTAGCTCAGGATGGCCTTGTCGAGGTCGGCCGGACGATTCAGGTCGCGGCCGCCTGAACAGAGGTAGTGACCGGTGGCGAGGGCGGCGTCGTAGATGTTGCTGGGGTCGTTGAAGCCGTCGCCGTTACCGTCGGCTCCCCGGGCCGCCCAGGTGGAGGGGATGAACTGCATCGGACCGATGGCACGGTCGAACTCAGCGTCCCCGTCCCACCGGCCCCCGTCCGTGTCACGCATCAGGGCGAACTGCTCACCGTCCAGGCGCGGGCCGCGGATCGGCTTCGCGGTCGACCCGTCGGAACGCAGGCCATAACCGGAGGCGTGCACGGACTCGACACGGCCGATGCCCGCCACAAGCTGCCAGGAAACATGACACGACGGCCGGGCACCGCCCAGCGTCCGCTCGGCCTTCTTGTAGGCGTCGAGGGCGCTGGCGGGTATGCCCATGGTCCCCTCGGACTTCGTTCCCGTTCCCGTCCCTGTCCCCGTTTCCTGCCCGGCCCGGTCCTCACGCTGACCCTGTGAGCCGGGCGGACTGAGGTCGGGTACGCCGCGGGGCTGCGCCTGCTTGGCGTCGGCGCCGGGGACGGTGCCGGTATCGGTGGCCACGGCACTTGACGGTCCGGCAACCTGCAGCGGGCTGAGCGCGGAGCCGGCGGTCAGGCCGGCAGCCAGCGCACAGACACACAGCCCCTGACGCACGCGGGGCGCCAGCCGCACGGAGCAGACGGACGACAGGGAAGGCGGCATCTTCACGGGTGAGCAGGTCCTCGATGTCAAAGGGGATACGGGAGAAGGCAGGGGGACACGTGGTGATCGCGGCAGGAGGCGGACCCAAGGGAGGTCGGACGTCGTTGCCGCGGGCCCGGGGAAGGTCCGGCCGAGGGCCGTGCTGGTCGGCCGGACCTGGCAACGGTCGGTTCAGCCGGTCAGCTTGACTTCTCCGTGGGTCCCGGCGGCGTCCACGCCCGGGTAGAGACCGAGCGAGCCGTCCTTCCACCGGACCAGGACGTCGTTGGGCCGTTCGTTGGCGACGAATGCCCCGGCGGCCACCACCGTGGCGTTGATCCACGGCGACTTCTTCGGCCGGATCTCGATCTCACCGTGGAGTCCCGCGGCGTCGACACCCGGATAGATGGTGGTCTCGCCGTCGACCCAGCGCACCAGCAGATCCGCGGTCTTCTTCCCGGTGAACTCGCCGGCGGCGATCTGCGTGGCGTAGGGCCAGGTCGTGCTGTTCTTGACCAGCGTCTTCCTCGCCTTGTCCGCCAGGCCGTTGGCGTTCAGGTCGGGGTGCAGGGTGACCCGGCCGTCGTCCCAGACGACCAGGAGGTCATCGCGCTGCGCATTGGCCGTGTACCGGCCGGCGGTCATCTGCTTGGCGTGTGTCCACGGGCCCTTCTTGACCGGTGCGACGAGCTTCTTCTCGTTGTGGAGGCCCTTGGCGTCCACGTGGGTGTACTGCGTCATCTCACTGTCGGCCCAGCGCACCACCAGCCCGTCCGTCCCCTCACCGAAGCCGGCGCCGGTCATTTCCTTGACGTACTGCCAGTTGGTCTTCGGGTCCTGCTTCAGCGGCTTGCCCAGCTGGTACTCGGCGACGAACGGATGGGACGGATCCTTGTCGTCCCCGCCTTGGTAGAGCGTGACCTCGGAGTCGGTCCAGCGGACGATCAGGTCCATGTGGCGCTTGCCGCCGGCCGAGCCACCGGTGAAGTACCCCGAGGCGATATGGGTCGCCTTGCTCCAGGGAGCCTTGGGGAAGACAGCCCGGTAACTGACCTTCTGAATCCATGTGCTGAGGTCGTCCACACGGGTGTCCACCGCGCCCTTACGGGTCTCCGACGGATCGGTCCCCAGACACCCGCCCTGCCAGGACGTGCTGTTGACACCGATCAACTCCACCCGCCCGGAGGTCTCGCGCAGTGCCGGACCACCGGTGTCCCCCTTGCACACGGCGCCGTCCGCAGCGGCCTTGGGGCTGATGGAGACCGAACCGTCCTGCACCGCGTCCACGGTGAAGGAGGAACCGCCCAATCGGTCGGGCACCCACGTGGTCTTGGTACGCCCGAAGCCCGCGACCTTCAACTCCTCGCCCGGCCTGGGCGCGCCGGTCCCGATGGCCACGGGGGTGACACCGGCGACCGGCGTGGCGAGTTTCGCCATCAGCAGGTCACGCCCCTCATAGGGGACCAGCTCGACGACATCGGAGACCGTGCCGGCCGGCTTCGTGAGATCGGTGCTGCCGACCGTGGCGGTCGTCTTCCACTTGGGCGCGCCCTCGGAGACCTTGAAACCCTTGTCGGGGTCGTCCGTGAAACAGCTGGCGGCGGTGAGCACCCACTGCTTGTCGACCAGCGCGCCGGAGCAACTCCGCTTGCCGCCACCGATATCGAGCTTGGCGGCGAAGGCGTAGGCGCTGTTCTTGATGCTACCGCTGTCCAGGGCCTGGGCCGGGGAGGCGGCGGTCACCGTGCCGGCCGTGACGGCCGCGGCAAGAAGACCGGTCACCCACGCTGTGCGAGGACGTCTGTTGAACACGTTTTGTTTCCTAATTCACAGAAAGAGAGCTGGGGTTGGAGTGGCCCGCCTCGACCGGTCCACCGCCGCCGGACGGCTGTGGCTCACCGATCGAATTGATCGGGGAGGCCGCTCGGTTACCCGTTGACGCGCAGCTCGACCAGAACAGCCGGCTTTCCGCTCGCACCCGGGCTGATATCACCCGTTCCGACGGGCTTCGAGGCGCCCTCGTCCACATGCACCGTCTTCTTCTTGCCCTCGGAGGTGACGGTGGCTTGGAAAGCCGGGCCCTTGGAGTCGACGGAGAATACTTCGGGAACCTCCAGGGTGAGGTAACCCTTCTTCCCTGTGGCCTTGAAGCAGTACTTGAAATTGTCGGCGCTGGTGCTCGTCGTCCGCACCAGAATGTTGGCATCGACGCACTCGCTCAACACGATGTGGCCGTCTCCCCGGACGAGCTTGATGCCCTTCTCCTTCAGGAGCTGCGCAGCGTTCGGGTAGGCGAAGTCCTCCACCGCGGACGGCGGCGTGTCACCGGCTGATGCCTGCTGAGCAGCGGCTTTCACGGGCGATTGGGCCGCCTGGGCAACCGCGATGGTGGCGGTTCCCGCGAGGACTGTCGCAGTGCCTATAACGCCGGCGAGCAGCGCTGTGCGTGCGCGATGTATCACCAGAGATTCCTTCCCGACGGTGTGCGGTGACAGTGATGGCCGCGTGTATTGCCCGGATTTAGGGCGAACGAAACTTATCACCTATGAACTGATGCAAGTCCATCAACACCCGCCATGTAACGAATCGAGAACGATGCCCGATTTCAGCACAACCATGGCCTTCTGATATCCCGGAGTGGGCAGGCGTACGGCTCCCGACATCGACCTTCTGGGGCAGCGCTGAACCTGCCAATTTCCTTGACCTGAGCGTCGATCGAGCCGCATACGCATGCCGCGCCATTAATGGCGGTCAACAATCAACGAGAAGGGTTTGCTTCGTGAGGCGCAGTGACCGCTCATGCAGAGCGGGGAAGTCCTGGTCGCGTGGCATGAAAGGCATGAGTGCGGGCGCCCTGCCGCTCGCACTCATGGCGGGAATTGTCGGGCCCAGCACGGCAGTTGCCACGGACAAGAGCACAGAGGGCGGTGCAGGATTCGTCAGTCCGATTCCAGAGACCGACCGGGGTCGCGTCGTAGCGGCGTGGAGAGACGGCGGGCCGGGCGTCAGGGCGGCGGCTGAGGCCGCGCTCATGGGGAGCGACGCGGACGTACGCCGTTTCCTGGACTCGGAGAAGGATCTCGCCGAGCGGGGTGACGAGCAGGTCGCCGCCGTTCAGATCTCCTCCGTGGGTGGGGAGAAGGTGCGTGCCGCGGCGCGGAAGGCCCTGGACGGCACTCCGCAGGAGCTGCGTAGCTTCCTCAAGGACGGTTGGAAGACGCCGCTGGAGATGGACCAGCGGGTCCGGGTCGCCCAGATCATGAGCGTCGGCGGGCCGAAGGTCCAGGAAGCCGGGCGGGCCGCGCTGGACGGCTCCAGCCAGGACGTCCGGAAGTTCCTCACCGACGGTCAGTACACCGCCGAAGAGGCCGACCAGCGGGTGCGGCTGGTCCAGATCATGAGCATCGGCGGCCCGGCGACCAAGAAGGCCGCCCAGTCCGTCCTCGACGGCTCCGTCGAGGAAGTCCGGGAGTTCTTGAACGTCGGCCAGTACGTGGCCCGTTCGCGCGATCAGGAACGCGCGACGGTGGCGCAGCTGGCGCAGCGGGCCAAGGAGGCCGGCGCGCAGGCCAAACGGGAGACGCAGGCGGCCAAGAACGCCTCGGCCCGTGCGGTGGAGGCTGCCAAGCTGGCCAAGGAGGCTGCGCAGCGAGCCGCCAAGGAGACCGCGGCGGCCAAGAAGGACTCCGTCCGCGCGGCGAATGCCGCCGGTCGGGCCGCGGACGCGGCACGGGGCGCCGCCCACGCCGCCCAGCAGGCCATCAACGCCGCCCAGGCAGCCAACAGGTCGGCCCGTATCGCGGCCAGTGCCGCCTCCCAGGCCGCCTCCGCCGCGGCCAGCGCCGCCACGGCGGCATCGGTGGCACGCATCCACGCGGCGGACGCGGCATCGGACGCCGGCAAGGCATCGGCCGCGCGCCAGGCCGCCCAGCGGGCACGCGAGGCCGCCAAGGGCGCTCACGCAGCGGCCGACGCCGCCCAGCAGGCAGGCGAAGCCGCCGCCCAGGCCGGTGTCGCGGCCCACGCGGCTGCCACTGCCGGGGCGCACGCCAACGCGGCCGCGGATGCGGCAAGCGAGGCCAGTGGGTACACCGACCAGGCCGGCATACAGGCCCGACGGGCCAAGCAGGCCGCCGCCACTGCCCGTCGCCAGGCCCACGAGGCGACCCGCGCCGCCAACCAGGCCTCCAGCCTCGCCAACCAGGCTTCCCGCGCGGCATATGAGGCCAGGGACGCGGCCAACAAGGCAGCCGAGCACGCCGATGCGGCGGCGGACGAGGCCGAGAAGGCGGCCAAGCACGCCGGCGAAGCCGGCAAGGCCGCGACAGAAGCCAAGCGGCACACCAAGGCAGCCAAGGAAGCCGCCGACGAGGCCACCGACGCGGTCAACAAGGCGCGCTCCACATACGACCTGGCCCGCAAGGTCGAGGCCGAGGAGCTCAAGACCCGCACCGCGGCCGGAGTCGAGAAGGCCACCGAACTCAAAGAAGCGGACGACGAGCGCAAGGCCGCACAGGCCCGCGCTGCCAAGGAGGTCAAGGACCTCGACGCCGAGGCCAGGCGCCTGTCGGCCGAGGCCGCCAATCCCGGCGCCGATGTCAAGGAGCTGGCGGTCAAGGGCCGCAAGGTCGCACTCGGTCTCATGAAGACCGGCAGCCCCTGGAACCACACCGCTGCCGAGGTGGCGCTCGCCGGTTCGGACACGGACATCCGGAGGTACCTGCAGAGCGGCCTGCACGAAGCCCAGGAGCAGGACGAACGCGCCCGCGTGGAACGCCTTGCGGAAGACCCCAAGTCGGCCGCCGTCCGCAAAGCCGCCCAAAAGGCGCTGGAGGGCGACGCCCAACAGGTACACGACTTCCTCACCACCGGCGCGCACCAGGCCGCAGCCGCCGACTACCAAGTGCGCGTGGTACAGATCTCCAGCATCGGCGGACCGGAGGTCAAGAAGGCCGCCCGGACCGCCTTGGACAGCGAGTCACCCGTGAAACTCGCCGAGTTCCTCACCGAAGGCCAGTACACGGCCCGTAAGGCCGACGAGCAGGTCCGTGCCGTGCAGCTGAAGAGCGTCGGCGGTCCCGAGGTCAAGGCCGCCGTCGAGATCGCCCAGGCCGGGCCGCCCGAGCTGATGCACGCCTTCATCCAGAACGGGCAGTACCAGGCAGCCCGCAGGGACAAGCTGACCGCTACTCATGTCGCGGATGTGCAGCACCTCATCGCCGAAGGCGCCGGCGCCGCCGCGACCGCCCAGAAGCACGCCGCGGAAGCCGCCCGCGCTGCCGCCCTTGCGGACAAGGCCGCCACGGAAGCCGACAAGTACGCCAAGCAGGCCAAGAACTCGGAGACCGAAGCCAAGCGCTACGCCGCCCAGGCCAAGAAGTCCGCAAACGAAGCCGAAGCCTCCGCCGCCCAGGCCAGGGAGTCGGCAAAGACCGCCCGCAAGGCCCAGGCCGACGCCATGGAGGCCGCAACCGAAGCCGTCGAGTCCGCCAACCGCGCACAGGATTCAACTGACCGAGCACGTTGGTCCGCTGACGAAGCCTGGAGCGCCGCAAACCGGGCACGTGCATCGGCCACCGCCGCCGGAAAGGACTCCGGCGCCGCCAACAAGGCAGCGACAGAGGCCTACACGACTGCTCTCGCCAAGAAGAAGCAGGAGGAGGAGCGGCGGCGGAGGTTCCAGGAAGCTGTGAAGAAGGCACGCGCCAGCGCGGCCGCGAAAGCCGCCGCCCAGGACGACAGCTGGATCCCCGGCTGGGTGAAGGACGGCGCCGACACATTCGTCGACGGCCTCAACGCCGTCGGCAACTATGCGGAGGCCATCTTCACCGAACCCGATATCTGGGCAGGGAGCGCCGAAACTCTCGGCGGCCTTCTCGCGATGGGAGTCGGAGCGTCCGGCGACATTGCGGGCGGTGCCCTGTGCATCACCGGAGTCGGCTGCCTGGCTGGAGCCCCGGCCGTTGCCGCCAGCTCCACTCTGGTGGTCGGCGGCGCGTTCGGTACGGCCGACGGCATAAGTCGCATCAACGACGGCCTGGGCAGGGCGCTGCGCGAGGCCCGTGGGAAGGGCGGCAGGTCCAAGAAGCCGCAGGAGACGCCAAAGATCATCCACGATGGTGTCGAGGACATCGCCAAGGGCCGACCGGTGCGTCTCGATGAAAACGGGGATCCGGATACGTTCACAGTGCGCCCCAAAACGCCGGGTTCGATCGCGCGGAAATGGGGCGGGGCAGATATCTATGACATCGAAGGAGGCGGAAACCGGTATCGCATTCTCGTGAATAAGTACGGAGACATCGGCTGGGTCGACCAACACGACTACACCAAGATCTATCCGTATACGCCCCGAGGGTAGTTCCATCAAAGAGCCCCGCCGAGAATTGTCTTGGCGGGTTCTCTTCGAGGTATATTCATCAAATCATCAGCTGTTTATGGTTTAGGAGGATGTGTGCAGGTCGAGAACGGTCACTGGAGCTGGGACCGAAGCGTTCCGCTGAAATACCTCCTGGTGGTCGAGGACGGCGGCGGCAACGAGCAGTTGTGGGGGCGGTGCGCCGATGTCGAGGGCCTGTTCGTGGACGCCGAGCCGCTGCCGAGGGAACGACTGACGTTCCTCGGGTGTGCGCCGACCGGCCCGCTGCGTGACGCTGTGGATCAACCCGGAGGGTCGGCCGGCGAGGTGGGCGACCTGTGTGTCGAAATCTCGAATGCCGAGCGCCCGGTGGAGTGGTGGGGACTGGTCGATGTCGTTGTCGTCTCCCACCGCCCGTCCGAAAGCGATCCTGCGCTGGTCGACGTCATCGTCGAGGCCGGCGTGGAAGAGTCGGAGGAGTGGCCCGTCGAGCTGCCCGCTTCGCCGCGGTACGAGCTGCTCAACGGTAACGATTCCCTGGGCACCTGCAAGGGGGTCGACGGTCTGCGCATGGAACGGCCCGGCCCCGCAGAGACGCCTATGGAAATCACCGGCTGCGAGCCCACGGAGGAACTGCTCGTCGCGCTTCGCACGTCGGAGGAGCGTTGGGCCGAACTCTGGGCGCTGGACCGCACGGGCCGGCCGATGGCGAGTCGGCGTCTCTACCTGAGCGTCACCGGATCAGGCCCGTCGGCCCTCGGGGACGACCTGATCGACCTCTCCCTCGCCGACGGTGTGGAGAGCTCGCCGCCGCTGCTTGCCCGCCCGGTCTGGGAGGCCTGGTACTCGGGGGTCCCCAGTGCGCCCAATCAGTGGGCTCAGTACACCTCGGAGGGCAGGACTGCGTGGCTTGGCCTTGCATTCCACACCGGGAGTAGCCGGGGTAGCGACGAGGTAGGCGGTACCTACCACCTCGACGGCACATTCGTCACGGATGTACCCGGCTTGCACTGCGCCATGGGCGAAGCACTCCAAGGACCCGGTGGCTATTACGGTGGGGGTTGGCAGGCGCTCAACGACTGCCTGCACGGCGGGTTCGGTGTGGTACCGCCCTTCACGCTCATCTGGCACGACGTGGACATCGCACGACGGTCGTTGGCCGGGGTCGTGAACCACCCGGACGGACAGAACTCCTACGTCGAGGAGATCGTGGAACTCCTTGAACGCTATGGCGTCACGGTGATTCTCCAGTAGGCCGGCTCCGTCGCTGCTCCAGGTACTTTTCCGGGATCCGTTGCAGCGATCGTCGTGATCGCCATGGTCCCTGAATCAGCCCTCCGGCCTCATGAAGGCTGGAGGGCTGCACCGTGTGCGGGAAGACGCCGGTGGGCAATGGCCGTGGGTATCGCGATGTCGGAGGTCAAAGCCGTTCGATGTCTGCAATATTTCCGGGAGTTCGAGAATCGCTCGGAAAACCCCGGAAGAAGGATTCTTGCTGGGGGCACCATGACGTGGTGGTGAGGACGGCTATGTATACGGCGCCCGGGAAGGGCCGGAAGGTGAACCCATCGACGTGTACCGCAGCCGCTCCGAGTACCGTCCTGTCAAGGGCCGACTTCTCGCAGCAATTCGCGCAGGCCTTTGCGCCGCACGTCGGGGTCAGCAGGTTTCATGCCCCCAGGCGCTCGCGTCACGGTCATCCAGGACCTCTCATGGGACGGGCCGTGGCAGGTCGGGTTTCCCGGGGGTTTCAGGGAACTTGTGCTGCGTGAGCGGGGAAGGCCCTGCCAGCGCTGAGAAATGAAAACACGCTGGTCAGGGCCTACGAGCGAGCTGCGACCTCAGCACTCGATGATGTTCACCGCGAGCCCGCCGCGGGCGGTCTCCTTGTACTTGACGCTCATGTCGGCGCCGGTGTCCTTCATGGTCTTGATGACCTTGTCGAGGGAGACGTGGTGGCGGCCGTCGCCGCGCAGGGCCATGCGGGCGGCGGTGACGGCCTTGACCGAGGCCATGCCGTTGCGTTCGATGCAGGGGATCTGGACGAGACCGCCGACCGGGTCGCAGGTCAGGCCGAGGTTGTGCTCCATGCCGATCTCGGCGGCGTTCTCGACCTGTTCCACCGAGCCGCCGAGGACCTCGGCCAGGCCGCCGGCGGCCATGGAGCAGGCGGAGCCGACCTCGCCCTGGCAGCCGACCTCGGCGCCGGAGATGGAGGCGTTCTCCTTGAAGAGCATGCCGATGGCGCCGGCGGCGAGCAGGAAGCGGACGATGCCGTCCTCGTCCGCGCCGGGCACGAAGTTGAGGTAGTAGTGCAGGACGGCCGGGATGATGCCGGCGGCGCCGTTGGTGGGGGCGGTCACGACCCGGCCGCCGGCGGCGTTCTCCTCGTTGACGGCCATGGCGTAGAGGGTGACCCACTCCATCGCGTGGGCCGGCGCATCGCCCTCGGCGCGCAGTGCGCGGGCGGCGGTGGCGGCCCGGCGGCGGACCTTCAGCCCGCCGGGCAGGATGCCCTCGCGGGACATCCCGCGAGCCACGCAGGCCTGCATGACCTGCCAGATCTCCAGCAGCCCGGCCCGGATCTCCTCCTCGGTGCGCCAGGCCTTCTCGTTCTCCAGCATCAGCGCGGAGATGGACAGGCCGGTCTCCTGGGACAGGCGCAGCAGCTCGTCGCCGGTGCGGAAGGGGTACTTCAGCACGGTGTCGTCGAGCTTGATGCGGTCCTCGCCGACCGCGTCCTCGTCCACGACGAAGCCGCCGCCCACCGAGTAGTACGTCTTCTCCAGCAGCGGGGCGCCCGCGGCGTCGTAGGCGTAGAGGGTCATGCCGTTGGCGTGGTACGGCAGGGCGCGGCGGCGGTGCAGGATCAGTTCGGTCGACTCGTCGAAGTCGATCTCGTGCGCGCCGCCTATCTCGGCGCCCAGCAGCCGCAGCCGCTTGGTGGTGCGGATGCGCTCCACCTCGTCGTCGGCGCTCTCCACGTCCACGGTGCGCGGGGAGTGGCCCTCCAGGCCGAGGAGGACGGCCTTGGGGGTGCCGTGGCCGTGGCCGGTGGCGCCGAGGGAGCCGAAGAGTTCGGCGCGCACCTTGACCGTCTGGGCGAGCAGGCCGTCCTTCTTGAGGCGTCCGACGAACATCCGGGCGGCGCGCATGGGGCCGACGGTGTGGGAGCTGGAGGGGCCGATGCCGATGGAGAAGAGGTCGAAGACGGAGATGGCCACGGTGGCGGACTCCCTTGTCTGCTCGTGGTGGACGGTGGAGCAATGGGGCAGGAGGTGCGTTTCTGCGCCGTTTGTCGAGCGTAACCCGGACCCGGCGCGGTGCCGTCAGACGGAAGCCATCGGGCGTTGGTCCTCGGGCGTAGCAGTGGGTGTCGGAACGGATACGGCGGCGGAGAACGAGCCGGTCAGGCCCGCCGCCCGGGCCCCGACCCCGGCACGTACGGCCCAGAAGTAGAAGGCCGGGGCCGAGAGCGCGACCAGGGCGATGTCCAGGCCGCCGGGGATGATGCCACGGCCGCCGAAGTCCGGGCTGCCCAGCGCCGACAGCGCCGCCATCCAGACCAGGAAGAGGACCATCCACCAGGCCGGCGCGAACTGCCGTGACAACCGGGTCTCGCCCTTGCGCCGCAGCACCAGCGCCGCGATCGGCACGGACACCAGCGTCAGCACGGCGACCTTGCCGGTGTCCGGCCACTTCGACCAGTACAGGGCGCAGGCGGCGAAGGTGAAGGTGAGCGGGCACAGGAACCCGGCGGCGGGGAGCCGGAAGGGGCGCGGCAGGTCCGGCTCGGTCCGCCGCAGGACGCCCACCGCGATCGGGCCGATCAGATATGAGATGACCATGGCCGCCGAGACCACCCCGGCCAGCGCCTGCCAGCTGCGGCCGACGGTGAGCAGCAGCAGGACGGAGAAGCCGAGGTTGAGCCACATCGCGGGGCGTGCGGTGCCGTAGCGCGGGTGCACGGCCGCCAGCTTCCTGGGGAAGAAGCCGGTCTCGGCGAGATTGGTCACCATGTACGCGGCCGAGGCGACATTGGCGATGTTGGAGCCGGCCGGCGAGATGAAGGCGCCGAACTGCAGCAGCGTGACCACCCAGTGCAGCATCAGCAGCTTGGCGAGGTCGGCGAACGGCGAGCTGAGGTTCACGCCCTGCCAGCCGCCGGCCCGCTGGAGCTGCTCGGGAGGTACGGAGCCGAGATAGGCGGTCTGCAGCGCCAGATAGATCACCAGGCCCAGTGCGAGCGCGCCGACCAGGGCGATCGGGATGGCCCGGCCCGGGTTCCTGGCGGCCCCGCCGAGGTTGACCACGGCCTGGAAGCCGTTGAAGGCGAAGATCACGCCGCAGGTGGTGACGGCGGTGAGCACGGCCGGCCAGCCGTACGGGGCGAACCCGCCCTGCGAGGTGAAGTTCGAGGTGTGGAAGCCGGAACCGATCAGGGCCAGCACGGCGAGCACCGGGATGGCGAACTTGACCAGGGTGAGCACGGTGTTGGCACGGGCCAGCAGCTGGACCGACCAGTAGCAGGTCAGCCAGAGGGCGACGGTCAGCGCCAGTGCCGTGCAGATGCCGGAGAGGGTGAGCTGATGGGTGGCCGGGTCGACCAGCCCCTTCGCCCAGCCGAAGCTCCAGGACGTCATGTACTGGGTGGCGGCGATCGACTCGATCGGGATGAGCGAGGCGACCGCGATCCACACGGCCCAGCCGGTGAGGAAGCCGAGCACCGGCCCGTGGGAGAGATGGCCGTAGCGGGCCATGCCGCCGGGGATCGGGTAGGCCGAGCCGACCTCCGCGTAGGACATCGCGATCATGCCGATGAAGACGGCGCCGATCACCCATGCGACCAGCGCCGCGGGGCCCGCCACCTGGGCGGCGGCACCGGCGCCGAAGAGCCAGCCGGAGCCGAAGATCGAGCCTATGCCGATCATGATGAGGGCGAAGAGGCTGAGCCCCTTGCGCTCGCCCGCGCTCATGTCCATGGGATGTGTCGTCCGTCCTGCGTCGAGAAGTGCCCCCTTCACGGAGGAGGGGCGGCTGCCATCTGCCGTGGGCCACCTTATTTCTCGCGAATCACCGGATTTTCCACGTGATTTCGCGAAGGGAGGGAGAAGAGCGGGCACGCAGACGGTGAGCCCGGGACCAACGGCCCCGGGCTCACGGCCCGTTCGGCCTCCGCGCCGCCGGTGACCGGCGGCGCGGAGGATCACCGCATGAGACGCGTCACAGCGACGGGTACAGCGGGTACTTCTCCGCGAGCGCCGTGACCCGGGCCTTGAGGGCCTCGGCGTCGTAGGCGGGCTTGAGGGCCTCGGCGATGATGTCGGCGACCTCGCGGAAGTCCTCGGCCGTGAAGCCGCGGGTGGCCAGGGCCGGGGTGCCGATGCGCAGGCCGGAGGTGACCATCGGCGGACGGGGGTCGTTGGGGATCGCGTTGCGGTTGACGGTGATGCCGACCTCGTGGAGGCGGTCCTCGGCCTGCTGCCCGTCGAGCTCGGAGTCGCGCAGGTCGACCAGGACGAGGTGGACGTCGGTGCCGCCGGACAGGACGGAGACACCGTGCTGCTTGACGTCGTCCTGGACGAGGCGCTCGGCGAGGATCTTGGCGCCTTCGAGGGTGCGCTGCTGGCGCTCCTTGAAGTCCTCGGAGGCGGCGACCTTGAAGGAGACCGCCTTCGCCGCGATGACGTGCTCCAGCGGACCGCCCTGCTGGCCGGGGAAGACCGCGGAGTTGATCTTCTTGGCGAGCTCCTGGGTGGACAGGATGACGCCGCCGCGGGGGCCGCCGAGCGTCTTGTGGGTGGTGGTGGTCACGACGTGGGCGTGCGGCACCGGGTTGGGGTGCAGACCCGCGGCCACCAGGCCGGCGAAGTGCGCCATGTCGACCATGAGGTACGCGCCGACCTCGTCGGCGATCCGGCGGAAGGCCGCGAAGTCCAGCTGGCGCGGGTAGGCGGACCAGCCGGCCACGATCAGCTTGGGGCGGTGCTCCTTGGCGAGGCGCTCGACCTCCTCCATGTCGACCAGGTTGGTCTTCTCGTCGACGTGGTACGGCACGACGTTGTACAGCTTGCCGCTGAAGTTGATCTTCATGCCGTGGGTGAGGTGGCCGCCGTGGGCGAGGTTGAGGCCCAGGATGGTGTCGCCCGGCTTGATGAGGGCGAACATGGCGGCGGCGTTGGCCTGTGCGCCGGAGTGCGGCTGGACGTTGGCGGCCTCGGCGCCGAAGAGGGCCTTGATGCGGTCGATCGCGATCTGCTCGACCACGTCGACGTGCTCGCAGCCGCCGTAGTAGCGGCGGCCGGGGTAGCCCTCGGCGTACTTGTTGGTGAGGACGGAGCCCTGGGCCTCCATGACGGCGACGGGGGCGAAGTTCTCCGACGCGATCATTTCGAGGGTGGACTGCTGGCGGTGCAGCTCGGCGTCGACGGCGGCGGCGACGTCGGGGTCGAGCTCGTGCAGGGAGCTGTTGAGAAGCGACATGAGTCTTCCTGGGGAGAGGGGTCCGGGATCAGCCGGCGGCGAAGGCGGTGTACTCGTCGGCCGAGAGCAGGTCCTCCGGCTCGCCGCTGACCTTCACCTTGAACAGCCAACCGCCCTCGAACGGGGCGGAGTTCACCAGCGAGGGGTCGCCGACGACATCCTCGTTGACCTCGACGATCTCGCCGTCCACGGGCGAGTAGAGATCGCTGACGGACTTGGTCGACTCCAGCTCACCGCAGGACTCGCCCGCCGTGACCGTCGAGCCGACCGCGGGAAGCTCCACGAAGACCACGTCGCCGAGCGCGTTGGCCGCGTGCTCGGTGATACCGACCGTCGAGACGCCCTCCACGGCGTCCGTCAGCCACTCGTGCTCCTTGCTGTAGCGCAGCTGCTGGGGGTTGCTCATGGCTCGATTCTCCTGTACGCGAGGGTGTGATCGTGCATGGGGGCGCCTCCCCGGGCGAAGTCCGGGGGAGGGTCTTGCACAGTGAGACACGCGGGCGCGCGCCACTGCCGGGGATGCCGGGGGTGAACCGCTACTTCTGCCGCTTGTAGAAGGGCAGCGCGGTGACCTCGTACGGCTCATGGCTTCCACGGATGTCCACGCAGACACCCTCGGTGCCCGGTGTGGCGTAGGCGGCGTCGACGTAGGCGATGGCGATCGGCTTGCCGAGGGTGGGGGAGGGGGCCCCGGAGGTGACCTCGCCGATGACCGTGCCGTCGGCCGTGACGACCGGGTATCCGGCGCGCGGAACCCGGCGGCCCTCGGCGATCAGGCCGACCAGCTTGCGCGGCGGGTCGGTCTCGGCGCGCTCGGCGGCCGCCGCCAGCGCGGCGCGGCCCACGAAGTCGCCGTTGTTGGTGGTCTTCTCGAACTTCACGACCCGGCCCAGGCCCGCGTCGAACGGCGTGGTGGCGGTGGTCAGCTCGTGCCCGTACAGCGGCATGCCCGCCTCCAGGCGCAGCGTGTCGCGGCAGGACAGACCGCAGGGCACCAGGCCGGCGTCCTTGCCGGCCGCGGCCAGCGCCTCCCACAGGGCCACCGCGTCCGCCGGCCGCACGAACAGCTCGAAGCCGTCCTCGCCGGTGTATCCCGTACGGGCGATCAGCGCGTCGACGCCGGCGACCGTGCCGGGCAGACCGGCGTAGTACTTCAGTCCGTCCAGATCGGCGTCGGTCAGCGACTTGAGGATCCCCGGGGACTCCGGTCCCTGCACGGCGAGCAGCGCGTAGGCGTCCCGGTCGTCGCGGATCGCGGCGTCGAAGCCGCCCGCTCGCGCACTCAGCGCGTCCAGCACCACCTGGGCGTTGGAGGCGTTGGCGACGACCATGTACTCCTGGTCGGCGAGCCGGTAGACGATCAGGTCGTCCAGGATGCCGCCGCCGTCCTCGCAGATCATGGTGTAGCGGGCGCGGCCGGTACTGACGCCGCCGATGTTGCCGACCAGCGCGTAGTCCAGGAGGTCGGCGGCCTGCGGGCCGGTGACGGTGATCTCACCCATGTGGGAGAGGTCGAAGAGACCGGCGCGGGTGCGGACGGCGACGTGTTCGTCGCGCTCACTGCCGTAGCGCAGCGGCATGTCCCAGCCGGCGAAGTCGGTCATGGTCGCGCCGAGCGCGCGGTGGGTGGCGTCCAGCGCGGTGCGGCGGGGGGCATCTGTCATGGTTCTGGGCTCCCAGGCATGGGTGACAAGACGTTCTCCCCATCTGTCATCGGAACCTGAGAGGTTCACCGGGATCCCGCGAACGGACCCGGTTTGCACCTTGGGTGGAGCCGCCCCGTGCAACCGGGCAGTGGCTCGCTTTTCAGATCTGCCTCGCCCGCGCGGTATAGGGGCCTGAGAGATTCAAGGGAGGACTTGCTCCTTCGGCGCCCCGCCGTGGCGGCCGGGGACTCTCCCGCGCGGATTCAAGCGGCCGGTATGGAGTTGGCGGTGCACGGATGAGCTTCGGACGTGCACGTGGCGGCCACATCATTACACGGGAACGCCGGATCGAGGAGCCCCGGTCGCCGCCCCGTCCAGGACCGGGCCCGCCACGCCGACAGATCGGACAATCGCCTTGATGGGCATTACCTTTTCTTGACACTCTGCGGGTAAGGGACGGACTCGGACCGGAACTGGACGGGGAGGGCGATCACGGTGCAGAGGGAAGCGGCATTCGCGGCCACTTCAGGGGTCGTGCCCCCGGGCGCGCCGGTGGCGGCACCCGCCGCCGGGCCCCCGGCCCGGCGCGCGGCGCGGTCCGTCGTCCGGCCGGGGCGCGGTACTCGGGTGAGGGACCTGCGCGGCCGGAAGCGCGCCCGCGGCACTGCGGAGCTGCGGTTCGCCGCCGGTGACCTGGTGGTGGTCTCCGGGCTGCCGGGCAGCGGAAAGAGCACTCTGATGCACCGGGTGGTGCCGTCGTCGGACGGCCGCGGCCCCGTGGTGCACCGCATCGATTCGCAGGACGTCCGCGAGCGCTGGGGGCGCGGCAGGCTGCGCCGGCTGCCGTACGGGCTGTACCGCCCGCTGGTGCGGGCCGCGCACTATCTCGCGCTGGGCCGTGCGCTCGCGTCGGGGGACAGCGTGGTGGTGCACGACTGCGGAACGCTGGCCTGGGTGCGCCGCTGGGTCGCCCGGTCGGCGGCGCGCGGCGGGCGCGGGCTGCATCTGGTGCTGCTCGACGTGCCGCCGGAGGTGGCGCGGTCCGGCCAGGAGGCGCGCGGGCGCGGGGTGTCGGGGTACGCCTTCGCGCGGCACCGCAGGGCGGTGGGCCGGCTGGTCGCCGCGGCGGAGACGGCCGGGCCGCCGAAGGGGTTCAGCTCGGTGGTCCTGCTGGACCGGCGGGCGGCGAGCGCACTGAAGACGGTCGCCTTCCACTGAGCGGACTGCGGATTCCGGGTGTGCCGTACCCCGCCCCCGTATGAACCGCCTGCGGGTTTTCTCGTCTAGGGTCGTTGGGCGATTGGCGTGGTCGGAACGGGTGGGTACAGATGAGTCTTCCGGAGCAGGGGATACCGCAGCTGGCGTGGCCGGCGAACGAGCTCGAGGAGGTGCTCGCCGCGTCGGTCGGGCATCCGGGCGCCGGCGGCCGGATCGTCGAGGTCCTGGGGCGCAGCCGGGTGTGGGTGCCGCTGCCCAACGGCGGGGGCCCGGAGAGCGCGGGCCCGGGTGCCCGCGGCCTGGACCTGCCCACCGTCGAGATCGGCGGGGTGGCCCATGTCCCGGTCTACAGCTCCGAGCAGGAGTTCCTGCGGGTGGTCGGCTCGCACATGTCCTTCACCGTCGCCCCGGCCGGGGAGTTCGCCCGCGGGCTGCCGCCGAGGATCGGGATCGCGGTCAACCCGGACGGCACGGTCGGGGTCCCGCTGCCGCCGCCCGCGGTGGCCGAGCTGTGCCGGCAGGGCCGCCACGGGGTCGAGGGGCTGCCCAGCGGCGGGCGGGTGCGGCTCTTCGAGCCGGACTGGCAGGAGGAGCCGGTGGACTTCCTGGCCGGCGCCGGGCTGGAGTTCTCCGGTGCCGGAATTGTCCTGACTGCCCGGCGTGCCCTGGCTAGTGTCGAGGGCGACACGCCCACACTGTTCGTCGGTGTTCAGCTCGCCGTGGACCCTGCCGCGCTGCACGACGGCACCGCCCGCGAGACGGTCCTGGCGGCCCTGGGACGTGCGCTCGGCGCGGTCCCGGTGCCCTGGCCGGTGCAGTTGGTGATGCTCGATCTCGCCCACGGCGACCCGGTCGCCGACTGGATGCTGGAGCGCGTGCGGCCCTTCTACTCTCGCGACCACTCGTAAGCTGGTTGGATGACGCGCGGGCGCACCCACACGTGCCCTGCCGAGATGAAGGGACGGACCACGTGAGCGCGGGTGCGCATCAGGGGCCGGCGGCGGCCGGAGCGCTGGAGCAGCTGCTCCAGCAGGTCTCGCCCGGCCGTTACGACGCCTATGAGGCGCTGCTGCAGGCGCTCGCCGCGGGCCAGGTCTGGATGCTGCTGTGGCACGGCCGGGCCGGCTCCCCCGACGCGCAGTACGGAAACATGGAGGTCGACGGCCTCGGCTACGCGCCGTGCGTGACCTCCGCGCCCGAACTCGCCGCCTCCGGCTGGAACCGCGACCACGAGGTCGTCGGCGGCCTGGAGATCGCCGGCGCGCTCTTCCCGGACCGCTGGGGCCTGTGGCTGAACCCGCACGCCCCCGGTGGCGGTGTCGGCATCCCCTGGCTGGACCTGCGCCGCATCGCCGGCGGCCTCGACCGGCTGCCGGCCGGCCCGCTGCGGATCTCCGAGCCGGTCATCGACATCCCGCAGTTCTACGCCCTGCTGGCCCAGAACGCCCACCGCACCCCCGCCGTGCGGTCGTTGCGCCGGGCCTGGGTGCAGCCCGCGCTCGGTGCCCCGTATCTGGCGGTCGGGCTGGATCTGTACGACACCGGCCAACAAGCGGTGGATTCGGCCCGGTTGATGATCCAGCAGTCGATCGGTGCGGTTCCGGACGGACTGCCGGTCTCCACGGTCGCGATGAACGACGACTACGACCCGGTCGCGATGTGGATGCGGGCCTGTGCGCGGCCGTTCTTCGACCGGGACGGCTACGTTCAGCCGCAGGGTCAGCCGGCCCCCGCGCCCTCGTACGGCTACGGCTACCCGCGCCCTTACTGACCCACCCGCCGGCCGCCCGGCCGGAGTTCCTCGGCGATGCCCTCCGGTGACGGAGAGTGTCGTCGAGGTGTCGGTTCCGGGGTGAATTCGCCCCGTATTCCTCACGGTTGAGGTCCGCTCCCGTGGACATTCGCTCCGCTCAGCCCGAACGTGCGTCCGTATAACGGAAAGCCGTGGAGCACATCACAGTTGCGCATCCTTTCCCGGTCAGGGCTGGTGACTGATCGCGAAGGGGATGAAGACTCCGGAAACACCGAGGGCCTCGGTCCTTTGTACGAGCGTCATCGAGCGTCATCCCGTAGGGCGTCGCGTGAATCTCCGACTTCCACTGTGTGAAGTTCCGCGATGCCCGCAGTACTTGCACCGAATTGCACCAGTGATGTGAATCAGGCCGCTTTTGCGGCGGGCAGGGGCCGGCCACCGCCGGCCGAGAGGGGTCAAGGGCACCGTGACCGCACCGATCGAGACCACCGGGGCGGCTGCCGAAGCGCAGCCGGAAGCGGTGCTGAAAGGCGTGGAGGGCAAGCGCATCGAAGGGCGCTCGCTCGGCCAGATCGCATGGCTGCGCTTCCGGCGGGACAAGGTCGCGGTGGCGGGTGCCATCGTTGTCATCCTGCTCGTCGTCCTCGCCGCGCTCTCCCGCCCCCTCCAGGCCCTGCTCGGCCTGGACCCCAACACCCCCAACCAGTCGCTGATCGACCCCAACACCACGCTTCCCAAGGGGGACTTCGGCGGGATGAGCGGGGACCACCCGCTCGGCGTGGACCCGAAGTTCGGCCGCGATCTGCTCGCCCGGATCCTGGAGGGCTCCTGGGTGTCGCTGATCGTGGCGTTCGGCGCGACGCTGCTGTCGGTCGCCATCGGCACCGTGCTGGGTGTGGTCGCCGGCTTCTACCGCGGACGGGTGGACGCCTTCATCAGCCGGATGATGGACGTCTTCCTGGCCTTCCCGCTGCTGCTGTTCGCCATCGCGATCTCCGCCTCGCTGCAGGGCGGCGCCTTCGGCCTGGACGGCCTGCCGCTGCACATCTCGGTGCTGATCTTCGTGATCGGCTTCTTCAACTGGCCGTACATGGGCCGCATCGTGCGTGCGCAGACGCTGTCGCTGCGCGAGCGTGAATTCGTCGACGCCGCCCGCGGCATGGGTGCGCGCGGGCCGTTCATCCTCTTCCGTGAGCTGCTGCCCAACCTGGTGGGTCCGGTCATCGTCTACTCGACGCTGCTGATCCCCTCCAACATCCTCTTCGAGGCGGCCCTGAGCTTCCTGGGCGTCGGTATCCAGCCGCCCCAGGCGTCCTGGGGCGGCATGCTCAACCAGGCCGTCAAGTACTACGAGGTCGACCCCCAGTACATGATCGTCCCCGGCCTCGCGATCTTCGTCACCGTGCTCGCGTTCAACCTGCTCGGTGACGGCCTGAGGGACGCGCTGGACCCGCGCAGCCGCTGACGGCCCGCCGGGCGCCGGCGCCCACAAATCTCCACCGCCAGTGAAGTTTTGACGTGTGAAGTTTCTCGACGAACGAAGGGGACACGGACCATCATGCGAAGGTCAGTTCCGGTCGCGGCGATAGCGGCCATCACCAGTGCGGGCCTTTTGCTGGCCGGCTGCAGCGGGGGCAAGGGCTCCTCGGACGGCTCGGCCGAGGCGAACGCCGCCACCAAGGGCGTCGTCAACGCCTCGGACGCGAAGGGCGGCACCGTCAACTACGCGATGAGCGACGCCCCCGAGTCGTTCGACCCGGGCAACACGTACTACGCCTTCATCTACAACTTCAGCCGGCTCTACGCGCGCCCGCTGACCACCTTCAAGCCGGGCCCCGGCACGAAGGGCAACGAACTGGTCCCGGACCTCGCCGAGGAGATGGGCAAGCCCAGCGACGGCGGCCGGACCTGGACGTACAAGATCCGCAAGGGCGTGAAGTACGAGGACGGCTCCGCGGTCACCGCGCAGGACGTCAAGTACGCGGTCGAGCGCTCCAACTTCGCGCGCGACACCCTCTCGCTGGGCCCGAACTACTTCCAGCAGTTCCTCAAGGACAACGAGGGCGGCTACAAGGGGCCCTACAAGGACAAGAGCAAGGAAGGGCTCAAGTCCATCGAGACCCCGGACGACCACACGATCGTCTTCCACCTCAAGAAGCCGTTCGCGGAGTTCGACTACCTGGTCAGCGCCCCGCAGACCGCTCCGGTCCCGAAGGCCAAGGACAAGGGCGCGGACTACACCAAGTCCGTGCTGTCCACCGGCTCGTACAAGTTCGAGAGCTACGAGGAGGGCAAGCAGCTCACCCTCGTGCGCAACCCGCAGTGGTCGGCGAAGAACGACCCGCTGCGCAAGCAGCTGCCCGACAAGATCGTCCTGAAGCTGAAGGTCGCCCAGTCGACCATCGACAAGGACCTCCAGTCCGGCAACACCCTGGTCGACCTGGCGGGCCGCGGTGTGGACGGCCAGACGCAGGCCCAGCTCCTGACGGACTCCAAGGAGAAGGCCAACACCGACAACGCGCTCGGTCAGCGCCTGGTCTACACGGCGATCAACACCAAGGCGAAGCCGTTCGACAACCTGGAGTGCCGCAAGGCCGTCGAGTACGCGATCGACAAGAAGGCCGTGCAGACCTCGCTCGGCGGCCCGATCCGCGGTGAGCTGGCCTCCACGGTCCTGCCGACCGACATCGACGGCTACCAGAAGTACGACCTGTACCCGCAGAAGTACAACGGCGACAAGCTGGACCTGACCGAGGCCAAGAAGCACTGGGACAAGTGCGGCGCCGGCAAGACCACCACCACGATCCTGGCCCGCAACGACCGCCAGGACGAGGTCGACGCGGCCACCTCGGTCATCGAGTCGCTGAAGAAGATCGGCGTCACGGCCAAGATCCAGTCGTACCCGACCAGCAAGTACTTCTCGGACTACGCCGGTGTGCCGGAGTTCAACAAGAAGAACAACGTCGGCCTGATCATGATGCAGTGGGGCTCGGACTTCCCGACCGGCTACGGCTACCTGCAGCAGATCCTCAACGGCAAGGCGATCAGCAAGTCCGGTAACACCAACCTGTCCCAGCTGGACGACCCGGAGATCAACAAGCTGCTCGACACCGCCATCGCCAACACCGACAAGGCGGCCCGCGAGAAGGCGTACGCCGAGATCGACAAGAAGACGATGGAGCAGGCGGCGCTGGTCCCGCTCACCTACTTCAAGGTCCTGATGTACCGCTCGCCCAAGGCCACCAACCTGGTGTCCACCTCGGCCTTCAGCGGTCAGTACGACTACCTCAACATCGGCGTCAAGAAGTAGCAGCCCTGGAAGGCAGGTGAAGGCATTGGTGTCCGCGGTCCGGTTCCGGCCGGCCCGCGGCGCCGACGCCGCATCCCCGTGTTCTCGTACATCATCCGCAGGTTGATCAGCGCAGTGATCCTGCTGCTGATCGTCAGCGCGGTCACTTTCGGCATCTTCTTCCTGCTGCCGAAGCTGGCCGGGCAGAGCACCGACCAGCTTGCCCAGCAGTACATCGGAAAGGCCCCCACGCCCGCGGACATCGCCGCGGTCAAGAAGAACCTCGGCCTGGACAAGCCCGTGTACGAGCAGTACTGGGACTTCCTCAAGGGCATCTTCGTCGGCGTCGACTACAAGTTCGGTCCGGAAGCGGCCAAGTGCCATGTGCCGTGCTTCGGCTACTCCTTCAAGACCCACATCGAGGTGTGGCCGGAGATCCAGTCCCGGCTCCCGGTGACCCTCTCGCTGGCCGCCGGCGCGGCCGTGCTGTGGGTCGTCTCCGGTGTCGCCACCGGCGTGCTCTCCGCGCTGCGCCCCGGCTCGGTCTTCGACCGGATGGCGATGGGCGTCGCGCTGGCCGGCGTCTCCCTCCCGATGTTCTTCACCGGCGCGCTGGCGCTGGCCCTGTTCACCTACCAGTGGCCGATCTTCGAACGCAGCGACTACGTGCCGCTGCTGGAGGACCCGTTCCTGTGGGCCCGGACGCTGGTCCTGCCCTGGGTCACCCTGGCCTTCCTCTACTCCGCGCTCTACGCCCGGCTCACCCGGGCCGGCATGCTGGAGACGCTGAGCGAGGACTACATCCGTACGGCCCGCGCCAAGGGCCTGCGCGAGCGCAAGGTGGTGGTGCGGCACGGTCTGCGGGCCGCGCTCACCCCGATCATCACGGTCTTCGGCATGGACCTGGGCCTGCTGCTCGGTGGTGCGCTCATCACCGAACAGGTCTTCTCGCTCAAGGGGGTCGGCGCCTTCGCGGTCGAGGCGATCAACGCCAACGACCTGCCGAACATCCTCGGCGTCACCCTGCTCGCCGCGTTCTTCATCGTCATATGCAATCTGGTGGTGGACGTTCTGTACGCCGCCGTCGACCCGCGGGTGAGGCTCTCGTGACCGACTCCTCCGAGGACAAGACCGTAGAGAAGTCCCAGAGCACCGCGGCCGAGCCCGCGTCGGCCGCCACCGAGCCGGGACCGCGGCCGGCGGCCTTCCTCCAGGTGCGGGACCTCAAGGTCCACTTCCCCACCGACGACGGCCTGGTGAAGTCCGTCGACGGGCTGACCTTCAGCCTGGAGAAGGGCCAGACGCTCGGCATCGTCGGCGAGTCCGGCTCCGGAAAGTCGGTGACCTCGCTCGCCGTCATGGGCCTGCACCGCGCCTCGCGCCAGCAGCGCAGCCGGGTGCGGATGTCCGGTGAGATCTGGCTGGACGGCAAGGAGCTGGTCTCCGCCGACCCCGACGAGGTGCGCCGGCTGCGCGGCCGCGAGATGGCGATGATCTTCCAGGATCCGCTGTCCGCGCTGCACCCCTTCTACTCGGTCGGCAAGCAGATCATGGAGGCCTACCGGGTCCACAACGACGTGGACAAGAAGACCGCGCGCAAGCGGGCGATCGAGATGCTCGACCGGGTCGGCATCCCGCAGCCGGACAAGCGTGTGGACGACCATCCGCACCAGTTCTCCGGCGGTATGCGCCAGCGCGCCATGATCGCGATGGCGCTGGTCAACAACCCCGAGCTGCTGATCGCGGACGAGCCGACCACCGCCCTGGACGTCACCGTCCAGGCGCAGATCCTGGACCTGATCCGCGATCTGCAGAAGGAGTTCGGCTCGGCGGTCATCATCATCACCCACGACCTCGGGGTGGTCGCCGAGCTCGCCGACGACCTGCTGGTGATGTACGGCGGGCGGTGCGTCGAGCGCGGCCCGGCCGAGAAGGTCTTCTACGAGCCGCAGCACCCCTACACCTGGGGCCTGCTCGGTTCCATGCCGCGCATCGACCGCGACCAGACCGAGCGGCTGATCCCGGTCAAGGGCTCCCCGCCCAGCCTGATCAACGTCCCGTCCGGCTGTGCCTTCAACCCCCGCTGCCCGTACGCGGATGTGCCCAAGGACAACCTCACCCGTACCGTCCGCCCCGAACTGCGCGAGGCCGGCAGTGGGGGCACCCCCGCCAATGAGGGCGTAGCCGGCGGGGGAGGGCACTTCTCCGCCTGCCACATGGCGCCGGAGGAGCGGGAGCGTATCTGGACCGAAGAGATTGCGCCGAAGCTGTGACCGAGACGACTGACGACCAGAACAACAAGATCCCGCTCCAGAAGGGCCCGCAGGCCTCGGCCGCGGCCGAGCAGCGCTCCGCCGACCCCGAGCCGCTGCTCAGGGTCCGCGGGCTGGTGCGGCACTTCCCGATCACCAAGGGCCTGCTCAAGCGGCAGGTCGGGGCGGTGCAGGCGGTCGACGGCATCGACTTCGACGTACGGCCGGGCGAGACGCTCGGCGTCGTCGGCGAGTCCGGCTGCGGCAAGTCGACGATGGGCCGGCTGATCACCCGGCTCGACGAGCCGACCGGCGGCTCGATCGAGTTCCAGGGCACGGACATCACCCATCTGTCGCCGGGCAAGTTGCGCCCGATGCGCCGCGACGTACAGATGATCTTCCAGGACCCGTACGGCTCGCTGAACCCCCGCCACACCATCGGCGGGATCGTCTCCACCCCCTTCCGCCTCCAGGGCGTCGAGCCCGAGGGCGGCGTGAAGAAGGAAGTGCAGCGGCTGCTGGAGCTGGTGGGCCTGAGCCCGGAGCACTACAACCGCTATCCGCACGAGTTCTCCGGCGGCCAGCGCCAGCGCATCGGCATCGCCCGCGCGCTCGCGCTCAAGCCCAAGCTGGTCGTCGCCGACGAGCCGGTCTCCGCGCTGGACGTGTCGATCCAGGCGCAGGTCGTCAACCTCATGGACGACCTCCAGGAGGAGCTGGGCCTGACGTACGTCATCATCGCCCACGACCTCTCGGTCATCCGGCACGTCTCGGACCGGATCGCGGTGATGTACCTCGGCAAGATCGTGGAGCTGGCCGACCGCAAGGCGCTCTACGAGACGCCGATGCACCCGTACACCAAGGCGCTGCTGTCCGCCGTGCCGGTGCCCGACCCCAAGCGGCGCACCCAGCGCGACCGGATCCTGCTCAAGGGCGACGTTCCCTCGCCGATCAACCCGCCCTCCGGCTGCCGGTTCCGTACCCGCTGCTGGAAGGCGACCGAGGTGTGCACCACCACCGAGCCGCCGCTGGTCGCGCTGCGGACGGGGCACCAGGTCGCGTGCCACCACCCGGAGAACACGCAGGAGCCCGCCGCGGCCGGTCAGCAGGCGTCAAGTGATCTGTAACACCTGAGGGCTTGGGAAAATCCCGGGCGAAACCGGCCGGGAGAGTGCAGAGTTGGCGCGATTGTTCCCTCATTCGCATGTTCGAAAGGACGGCTCATGGCACTCTCCCGGTCCGTGCGTCGCACTCCCCGCCTGCTCGCCCTCGCCATCGCGGTCGCCTCGGCCGCCACCCTCGCCGCCGCGCCCGGGGTGTCGGCCGCCGCACCCGGCGCCTCGGCCGGTGCGCCCGGGGTCGGCGACCCGTACTTCCCCAAGCTGGGCAACGGCGGCTACGACGCCCTGCACTACGACCTCGGCGTCAGCTACGACCCCGAGAGCGGCCTCCTGGACGGCCGCGCCACGCTCAAGGCCAAGGCCACCGAGAGCCTTCGCTCCTTCGATCTCGACCTGCAGAAGCTCGCTGTCGACGCGGTCAAGGTGAACGGGCGCAAGGCCGCCTTCACCAGATCCGGGGACGAGATCACCGTCACCCCCGCCACCCGCCTGCGCAAGGGCGAGCGGTTCACCGTGACGGTGACCTACGGCGGCATACCGAAGCCGCTCAACGGCCCCATCCTGTTCGGCTCCGACTACGGCTGGATGAAGACCAAGGACGGTGTCTTCGTCGCCTGCGAGCCGAACGCCGCCTCGACGTGGTTCCCCTCCAGCGACCACCCCGGCGACAAGGCCACCTACGACATCCGCATCGACGCCCCCAAGGGGCTGACCGGCGTCTCCAACGGCCGTCTGGTCTCCTCGCGGGTCAAGGGGGACCGCTCGTACTTCCACTGGCGCGAGACCAAGCCGATGGCCTCGTACCTGGCCACCGCCACCATCGGGAAGTTCGACGTGCGCACCGGCACCACCCCCGGCGGCATCCCCGTCTACGTCGCCACCGACCCGACCCTGCCCACCGGCAAGGTCGATGTCTACGCCGTCACGGCCGAGGCCACCGACTACTGGTCGAAGGTCTTCGGCCCGTACCCCTTCGAGGAGACCGGCGCCATCGTCGACGACATGCCCGACGCCGCCTTCTCCCTGGAGGTGCAGTCCAAGCCCGTCTACTCGGCGGTCCGCAGCGAGTCGACCATCGTCCACGAGCTGGCCCACCAGTGGTTCGGCGACTCGGTGTCGGTGAAGACCTGGCCCAACATCTGGCTGAACGAGGGCTTCGCCACGTACGCGCAGTGGCTGTGGGAGGAGCACAAGGGCCGCGCCGGCGCCCACGAGTCCTTCTTGAAGGCCTATGGCTCCCGTCCCGCCGACGACCCCTTCTGGAAGATCAAGGTCGGCGACCCGCAGCGGGACACCATGTTCGACGGCGCGGTCTACCAGCGGGGCGCGATGACGCTGCAGATGCTGCGCGAGCGCATCGGTGACAAGGCGTTCTTCGAGCTGCTGCCCACCTGGACGCGTCAGCACCGCTACGGCAACGCGGAGATCTCGCAGTTCATCACGCTGGCCGAGCGGATCTCGGGGCAGCAGCTGGACGATCTCTTCGACACCTGGCTGTACACGGGCAAGAAGCCGGCGCTGCCCGGCAAGTAGGCACCGCGGGCCGGGTCAGTCGGTGTGCTTCTGGCCCGGCCTCGGCCGCAGCTGCTGCGGCCGGGGCAGATGGAGCCCCAGGTAGACCGCGCCCATCCGGAGTGCGAAGACCACCCCCGCCGAGACCGCCGCGGCGGGGGTGGCGCCGACGCCGAGGTGGTGCAGCAGCAGCAGGCAGCAGGCGCCCGCCATCGCGGCGATCGCGTACACGTCCTCGCGCAGCAGCAGCGGGGGGAACTCCCCGCACAGCACATCGCGGATGACCTCGCCGGCGACGCCGGTCAGCACGGCCAGGATGATCACGGCGAGCGGGGTGGCGCCCGCCTCGATGGCGGCGCGGGCGCCGATCACCGTGACGACGGAGAGTCCGATCGCGTCGACGACCAGCAGGGATTTTCGCGGCAGCGTCCAGAAGCGCAGATAGATCATGGTGCCGACGCCGACACAGATGATCACCGTCAGCAGTACCCAGTCGTGCGTCCAGTACAGCGGCTGCCGGTTGAGGATGAGGTCGCGCAACGTCCCGCCGGAGATGGACGCGGCGAAGGCGAGCACCAGGCCGCCGAAGGGGTCCATGTTGGCGCGGTAGGCGGCCAGCACACCGCTCGCCGCGAAGGCCGCGACGCCGACCAGGTAGAGCACGTGAAGCATGGCGTCATCATCGCAGGGCCGGACGGACCGCTTCCGGGTGAAGTCGTCAAAACTGACACTACCGGTCGGTAACTATCCGGTGTAGCGTGCATCCCATGGCTCTGGTGACGCTTGGCAACAGTGAGTTCGACCGCGACACGGCGGTCGCCCGCCGCGCCCCGGGCGTCTATGACGCCCACCTCTCCGCCGGCTGGACGATCATCCAGGCGGTCAACGGCGGCTACCTCCTCGCCCTCATGGGCCGCGCCCTGGGCGACGCCCTCCCGCACCCCGACCCGCTCTCGGTCACCGCGCACTACCTGACCGCCTCCGTCCCGGGCCCCGCCGTCATCCGCACCGACGTGGTCCGCACCGGCCGCACGATGTCGACCGGCACCGCCACCCTCGTGCAGTTCGCCGACGACGGCAGCGAGGTCGAGCGGCTGCGGGTGCTGGCCTCCTACGGCGATCTCGGCGCGCTGCCCGACGACGTCCGCACGACCGCCAAGCCGCCCGCCATCCCGCCGTACGAGCACTGCCTGGGCCCCGACAGCGCCCCCGGCGAACGCCCCGCCATCCCCGGGAGCACCGCGATCGCCGACCGGCTCGCCATCCGCCTGGACCCGGCGACCGCCGGCTGGGCCGTCGGCGCCCCCTCCGGCAAGGGCGAGATGCGCGCCTGGTTCGGCCTCGCCGACGGCCGCGACCCCGACCCGCTCTCCCTCCTGCTGACCGTCGACGCGCTGCCGCCCACCGCCTTCGACATGGGCATCTCCGGCTGGGTCCCCACCGTCGAACTGACCACCCACGTCCGACGGCGCCCGGCCCCCGGCCCGCTGCGGGTCGCCATCACCACCCGCAACATGGCGGGCGGCTTCCTGGAGGAGGACGCCGAGGTCTGGGACAGCGAGGACCGACTGGTGGCGCAGTCGCGCCAGTTGGCCAGGGTCCTGCTCGCGGAGTAGGCGCGACGCGCCTGCCCGCCATGTTCCGTGCCGACCCCTATGGAGCCCCCCTTTTCGCAGGTGGCACCCGGTGCCGAAGGGCGGAGTGTGACGCAAAAGTGCGCGCGTTGGCCCTGTGCCTCGTGTCAGACTGATCGACATGGGGGACGTGGCACTGAAGTTGGATGACGGGACCGTCGTGTGGCTGCGGGCCGAAGAGCCGGTCGCCAAGAGCCCTTCGGACGCGGGCCGGTCCGCGCACCCCGCCGACGGCGACGACGGCGAGCTGGAGCTGCCCGATGCGTTCGGCTCGGCCCAGCCGGTCAGCGTGGACAGCCGGATGGGCCGCGCGCTGACCCGCGGCGGTGAGGTCCTGGAGGAGGCCCTGCGTCCGCTCGGCGGCGTCCTCGGGCAGATCCACCGCTCGATCGCAAGCGGCGAACACCGCCCGGACGAGGTCACGGTGGAGTTCGGCGTCACCCTCGGATCCGATCTGCGCCTGGGCGTGTTCTCCGGCAACGGCGAGGCCAGCTTCACGGTCTCCGCCACCTGGAACCTCGGCCGGGACCCGGGTGAACCGGGCGGGGCGACACCATGATCGCGGGCGTGGGTCCGGACACCCCGCTCCAGCTGTCCTTCGCCTCCGTACGGCACGGCGAGCAGGCCGTAGGCGCGGGCGTACTGGTCGCCGAGCGACTCGTCCTGACCTGTGCCCATGTCGTCAACAGCGCACTGGGCAGGGAGCGTTTCACCCAGGACCTCCCCGACCGGAGCGAGACGGTCACGCTCAGGCTGCCGCATGTCGCGGCCGGCGCGGACCTGTCGGCCCGGGTCGTACCGGAGATGTGGGTGCCGCCGAGGGCCAAGGCGGCCGGCAACGACCCCGTCCGGCCCGGGCGGTTGCCCTACCACGGCGACCTCGCCGTACTGGAGCTGACCGCCGCCCCGCCCCCGGGTGCCGAGCCGGCACCGTTCCTGCAGCACAACTACGCGGGGGAGACCATCGCGTTATGGGCCAGCGGCAATCCGCTGCCCACGGTCCGCGCGGTGCCGCGGGTCTCGGCACCGCCGTGGATCGCGCTGGACGTGCTCGGCGGAGCCCAGGTCACCGAGGGATTCAGCGGCGGGCCGCTGTGGGACCGCGAGCGGCAGGCCGTCGTCGGCCTCGTCGCGGCCGTGCACCGTGCCCCGGAGTCCGGCGCCCCCGGGTCGCCGCCGGCGACGATGTACGCCATCAGCGTCCCCGCCATCGAGGCCGAACTCCCCGAACTGCCGCCCTCGGCGGTGCCCACCGCCCGCCGCGGCGTCCAGCAGCTGCTCACCGCACTGGAGCGGGTCCTCAAGGGCCGCGAGGCGGTGCTGGCCTGCGAGCAGCGGCTCGCCGCCCGGCTCGGCAGGCCCTCCGCGGGCCCGGCGGCCGACCTCGAACGGCTCGTCGGCCTCGCGGTGGGCGTCCGCCGCGGCATCCCCGAACTCCTCGACCTGGTACGGGACTACGAACCCCCCGCCCTCGCCGCCCCGTACGACCCCCACGCCCGTCCCGGCCTCTACGGCGCCCGCGAGGACTGGGAACGGCTGCGCCGCGCCGCCCATACGGTCCGCCCCGGCGAGTATCTGACCACCCGCCAGCGCCGCGACCTCTCCGGCCTGCTGGCCCACTGCACACGTACGGACCCCCGGGCCCTGCTGGAACGGGTGCTCCCGCACGCCCCGGAACTCCCCGCCGTCGCGGGCCTCGCCGACACCATGGACGCGCTGGAGGGCTTCAGCTCCACGACCGGCGCGCCGGTGCCACCGCTGCTGCAGGCGGTGGTGCGGATCAGCGTCGAGGAACGCGCGGCCGGCGAGGTCTATCCCGCCGAGGACCTGGACGCCTGGGTCGAGCGGGTGGCCGCCCGCTCAGGGGTGGACGAGGCGGCGGTCAGCCAGTTCCGCGCCGACGTCGAGGCCACCCGGTCACCGGTGCGCGCCCCGGATGCCGCTGCCTCGCCCTCCGGCGCGCGCCCCTCCGCCGCCCCGCCGCGCGTCCAGGTGGAGCTGCTGCCCACCGCCACCGGACGCCGCTTCACGTACCAGATCTGGACCTTCGCCGACGGCCAGGCGCACCGCCTCGCACTGGTCCGGGACGCGGAGGCGGGCAGCGAGCAGGTCGTCGACGACATCCGCCGGGTACTGCGCACCGAGGTCAGGGAGGACCCGGAGACCGCCCTGGTGGAGTACTTCCTGCCGTCCGCCTGGCTCGGCCTCGACGTCGACTCCTGGGAGTCGCCCGACAGCGACGAGGACGGGCCGTTCGCACCGGGCATCACCCGCCGGGTGGTGGTGCGCACCACCGAGCGCTCCCGGGAGAGCTACGCGGGCTGGAAACAGCGCACCGCGGCCCTGCCGCACGCCAAGCGCCTGGTCCTCGACCACCGGCACACCGACCGCAAGGTGGCCCGCGCCCAGCTGGAGGTGCACCGCGACGCCGGAACGGTGATCGTGTGCTGCGAACCGCACCACCACGGCACGCTGCTGCGCCAGTGCGTCCAGGCGGGTGTGCACACCGTGCTGTGGCACCGCGCCGAACACGGCGAGCACATCGCCCAGGACCTGCTGGCCCTGGTCGACGGCACGGACCACACCGAGGTCCCCGAAGCGGTACGCCTGGAGCGGGCCAAGGCCGTGGCCGAGCCCGAGAGCGCCGCCCTCCACGGCCGGCGGCTGTCCCTGCTGTACGACGCCCCGGATCACCGCCCCCCGCAACTCGCCCCCGACGCCTGGGTGTTGACGCAACCATGAACGCCTGTGCGTGGACGCACGCCACGAACGAGGAGAACGCGCGGTGACCGGACAGAGCGCAGCTGGCGCCCCCGACGGCCTGGTGCCGGAGCCGGAGGACTGGTGGGTCTTCCGCGGCCCCGCGGAGCTGCCGGCCCCGCCACCGTGGCGTCGCTTTCCGGCCACCCGGGGCACGGCGGCCCAGGCGCCCTACCTCCTGGAGCGCAACGAGATCTCCGTCGTCAACGCCGCCCTGCATCTGCACCGCCCGCTGCTGGTCACCGGCCGGCCCGGCGCCGGCAAGAGCTCGCTGGCCCGCGCCGTCGCCGACGAGCTGGGACTCGGCGACGTACTGCGCTGGTCGGTCAACAGCCGCTCCACGCTCCAGGACGCCCTCTACCGCTACGACGCCGTGGGCCGGCTGCGCGAGGCCTCGCTGCGCCGCGAGCGCGAGGCGCCCCGCGGCTCCGGCCGCCGCCCCAGGGCCCGGCACGCCACCGCGGCCGGCGACATCGGCCAGTACCTGCGCCTGGGCCCGCTGGGCAGCGCACTGGCCGCCGACCGCCCCCGGGTGCTGCTCGTCGACGAGCTCGACAAGGCCGACATCGACCTGCCCAACGACCTGCTCGTCGTCCTGGAGGAGGGCGAGTTCGAGATCCCGGAGCTGGCCCGGCTGCCCGAGCACCAGCAGGAGGTGCAGGTCCTGCTGAGCGGAAGCCGCGAGCGGGTCGCGGTCCATCGCGGAGTGGTGCGCTGCGCCCACTTCCCGATCGTCATCATGACCAGCAACGGCGAACGCGACTTCCCGCCCGCGTTCATGCGCCGCTGTGTACGCCTGGACCTGCCGGAGCCGACCGGCGACCGGCTGCGGAAGATCATCGAGCACAATCTGGGCGAGGAGGCGGTGGCCGCCGCCGAGGACCTCATCGAGGTCTTCCACCAGCGCGCCAAGACCCAGACCCTGGCCACCGACCAGCTGCTGGCCGCCGTCCATCTGCGGATCAGCGGCGCCGACCTCACCAAGGAAGAGCTCCTCGCCGCCGTCCTGCACCGCCTCGACGAGCCCATGTCGCCATGATCGACCCATTGCGACAGGCGATGTCGGCCGCCGGCTACGACCTGGGGGCGAGCGAACTCCTCGATGTGCTGTGGCTGGCACGGGCGATGGAGGGCGGAGCGGCGCCCCGTCCGGAGGGGGAGCCGGGGGAGCGGGGGGAGGCGGCGACGCCGGGCGAGGGGGAGCACGCCGGGCCGGCACACCCCGGTGAGGCCGCCGCCGAGCCCGCCGCCCCTGACGACCGTGCCGGGACCGGCCCGCACCCGGAGCACGCCGACCCGCTCCACCCCGCCGACGCCGCTCACCCCGACGGCCCCGTCGCGCCCGCCGACGCCCCCGAGCCCACCGGGCCCTCGGCCCCCGCCGGCCCGCCCCGCCGCGCCCTGTACGCCATGGGGAGCCAGGGCGGCTCGCAGGGCGCGGACCGCGCGCGCCCCGCCCGGGTCCCCGGTCAGCGCGCACTGCCCGACGCCCAGCAGCTGGGCCGGGCGCTGCGCCCGCTGCGCCGTTTCCGGGACCATCCGCACCGCACCGTCACCGACATCGAGGCCACCGTCCGCCTCGCCGCCGAGACCGGCTTCCTGGATGTCGTCGCCCGCCCGGAACAGGAGCGGCGCTGGTCGGCGGTGCTGCTGGTGGACTGCTCGCCTTCCATGCAGGTGTGGGGCTCGCTCGCCACCGAACTGCGTGCGCTGCTCGCCCGGAGTACCGCCTTCCGCTCCGTCCAGGTCCATCCGGTCGACCCCCGGGACCCCGGCGGCCCCCTGCCGCGCCGGCAGGCCGCGGGCGCGTCGGTGACCTTCCTGCTCACCGACGGGACGAACCCCGGATGGCGCGGCCCGCGGGCCGTCCGCGCCCTGGCCGCATGGAGCCGCGGCGGCCCGGTGGCCGTCCTCAACCCGCTGCCCCGCCGGCTGTGGCGCGGCACCGCCCTGGACGCCCGGCCCCGACTCCTGGCCGCGCCGGGCGAGTTCGAGCCCGTAGGGCGGCTGACGGTCTGCGACGCGCTGAGCGGCGAGCCCGACCCGGAAGCGGAGGGCTTCCTCGCGCTGCCCGTCCTGCATCCGACCGCCTCCGCGCTGGAGCAGTGGGCCGGGCTGCTCACCCGCCCCGGGGTGCCGCATCTGATCGAGACGGCGCTGCTGTCCGAGGCGCCGTCGCCGGCCGCGCCGCCCGAACCGCACGGCAGTGCCGAGGAGTTGCTGGCCCGCTTCCGCGGCGCGTTCTCCCCCGAGGCCTACCGCCTCGCCGTCCGCCTCTCCGCGATCCGCCCGCTGACCACCCCGCTGATGCAACTGGTCCGCGCCGCCACGATGCGCGACGCGGGCCCCACCCATGTCGCGGAGATCCTGCTCGGCGGCCTGCTGGAGCGCACCGACGAGATGCGGGAGACGGCCGCCGCGCAGACCCTGGACCGCGCCCTGGGCGCACCACCGGGCCAACTGGTCCAGCCCGTCTACGACTTCCGCCCCGGAGTGCGGGAGCTGCTGTTCAGCGGGCTCGGCACCGAACAGGCCGTGGAGGTCGTCGAGGCGGTCGGCCGGTCCCTGGAGCCGTATCTGGGGCGGCTGCCGGACTTCCCGGTCCTGATGGGCGACGAGGACGGCGAGCTGCGGCTGCAGGCCTCGGCCCGGGCCTTCGCCGTCCTCGCCAGTCCGGTACTGGAGCGGATGGGCGGGGCGGCGCCGGAGCACCCGGCGGTCACCGCGGAGCCACCGCCGCCCCGGCCGCGCCGCCCGGTGGCCGGCCCGCCGCTGCGCTTCGGAGTGCTCGGCCCGGTGCGGGCCCGGCGGGGCGAGACGGAGGTCCCCCTGGCCGGCCCGGAGGTCCGGGCGCTGCTGGCCTGCCTGCTGCTCCGGCCGGGCCACACGGCCACGGCGGACGAACTGGTCGGCGACATCTGGGGCGCCGCGCCGCCGCGGGAGGCCCGTGAGCTGCTGGACGTCTACGCCACCCGGCTGGGCCGGCAGCTCGACTGGGACCTCGTGGCCGGCGACGCGGACGAGGGGTACGGGCTGCGCCGCCCCGACGGGCGGCCGGCCGTCCTCGACCTCGATCTGCATCTGGCCGAGCGGCTGGTGGCCCACGCCCGCGAGGCCACGGATCCGGCCGAGGCGCGCCGCCTGTGCGATGCCGCACTGGCCCTGTGGGAGGGCGAGCCGCTCGCCGGCCTCCCCGAGCCCTTCGCCCGGGTGCCCCGCGAGCGCCTGGCACGTTGGCGCGCCGACCTCCTGGCCGGGCGGTACCACCCCCTGGCCGAGGACGGCTCCGCGGCCCTGCCGCCGGTCCCCGAGCACTTCTTCGGCCGTACGCAGGAGATCGCCGAGCTGGCGGCGGCGCTGCGCGCCCGCGACGCCGAGAAGCCCTGCTGGGCCGTCCACGGTCCGCCCGGTGCGGGCAAGACGGCGCTGGCGCTGCGGGTCGCGCACGAGGTCGCCGGGCACTTCCCCGACGGGCCGCACTTCATCGACATGGGGGAGGCCGGCCCCGAGCGCTGGGCGCACTGCCGCGCGCTGCTGGCCCAGCGCCGGGTGCTGCTCGTCCTGGACGACGTCTGCGACGACGAGGAGGCGCTCGCCGCCCTCCTGCGGGAGCCGGCCGCCTGGGCCGGCGCCGTCCTGATCACCGGCCGGCACCGCCCGCGGCTCGACGGGCTCACCGGCGACCTCGCACTGGCCCGGCTGCCGGCGACCGAGGCCCACGCCGCGCTGCCCGAGCATCTGCTGCTCCAGTGGCTCGACGCACAGCTCAGCCCGCCCGCGCGGCGCGCCCTGGTGCTCCTGGCCGTACCGTCCGGCGACGGGCTGACGCTGCCGGCCGCCGCCGCGCTGCTGGCCACGACTCCGGAGCGGGCGCGGGCGCATCTCTACGAGCTGGCGACGATCGGCGCCGTGGAGCAGACCTCCGGCGGCCGCTACCGCCACGTCGGCCGCCTCCGGGCCTTCGCCGAGGGGATCGCCCACCGCGAGCTGCCCCGGCAGCTGCGCGACAAGGCGCTGTCCCGGCTGCTGGACCTGTATCTGGCCCTCGGCCGCCGGCTGCACGAGACCCGGTATCCGGGCGAGCGGTGGCTGAGCCGCCTCACCCGCGCCGAATCCCCGTCCCTCCCGAAGGCACGGGACGCCGCCTCGGAGCTGGCCGCCTGGGCCGACGAGACGCCCCACCTCCTCGCGCTCGTCCGCCAGGTGGCGACGGGCGCCCCGGCCCTCCTGCGGCCCGCCGCCGACCTCCTCCTGCTGGCGCAGGTGACGGCGGACTGCGGGGCGCCCTCCGCCGCGTTCGAGACGGCCGGGCGGACCGTGGCCGCGCGGGCGGCCGCCAAGGGCGACGCGCAGGCGGAGGCCCGGGCGCGGGTCGCGCTCGCCGAGGCCTACCTCGCCCTGGGCAAGGTCGCCGAGGCCGAGCCCCAGGCGCGGCGCGCGGAAAGCCTGGCGGACCGCTCCGGCGATGCCCTCGCCCGCGCCCGTGCCCCGTACCTCCGCGGTGTCATCGCCCTCCACCAGGGGCGGCACGACGAAGCGGGGCGGTACCTCACCACGGCCTGTGTGCAGTGCCGCGACCGCAAGGACGAGGCGGGCGAGGCCGTCGCGCTCGCCGCCCTGGCGCGGCTGTGGGCCGCGGTGGGCAACAGCCAGGACGCGCTGCTGTTCGCCGAGCGCAGTATGGACCTCCACCGCCGCGGCGGCGACGGCTCCCCACGCCTGGCACACGGTCTGTACGCGCTGTCCGAGGCGCTGTCGTCGGCCGGCCGGCACACCGAGGCGCTGCGCACGCTGTTCCAGGCGCTGCCGCTCTTCGAGGAGGACCACCAGCGCATCTGGGCGGGCCGCACCCGCTGCCGGATGGCCGAGGAGACGGCCGCGCTGATCCGGCCCAACGAGGCGGCGGCCGCCGGTCAGGACGCCGCGAAGCGGCTGCTGGTGCCCGGCGGCGAGCGGTGGCGCGCCGATGCGCTGACCGCGCTGGGGCACGCCGAGACCGCTCTCGGCCGCAAACAGGGCGCCCGGGCGCACTGGCGCGACGCGCTCGGCGTCTACGAGGCCTTCGGCGCCACGGAGGCCGACGGGGTACGAGCGCTGCTACGGGACAAGCCGGCTCCGTCGGCGGGCGGCACGCGCAGACCCGGGGCGTCGCGCACCACGGACATCGCGAACCTCGGCACGGTCCTGCGCGATCTGACGGCGGCCGTCGGCGTCCTTGGCGACCGGCTCCGGGCCGAGGCCGCCGCCCGGGGCCCGGTCCTTGCCACCCTGGCGTCCCTGGAGGCCGAACTCACCGGGCACACGGAGGAGTTCGCGCGCACGGGCCGCCCCCCGCGGGCCGACTTCGCCCTCCTGCGCACGTCCCTGGCGGAGGCGGCCTCCCCCGAGGCCCTGCCGGAGTCGACCCGCGACCCCGACACCCTCGAAGCGGCCCACACCGTCCACACGCTCAGCGGCCGCCTGCCCGCATAGGCCACGGCCTCCGGCGCGGCCCCGCCCGCCGTCGGCTTCCAGACGTATAGATCCAGCCACCGGGGTCGCGTCATCTCCTCCCGGCCGGAGATCGCAGCCCCGCTTCACCCCTCGCGGTGTGTCGCCTTTTGTGCGCAATAGTCGATTCTGCGCCTCGGTATGACCGCAAAACCCCATCGCTAACGGGTGCGGGGTATCGGTTGCGGAGCACTGTTCGCTGAACGGGTTGCTCGCACCGGATATCGATTCGGTCACACCGGCTGGCGATTCACCTGGGTGTTTACGGTTTGTCGCATTTGCTCTGTGACAGGCGTCACGCTGGCTGGAATTCGACCGTGGTAAATCTTCACGACCACCTGCCGGGCGTCACCCATGTCCGTGTAGGGGGCGCTTGAGTCGGCCGATCGCCGGCATGCAACTCCATCAGTATCCGGGGGGATCGAGACCCGATCCGACGCCAAGCAAGGGCGCGGATCGGCATGGAGCGGAAGGCGCACCACACATGACCTCAACGCAGGTCGGCACGGACCTCGGCGAAGGCAACGAGGCCCCGGGCAGCACACCGGAAGAGGGCTACGAGCGGGGTCTCGGCAGCCGTCAAGTCCAGATGATCGCCATCGGCGGCGCCATCGGCGTCGGCCTCTTCCTGGGCGCGGGCGCGAACATCGCGAAGGCCGGGCCCAGCCTCATCCTGATGTACGCCCTCGCCGGCGTCATCGTCTTCTTCATCATGCGGGCGCTCGGTGAGCTGCTCCTGTACCGCCCGGTTTCGGGTTCCTTCGCGGAGTACGCCCGCGAGTTCCTCGGCCCGTTCTTCGGATTCGTCACGGGCTGGACGTACTGGCTCATGTGGGTCGTCACGGGCATGGCCGAACTGACGGCCGCCGCGATCTACGTGCATTTCTGGTTCCCGGACATCCCGCAATGGGTCACCGCGCTGGTCTTCCTGGTCGTGCTGTACGTGGCGAACCTGATCTCGGTGAAGATCTTCGGTGAGATCGAGTTCTGGTTCTCGATGGTCAAGGTCACCGCGCTCATCGGCATGATCGTGATCGGCCTCGGCGTCGTCACCTTCGGCTTCAGCCAGGCGGGAGACGCCGCGGCGGTCTCCAACATCTGGGCCCACGACGGGATCTTCCCCATGGGTGTCGGCTCCAGCCTCATGACCCTCCAGGGCGTCATGTTCGCCTACCTGGCCGTCGAACTGGTCGGTGTCACCGCGGGTGAGTCCGAGAACCCGGAGAAGACCCTGCCCAAGGCCATCAACACGCTGCCGTGGCGCATCATCGTCTTCTACGTCGGTGCGCTGAGCGTGATCCTCATGGTCGTCAAGTGGACGGAGTTCCAGCCGGGCGTCAGCCCGTTCGTGGCCGCCTTCGCGAAGATAGGCATCCCGGCCGGTGCGGCGATCGTCAACTTCGTGGTCCTGACCGCCGCCCTGTCGTCCTGCAACTCGGGCATGTACTCCACGGGGCGCATGCTCCGCGACCTGGCCGCCAACGCCGAGGCCCCGAAGGTGCTCGGCAAGCTGAGCTCCACCAAGACCCCGGCCGTCGGCATCACCCTCTCCGCCGTCCTCATGGGCATCGGCGTGGTGCTCAACTACGTCGTTCCGGAGAAGGCGTTCGGCTACGTCACCTCGGTGGCCACCGCGGCCGGCATCTGGACCTGGCTGATGATCCTCGTCAGCCACATCCTCTACCGCCGCGCGGTCGTCGCCGGCCGCCTGCCCGCCTCGCCCTTCCCGGCGCCCGGCGGCACGGTGTGCAGCTGGATCGCGGTGGCGTTCCTGCTCCTGGTGACCGGCCTGATCGCCCTCGACCCCGACAGTCGCGTGTCGCTGTACGTGGGCGCCGGCTGGGCCGTGTGCCTGGCGATCGGCTGGTTCGTCCTGAAGGCCCGCAACCCGCAGATCGCGGTCAAGGGGACGACCCAGGAGAAGCAGCTGGAGACCGCCGGACAGCCGCGCGGCTGAACGGAACGGGCTCTCGAGCTCCCGCCGGACGGCCCTTGAAGCCGTCGCAGCCCTGACGGGGGCACCCGGACACAGACGTCCGGGTGCCCCCGTCGGCTGTGTCCGGGTGCCTGTCCGATCGCCACGGCGGCCGACGCGGATCCGCGCCCGGCCCGCGGGACAAGGCCCTACGGCCGCAGGAACTCCGCCAGCGCCACGGCGAGTTCCGCGGGCGCGTCCTCCGGCACCAGATGCCCCGCGCCCTCGATGACCCGAAGCCGCGCGCCGGGTATACGGGACGCCAGCTCGTGCCCCTTCGCCACCGGGATCCAGTCGTCCTGCGCGCCCCAGCAGACCAGCGTCGGCAGCTCGATCTCTCCGTAGCGCCCCTGGATCTCGTCGGTGAAGCGCTGGTCGTTCTGCCGTATCTGCCGGTAGAACGCCGGCTGTCCCTCGTCGGTGCACCAGGGCTCGACCAGCCGGTCGAGGACGGCGGGCGGCAGGCCCGGACGGCTCGCGGAGGAGACGTACTCGCGCACCAGCGCCCGGTGGAGCGCGGCCGGCAGCTGCCCGAAGACCTCGTGGTGGCCGCCCAGCAGCCGGTATGCGGGCGAGCCCCAGGGGCCCAGCGCCACCGGGTCGACCAGTGCCAGCCGTGCGTACCGTGCGCCGTGCAGCAGATGCGCCCGCAGGGCGACGCAGCCGCCGAAGTCGTGCGCGACCACGGCCGGCCCGGACCGCTCGTCGGCCAGCCCCCAGTGCTCCAGCAGCTCCACGAACACCCGGGCCTGCGCGCCGAGTGAGACGTCCTGCCCGTCCCGCATCCCGGAGGCGCCGTAGCCCGGCATGTCCCAGACGAACACCCGGTGCCGCGCGGCGAGGGCGTGGGCGACGCCCCGCCAGACGTACGACGAGAACGGCGTCCCGTGCAGCAGGACGACCGGCGGCGCGCCGTCCTCCCCGAGGGCGGCCCACCGCACCTCGTCGCCGCTCGCGGCGCGGAACGTACGATCCAACAGCCACTTCGTCATGACCGTAAGCGTAATGACTCCTTACAGGTGCTGTCGAGGCCCCAGGGGTGAACGGGCCCGCGGGAAGTGCCCCGGCGTGCGGCGCTTCCGCGCGCCGCGTATGCGCCCCCGGAGCCCACCGCGCCGACTCGTAGAATCGTGCGCACCATGGTTTACCTCGACCACGCCGCCACCACCCCGATGCTCCCGGAGGCGGTGCAGGCGATGACCGCCCAGCTGACCGTCACCGGCAACGCGTCCTCGCTGCACGCCGACGGCCGGCGGGCCCGGCGCACCGTCGAGGAGGCGCGGGAATCCCTCGCCGACTCGCTCGGCGCGCGTCCCAGCGAGATCGTCTTCACCGCGGGCGGCACCGAGGCCGACAACCTCGCGGTCAAGGGCCTGTACTGGTCGCGCAGGGCGGCCGATCCGGCCCGTACCCGCGTGCTCGCCAGCCCCGTCGAGCACCACGCCGTCCTGGACGCCGTGGAGTGGCTCGCCGAGCACGAAGGCGCCCGCGTCGAGTGGCTGCCGGTCGACACCCACGGGCGGGTGCACGCCGACGCGCTGCGCGAGGCCATCGCCCGCAACCCCGCCGATGTCGCCCTGGCCACCGTCATGTGGGCCAACAACGAGATCGGCACCATCCAGCCGGTCGTCGAACTCGCCGCAGTGGCCAGCGAGTTCGAGGTTCCGCTGCATGCGGACGCGGTGCAGGCGTTCGGTCAGCTGGAGGTCGACTTCGCCGCCTCCGGGCTCGCCGCGATGACGGTTTCCGGCCACAAGATCGGCGGCCCGTACGGCATCGGCGCCCTGCTGCTGGGCCGCCAGTACTCCCCGGTGCCGGTGCTCCACGGAGGCGGCCAGGAGCGGCAGGTGCGCTCCGGCACCCTCGACACCCCCGCCATCGCCGCCTTCGCCGCCGCCGGCCGGTACGCCGCCGCGCACCGTGCGGACTTCGCCCGCGACATCGGCGCACTGCGCGACGACCTGATCAAGGCCGTCCGCGCCGCCGCCCCGGACGCCGTCCTCGGTGGCGACCCGGACCCCGCGGGCCGCCTCCCCGCCAACGCCCACTTCTCCTTCCCCGGCTGCGAGGGCGACTCCCTGCTGCTCCTCCTGGACGCCCAGGGCATCGCCTGCTCCACGGGCTCGGCCTGCACCGCCGGTGTGGCCCAGCCCAGCCATGTCCTGCTGGCGACGGGCATGTCACCGGACCTCGCCCGCGGCACCCTGCGGTTCTCCCTGGGGCACACCTCGACCGCGGAGGACGTGGCAGCACTGGCCCAGGCCATCGGCCCGGTGGTGGAACGCGCCCGCAGCGCGGGCCTGAGCTAGCCGGGGGCGGGTCCGAGCCGGCCGGAGCCGGCGGGCACCTAGGACGTGCCCGACGGGTCGTGGCCGGGCACGCCCTTGCGCAGCTCCGCGCGGACGAGCCCCAGATACCGGCCCCAGTCCCAGTGCGGCCCCGGGTCGGTGTGATCCGTGCCCGGTACCTCCGCATGGCCCACGATGTGCTCCCGGTCGGCCGGGAACCCGTAGCGGCGGCAGATCCCCGCGGTCAGCCGCGCCGACGACGCGTACATGGCGGCGGTGAACGACTCCGGCCGGTCCACGAACCCCTCGTGCTCGATGCCGATGCTCCGCTCGTTGTACCCGCGGTCCCCGGCGTGGAACGCCACATCGAGCTCCCGCACCATCTGGGCGAGCCGTCCGTCCCGGCCCACGACGTAGTGCGCGGCGGCCTCGTGGTCCGGGTCCCGGAACACCTTCAGCGCGGTCGCGTAGCTGCCCTGGACGACATGGACGACCACGCGGTCGATGTCGTAGTCCGCCGGCCGGTCCGCCCGCCGGTAGTTCTCGTCGGACGCCGCCACCCACCGCGCGCCCCGGTGGTCGACCGCGCCCGGCGTGCGCGGCTTGTCATTGCCCGGCAGCTGCCACCACCAGTGCCGCAGCTCGTCCCGCGCCGCGAGCGCCACCGCCCCGGCGGCCAGCGCCCCGCCGCCGATCCACAGCGCCCGCCGCCGTGTGACCCCGGGCGGGCCGCTCCCGCCGCCGCTCTCACCTCCGCCTTCTCCGTCGCTCTCGGCGCCCGTGTCCCCAGCCCTGTTCCCCATGCGCTGCATAACGCTTTCCGCACTGTCGGCGGTTCCGTCTACCCTGGACGGGCTATGACTGATGACGCCCCCCGCCGCCTCCGCGTACTCGCCGCCATGTCCGGCGGCGTCGACTCCGCCGTCGCCGCGGCCCGCGCCGCCGAGGCCGGCCATGACGTGACCGGCGTGCATCTCGCGCTGTCCGAGAACCCGAAGTCGTTCCGTACGGGTGCCCGCGGCTGCTGCACGATCGAGGACTCGCACGACGCCCGCCGCGCCGCCGACGTCATCGGCATCCCCTTCTACGTCTGGGACCTCGCCGAGCGCTTCCGCGCGGACGTCGTCGACGACTTCATCGCCGAGTACGAGGCCGGGCGCACCCCGAACCCGTGTCTGCGCTGCAACGAGAAGATCAAGTTCGCCGCCCTCCTGGACAAGGCCCTCGCCCTCGGCTTCGACGCGGTGTGCACCGGCCATTACGCGACGGTGGTCGTGAACGAGCACGGCAGCCGCGAGCTGCACCGCGCCTCGGACATGGCCAAGGACCAGTCCTACGTCCTCGGCGTCCTCGACGACCGCCAGCTGGCGCACGCCATGTTCCCGCTCGGCGACACCCTCACCACCAAGGCCGAGATCCGCGAGGAGGCGGCCCGCCGCGGCCTGTTCGTGGCGAAGAAGCCCGACAGCCACGACATCTGCTTCATCGCCGACGGCGACACCCAGGGCTTCCTCGCCAAGCGGCTCGGCGCGGCGCCGGGCGACATCGTCGACGAGTCCGGCAACCGCCTCGGCACCCACGAGGGCGCGTACGGCTACACCATCGGCCAGCGCAAGGGTCTGCGCATCGGCCACCCCGCGCCCGACGGCAAACCGCGCTACGTCCTCGACATCTCCCCGGTGGACAACACCGTCACCGTCGGCCCCGCCGAGGCCCTGGACGTCACGGCCCTCACCGCCATCCGCCCCCGCTGGTGCGGCCGGCCCCCGGCCGCCGGCCCCGCCACGTACACGGCGCAGCTGCGCGCCCACGGCGGCGAGACCGAGGTCACGGCGGAGCTGGTCGACGGCGCGGAGCTCCAGGTCACGTTCACCGAACCCGTCCGCGGCGTGGCCCCCGGCCAGGCCATCGTCCTCTACGACGGCACCCGGGTGGTCGGCTCGGCGACGATCGCGACGACGGAGCGGCGGGCGACGGCGGCGGCGCGGACGGCCGCTCAGTAGGTGTAGAGCGCCGTTGTGTCGAGGGCGAGGCCGAACGGCTCGCCGATCGGCACCGGTTTGCCGAACTCGGTCTCCAGCGACGCGCGGTAGCGCCCCCTCAGGCAGCGAGTAGAGCAGACCCTCCCCCCGTGTCCTGGCTCGTGCCAGCGTAGCTCTGTGTGAGCGCCCGCACACAGTCAGGGCGCGGCGGGGTCGCAGTTCCGGAGGGGCGACGGCCACGGGGGTGGCACCACTGACAAATGTCATGCCGAACGCAGGACAGACGGGACTGCCGGTGCCTCGGGCCGTGCACGAAGCTGAAGGTGTCACGCGGACGCCGGCACGAGCGAGCCGCCGTCCGTAGTCCAACTCGGGGGAGTACACCGTGAGTCAGAAGCAGTCCGTCGCCGCAGGCAAGCCGGTCAACCCGCTCGTGGCGAGCCTGACGCCACTCGTCGTGGACGCGGGGATCCCGATCGCCTCGTACTACATCCTCAGTGCCGGCTTCGGGCTCAGCACGGTGGCCGCGCTGGGCTGGAGCAGTGTGGTGCCCGCGCTGCGCACGGCGTGGGGGCTGGTCGGCGGGCGCGGGGTCAACGGCCTCGCCCTGCTGATACTGATCGTCAACGTCGTCGGGCTGGCGATGAGCGCGGTGGCCGGCGACGCCCGGCTGATGCTGGCCAAGGACAGCGCCGTCAGCAGCGTCGTCGGCATCGCGGTCCTGCTCTCGGTGCGGACGAAGCGGCCGCTGATGACCGCGGGGCTCAAGCCGTGGGTCACCAAGGGGAGCGAGGCGGGCAACGCCGCCTGGGAGCGGCTGATGGCGGGCTCGGAGCGGTTCCGGCGGGCGGAGCGGAGGTTCTCCGCGATATGGGGGATCGCGCTGCTGACCGAGTGCGTGCTGAAGGTCGTCGGTGCCTACACCGTGCCGGTGGACACGATGGTCTGGCTGGGCACGGTGCTGACCGTGGTGGCCGTCTTGCTGGCGATGCTCATCGCCGGGGGCAGCTGCGCCGACCCGATGGAGAAGATGGTCAAGGCCGAGATCGAGGGCGGCGCGACGGCAGCTGCTGCCGAAACAGGGGCAGTTGTGGGGATTGCGCCGTAGTGGCGTAGCGCGCGGGCGTGCGGGCCCGACGCGGGGACGGTTGTGAGGTGGCGCACAGGGCGTGCCCGGCCGAATCCCGTCCGTGCGGCGGTGGCGGTGCGCTGACCTGCGGACATACGGCGAGGGGAGGGGGCGGGGGCGGGAGCCGGTGGAGGTGGCGAAACGGCATACGGCGGCGAGGTGTCATCCATCCCACAGCCGCCGGACCGGGCCGACACATAGTGTCGGCGCAGCGATGGACGTCAGAGACCGCTGAGCCGGGGATCGGTGACGCCAAGGGCTCGCGAGGAGTTGAACGCCCTGTGAGGGGGCGTCTCGGTCCGGACTGCGGGCAGCCTTTCCTCGGCCACGAAGGGAACGGAAGTCATGTCGACTGTGCACACTGAGGTCAAGCCCGGCGATCATCGGGCCGGACCGGCATCCCTGTACGCCGAGCTGGTCCGGCGCAACCCCGGGGAGCCCGAGTTCCACCAGGCGGCTCTTGAGGTGCTGGAGACGCTGGCCCCGGTGCTGGCCGCCCGTCCCGAGTTCGCCGAGGCGAAGATCCTGGAGCGGATCTGCGAGCCGGAGCGGCAGATCATGTTCCGGGTGCCCTGGCAGGACGACTCCGGGGCGGTGCACGTCAACCGCGGCTTCCGGGTGGAGTTCAACAGCGCGCTCGGCCCGTACAAGGGCGGTCTGCGCTTCCACGCGTCCGTGAACCTGGGGATCGTGAAGTTCCTCGGCTTCGAGCAGATCTTCAAGAACTCCCTGACCGGGCTGAACATCGGTGGCGGCAAGGGCGGCAGCGACTTCGATCCGCACGGCAGGTCGGACGCCGAAGTGATGCGGTTCTGCCAGTCGTTCATGACGGAGCTGCACCGCCACCTCGGCGAGCACACGGACGTACCGGCGGGCGACATCGGCGTCGGCGGCCGCGAGATCGGCTATCTCTTCGGCCAGTACCGGCGGATCACCAACCGCTGGGAGGCCGGCGTGCTCACCGGCAAGGGCCTGGCCTGGGGCGGCTCCAAGGCCCGTACGGAGGCCACCGGCTACGGCAATGTGCTCTTCACCCAGGAGATGCTCAAGCAGCGCGGGGAGGAGCTGGACGGGCAGCAGGTGGTGGTCTCCGGATCCGGCAATGTCGCGATCTACACCATCGAGAAGGCCCAGGCGCTGGGCGCGCACGTACTGACGTGTTCGGACTCGGGCGGCTATGTCGTCGACGAGAAGGGCATCGACCTGGCGCTGCTGCGGCAGATCAAGGAGGTCGAGCGCGGCCGGATCAGCGCGTACGCCGAGCGGCGCGGGGTGTCGGCGACGTACGTCCCCGGTGGCCGGGTGTGGGATGTCGCCTGCGATGTGGCGCTGCCGTCGGCGACCCAGAACGAGCTGGACGCGGACGCCGCCCGGGTCCTGGTCCGCAACGGCGTCAAGGCGGTCTCCGAGGGCGCGAACATGCCGACCACGCCGGAGGCGGTGACGCTCCTCAAGGAGGCCGGTGTGGCCTTCGGCCCCGGCAAGGCGGCCAACGCGGGCGGGGTCGCCACCAGCGCGCTGGAGATGCGGCAGAACTCCTCGCGCGAGGCGTGGTCCTTCGACCGTACGGAGGGCGAACTGGCGGCGATCATGCGCGGCATCCACCGCACCTGCTACGAGACCGCCGAGCGCTTCGGCCTGCCGGGCGACTATGTCGCGGGCGCCAACATCGCCGGCTTCGAGCGGGTGGCGGACGCGATGCTGGACCAGGGGCTGATCTGACCGGGACGGCGCCCAGGGAGTAGGGGGTACGGGCGGGGCCGGAGCGTGGACGACGGCGTCCTCGGGGCGGCCGGCGGTGACCCCTCCGCGATCCGGCTCCGGCTCGTAAGGTGAGGCGCATGAATATCTGTGTCTTCTGCTCCGCCAACGACCTCGACGACCGCTATGTCGTCCCTGCCCGCCAGTTCGCCGAGCTGATCGGCAGGGGCGGGCATGCGCTGGTCTGGGGCGGCTCGGACACCGGGCTGATGAAGGTCATGGCCGACGGGGTGCAGGAGGCCGGCGGGAAGCTGATCGGCGTCTCCGTGGAGTTCCTGGCGCACAAGGCGCGCGCGAACGCCGATGAGATGGTCGTCACCAAGGACCTCGCCGAGCGCAAGGCGCAGATGCTGATCCGCGCCGACGCCATCGTGATCATGGTCGGCGGCACGGGCACGCTGGACGAGGCGACCGAGATCCTGGAGCTGCGCAAGCACGGGATGCACACCAAGCCGGTGGTGCTGCTGAACACCGCCGGTTTCTACGACGGGTTGAAGGAGCAGTTCCAGCGGATGGAGTCGGAGGGGTTCCTGCCGCTGCCGCTGACCGACCTGGTCTTCTTCGCGTCGGACGGCGTCGGCGCGCTGGCGTATCTGGAGGAGCGGGCGGGCATCCAGGGCTGAGTCGTCGCGCCGGCCCGGCAGGCCGTCGGCCGCACCCGCCGCCCCGGGCACCCGCTCTGCGGTCGACCGCTCGTTAGGATCGGCGCCATGGGTACGCACTTGATCACGGGCGCAGGGTCGGGCATCGGAGCGGCGGTCGCACGGCGGCTCGCCGAGCGCGGGGAGGACCTGTGGCTGCTGGCACGCAACGCGGTCCGGGCGAAGGAGCTGGCCGCACAGTTCCCCGGCGCCCGCACGATCGTGGGTGACCTCGCCAACCCCGAGAAGCTGTCCTGGGCCTTCGGGCAGCAGCCGCTGCCGGACCGCATCGACTCCCTTCAGCACATCGCGGGCGTCATCGAGCTGGGCGCGGTCGGCGATCTGCCGGCCAAGGCCTGGCAGCGTCAGCTCTCCGCCAACCTCGTCGCGCCCGCCGAGCTGACCCGGCTGCTGCTGCCGCTGGTGCGGGTCGCCCAGGGGCACGTGGTCTTCGTCAACTCCGGCGCGGGGCTGAACGCGCACGCCAACTGGAGCGCGTACGCCGCGAGCAAGCACGGCCTGAAGGCGCTGGCCGACTCGCTGCGGGCCGAGGAGCACGGCAACGGCGTACGGGTGACCTCGGTCTACCCGGGGCGTACGGCCACGCCGATGCAGGAGAGCACCCACCGGCAGGAGGGCAAGGAGTACGACCCGTCCCGCTGGATCGACCCGGAGTCGGTCGCCACGGCGATCCTCACCGCCATCGATCTGCCGCGGGACGCGGAGATCAACGACGTGTCGGTGCGGCCGGGGCGCTGAGCACCTCGGTACGGCCCGTTCGCCGTGCCGACCACGGGCCGCCCGGATGCCGTGCCGACCACCGGGGTCGCCCGTATGCCGTGCCGACCACCGGGGGCGGCCCGCACCGCGCGCCGACGGGCCGCCGCGGGCGCCCGGTGGTCCCGGCCGCGGCGACGTACGCTGCATGAGTGACCACTGAAGCGAAGTCGACCGCGGCGGCCGGGTGCGGGTTCCGGGAGATCCGGGGGCTCGTCACGGAGCTGGGCCGCCGCCTGGACGCCCATCAGCGCAGCCGGATCGCCGAGCTGGACCTGACGCCGACGCAGGCCAAGGCGCTGGAGGAGCTCGGCGAGCCGAAGACCGCGCGCGAGCTTGCCGGGGTGCTGTGCTGCGAGCCGCCGAACGTCACCTATGTCATCTCCAAACTGGAGAAGCAGGGCATGGTCATCCGGCAGCCGCACCCGTTGGACGGGCGGGCCAAGCAGCTCGTACTGACCGAGGCGGGGCGGGAGTTGCGGCTCGATCTGCTGCGCAGGATGGGGACCGCCTCGCCGTTGGACCATCTCTCGCACGAGGAGCGGGCCGCGCTGCGCGACGACCTGTTGAAGGCCCTGGGGCGGGACTGACTTCCCTGGGGCGGGGCGGCTGAGTCCTGCGCCCGGCGGGCCGGCCGTCCGCGGCGCGCCGCCCGCGGTTCCGTATACCTTCAGTAAAGTTATAGCTGTAACCATTGCTCCCGACGATGGCTACAGCTTTAACTAAATGCATGATCGCTCAGAAGGCGGCCGCGCGCCGCGCCGCGCAGGAGGTACCGGCCGCATCGACCCCCGACCGGGCCCCGCGGCGGCCCGGCGGCGGGCTCCAACTCCTCGTCCTGGCACTCGGGTTCGTGATGGCCAGCCTGGACACCGGCATCATGAACGTCGCGGCGAGCGACCTGCGGGCCCGGCTCGGCCTGAGCATGTCGGGCCTCACCTGGGTCGTCGACGGCTACGTCCTGGCCTTCGCGTCGCTGCTGCTGCTCGCGGGCTCGCTGGCCAAGCGGTTCGGCGCCCGCCGGATCTACCTCGTCGGGCTCGCCGTGTTCACCGCCGCGTCCCTCCTGGGCGCGGTCGCACCGAACGGTGCCGTCCTGGTGGCGGCCCGCTTCGCGCAGGGGGTGGGCGCGGCCCTCTTCATGCCCAGCTCGCTGTCGCTGCTGATGAACGCCTTCCCCGAGCCGGCGCGCCGGGCCAGGATCCTCGGCCTCTGGTCCGCCATCGTCTCCACGTCCGTAGGGCTCGCGCCGACCATCGGCGGCCTCCTGGTGGGGACCCTCGGCTGGCGCTCGATCTTCCTGGTCAACCTCCCCATCGGCATCCTCGGGCTGCTGCTCACCCGGCGGGTCGTCGCCGCCGTCCCGGGACGCGGCTCGGCGCTCGGCGGCAGCGGCCACGTCCTGGGCCTGCTCGCCCTCGGATCGCTGAGCTACGCGCTCATCGAGGGGCCCGACATCGGCTGGTCCGCCCCCTTCATCCTGGGGGCGTTCGCGGTGACGGTGCTGGCGGCGGCCGGCTTCCTCGTCCGTGAACGGACCGCCCGTACGCCGATCCTGCCGGTCTCGCTCTTCGCGGACAGCGGCTTCTCCACGGCCAACCTGGTCGGCTTCCTGTTCAACTTCGCCTTCTACGGGGCGCTGTTCGTCCTCGGGCTCTTCCTCCAGACGGCGCGCGGCGCGAGCTCGGTGGCGGCGGGGCTGCAGATGCTGCCGGCCGTGCTGGTCATCCCGTTCGGCAACATGCTCTACGCCCGGATCGGGCCGCGCATCGGCAACCGGACCGCGCTCACCGCTTCCCTGGCGCTCTCCGCCGCGGGATACCTCCTGCTCTTCCTGCTCCTCGCGCCCGGCCTGCCGTACTGGGCGATCGCGCTGGTCCTCGCCGTCGCCAACATCGGCAGCGGGGTCAGCTCCCCGGCGATGACCGGCGTCCTGATGGCCGCCGCGGGCCGCGAGCACGCCGACATCGGCAGCGCCACCCTCAACGCCAACCGCCAGATCGGCTCCCTGGTCGGCATCGCCGGGATGGGCGCGGTGCTGACCGGGGCGGGCGCCGGCTATCAGGGCGCGGCCTACGCCTTCGCCCTGGCGGCCCTCGCGCTGGCGGTCGCGGCGGTGGCCGGCCGGCTGGGGATCCGCGGCCGGGGCTGACGGGGCGGGCGCGGATCGGCCCGGACGCGGCCCGGCGGCCGCCGGGCCGCACCGCCACCCGTTCCGCCGTCCTCCCCGCCGCCGCATACCCTTCCTGGGTGAGCGAGAACAGCACGCAGAAGTGGGCCGCGGGCGCGGCGACCGGGATCGGGTCGATGCCGGGCGGGGACGCGCGGGAGGCGGCGAAGACGGTCACCGGTTCGCTGGAGGCCTTCCCGTATCTGCCGGAGCTCCCGGCGCGGGGGCCCGGCGCCGACATGATCGGGCGGACCCTCGGGCTGCTCGTCGAGGTCTACGGCCATGTGGAGCCCAGCGGCTGGCGGATCAGCGACCGGCCGGGCCGCGACACCCGGCGCGCCCGCTCCTGGCTCGGTGAGGACCTCGACGCCCTGGAGGAGTTCACCCAGGGGTACCAGGGGCCGCTGAAGATCTCGGCGGTCGGGCCCTGGACACTGGCCACCGCCCTGGAACTGCGCAACGGCGAGGCGGCCCTGAGCGACCCCGGGGCCTGCCGTGATCTCGCGGCGTCGCTGGCCGAGGGGCTGCGCGGCCATCTCGCGGACGTACGGCGACGGGTGCCGGGTGCGCGCCCGGTGCTGCAGCTCGACGAGCCGTCGCTGACGGCCGTGCTCCAGGGGCGGGTGAAGACCGCGAGCGGCTACCGCACCCACCGGGCCGTGGACCGGGCGGTCGTCGAGGACGCGCTGCGCGATCTTGTCGCGGTCGCGGACGGCGGGCCCGTTGTCGTCCACTCCTGCGCGCCCGGGGTGCCGTTCGGGCTGCTGCGGCGGGCGGGTGTCACGGGCATCTCGTTCGATTTCGCACTGCTCACCGAGCGTGAGGAAGAGGCGATCGGTGAGGCCGTCGAGGGCGGGACGACGCTGTTCGCAGGCGTGGTGCCGGGCGTGGACGGCCGATTGTCAGACCCTGCCGGTAGCGTCATGGGTGTCAGGACGCTGTGGCGCAGGCTGGGGCTGGCACCAGGGATTCTCGGCGAGTCCGTGGTCGTCACCCCGTCGTGCGGACTCGCGGGCGCTTCGCCCGCATATGCCCGCTCCGCCCTCGCCCACTGCGTCCGGGCGGCGAGATCACTCGCAGACAACCCTGAGTGACCGCACTCAAGGACCACGGGAGGACAAGACAGTGGCTGGCGAACAGCACGCAGCGGAGTCCAAGGTGCCCGCAGCGGCGCGGGAGAAGCACGCGCAGCTCGCTGAGCAGATCGAGGAGCATCGCTTCCGGTACTACGTGAAGGACGCCCCGATCGTCAGCGATGCGGAGTTCGACACGCTGCTGCGCTCCCTCCAGGCCCTGGAGGACGAGCACCCGGAGCTGCGCACCCCGGATTCCCCGACCCAGAAGGTCGCCGGCGCGTATGCCACGGAGTTCACCGAGGTCGAGCACCGCGAGCGGATGCTCTCGCTCGACAACGCCTTCGACGACGAGGAGTTGGCGGCCTGGGCCGAGCGCCTCGCCGGCGAGCTGGGCGGCGACCCCAAGAGCGCCGGGTACCACTTCCTGTGCGAGCTGAAGGTCGACGGTCTCGCCGTCAACCTCACCTACGAGCACGGCCGGCTGACCCGCGCCGCCACCCGAGGCGACGGCCGTACGGGCGAGGACATCACCCCCAACGTCCGGACGATCGCCGAGATCCCGCACCGCCTCAAGGGCGACCGGATCCCCGATCTGGTCGAGGTGCGCGGCGAGGTCTACTTCCCGATGGAGAAGTTCCTCGACCTCAACGAGCGGCTGGTGGCCGACGGCAAGCCCCCGTTCGCCAACCCCCGTAACGCCGCTGCCGGTTCGCTGCGCCAGAAGGACCCCAAGGTCACCGCCACCCGGCCGCTGCACATGGTCGTCCACGGCCTCGGCGCCCGCGACGGCCTGGAGATCGACCGCCTGTCGGAGGCGTACGACCTGCTCAAGGAGTGGGGCCTGCCGACGGCCACCCACAACAGGGTCGTGGACTCCCTTGCGGCGGTCCGCGAGTTCATCGCCCACTACGGCGACCCCGAGACCCGCCGTACGGCCGTCGAGCACGAGATCGACGGGGTGGTCGTCAAGCTGGACGAGATCCGGCTGCAGGGCAGGCTGGGCTCCACCTCCCGGGCGCCGCGCTGGGCGATCGCCTGGAAGTACCCGCCGGAGGAGGTCAACACCAAGCTGGTCGACATCCGCGTCGGCGTCGGCCGTACGGGCCGGGTCACGCCGTACGCCGTGGTCGCGCCGGTGACCGTGGCCGGTTCCGAGGTGGAGTTCGCGACCCTGCACAACCAGGACGTGGTCAAGGCCAAGGGCGTGCTCATCGGGGACACCGTAGTGATCCGCAAGGCCGGCGACGTCATCCCCGAGATCCTGGGGCCGGTCGTCGATCTGCGGGACGGCGACGAGCGGGAGTTCGTGATGCCGGCCGAGTGCCCCGAGTGCGGGACGGCGCTGCAGCCGGCCAAGGAAGGCGATATCGACCTGCGCTGCCCCAACGCCCGTGGCTGCCCCGCGCAGATCCGCGAGCGGCTGTTCTATCTGGCCGGCCGCAAGTGCCTGGACATCGAGAACTTCGGCTATGTCGCGGCCACGGCGCTCAGCCAGCCGCTGGAGCCCGCGGAGCCTCCGCTGAAGGACGAAGGCGATCTTTTCGGCCTTTCCATCGAGCAGTTGCTGCCCATCAAGTCCTATGTCCTCGACCCCGACTCCGGTCTGCCCAAGCGCGATCCGAAGACCGGCGAGGAGAAGGTCGTCACGTTCTTCGCCAACCAAAAGGGCGAGCCGAAGAAGAACGCCCTGGCCATGCTGGAGAACATCCAGGCCGCCAAGCAGCGCCCGCTGGCGCGCATCCTGACCGGCCTGTCGATCCGGCATGTGGGTCCGGTGGCGGCCGAGGCGCTGGCGCGGGAGTTCCGCTCCATCGACCGCATCCGGGAGGCGGACGAGACGGAACTGGCCGCGGTCGACGGCGTCGGGGCCACGATCGCCGCCTCGCTGAAGCAGTGGTTCGCCGAGGAATGGCATCAGCAGCTCATCGAGAAGTGGCGGGCCGCCGGTGTCCGGATGGAGGAGGAGCAGACGGGGCAGGAGGGCCCGCGCCCGCTGGAAGGCGTCACCGTCGTCGTAACGGGCACACTTCAGTCACACACCAGAGATGGCGCGAAAGAGGCCCTCCAGAACCTCGGAGCGAAGGTGACCGGTTCCGTTTCGAAGAAGACCGGTTTCGTAGTAGTGGGCGACAACCCCGGCTCGAAGTACGACAAGGCCATGCAATTGAAGGTCCCCGTACTGGACGATGACGGCTTTGCGGTGCTGCTGGAACAGGGTCCCGACGCGGCACGAGCGGTAGCCGTCACTCCGCCTGAGGAGGAGTGAGGTGTCACCCCATCAGCGCATACCAGATTGATCCCGGACGCCGGGTCGCATTCGGGCAACCGTCGCCGATCGCTGCCCGCGGCGGCCTTCCGCGGCCTAACCTGGTGGGGTGCGCCTGCCGTGGCGCGGGCTCAGCCGGCTGTGAGAGGGATCGGAATGAAACCGACCGACAGCGCCGCTCCGGCGTCGCGGCTCCGGCGGCTCGTCGTGCCCGCGTTGCCCGCGGCCATCGTCATCGTGGCGGGCCTCGCGCTCGCCACGGGCGTGATCTGGACTTTCGGCAAGGGTGACGCGCTGTTCCCCGCCGGCTCGGTGGGCTGGTCGCTGGCGATCCTCACGGGCGTCATCGTCGGCCATCTGGTCGCGCTCGGCCGCGACCGCTGGTGGGGCGGCACGGGATCCGGCGCCGCCCTCGCCCTCGCCGTCCTGCTGCTGTACGGCTGGGTGCCGGCCACCCTCGTCAGCCTCTCCGTCGTCGTCCTCGTCGGCGCCGCCCGCCGGCACCGCTGGCGACAGGCCGTGGTGCACGGCGCCGTGGACATCCTCGGCATCGGCGCCGCGGCCCTCGGCCTGGCGGCCTTCGGCGTGGTCTCCAGCGTCCGCCAGCCCTGGAGCCCCAAGGCCTGGGACCTGGCCGTACTCCCCGAAGTCATGGTCACCGCCGCCGGCTATCTGCTCGTCAGCCGCGCCCTGTTGTGGATCAGCCTCGCCCCCCGCAGCGGAACGCTGCCCGCGATACCCCGCACGGCCGTCGTGCGCCAGGCACTGGTCGGCATCGCGCTCCTCGGCATCTCCCCGCTGATCGCCGTCTGCGCCGTCCACGCCCCCCTGCTGCTGCCGCTGTTCGCGGTCCCGCTCATCGCGCTGGACTCCACCCTCTGGATAGCCCGCGCCCGCGCCGAGGAGCAGCTGCGCGATCCGCTCACCGGCCTGCCCAACCGTCAGTGGCTGCTGGAGCGCACATGGACGGCGCTGGACGAGGCCGAGCGGGTGGGCGTCCGCTCGGCCCTGGTCCTGATCGACCTGGACCGCTTCCGGTCGGTCAACGACACCCTCGGCCACCTCGCCGGCGACCGCCTGCTGCTGCAGATCGCCGACCGGCTGCGGCACGCCCTCCCGCGCGGCGCCGAGGCGGCCCGGCTCGGCGGCGACGAGTTCGCCGTCCTGCTGCCCACCACCGACTCCCTCACCAGCTCCCAGCGGGTGGCGCGCAACCTCGTCGCCGCCCTCGGCTCCCCGCTGGACCTCGACGGACTGACCCTCGTGCTCGAAGCCAGCGCGGGGGTCGCCGTCTTCCCCGACCACGCCCTCGACGCCGAGGGGCTGCTGCGCCGCGCCGACGTGGCGATGTACCAGGCCAAGCGCGACCGCAGCGGGGTCGAGCTCTACGAGGCCAAGCGGGACGGGAACACCCCCGACCGGCTCGGGCTGCTGGGCGATCTGCGCCGCGCCCTGGACGCCGGCGACGTCGAGCTGCACTACCAGCCCAAGGTGGGCTTCGACGGGCACGTCGCCGGGCTGGAGGCGCTGGTCCGCTGGGTCCACCCGGACCGCGGCCGGGTCCCACCGGACGAGTTCATCGCCATCGCCGAGTCCTCCGGGCTGATGCCCAGGCTGACGGAGTACGTCCTGGAGACCGCGCTCGCCCAGGTGGCGCGCTGGCGCGCGATGGGCCTGGAGGTGCCGGTCGCGGTCAACGTCTCCCCCCGCGATGTGCACTCCCCGGGCTTCGCCGGCGCGGTCGCCGCCCGGCTCGCCCGACATCGGGTCCCACCAGGCGCCCTCCAACTGGAGATAACCGAGCATGTCCTCCTGGAGGACCCGCAGCGGGCCGCCGACACCCTCGCCGGGCTCACCGCCCACGGGGTGAAGATGTCCCTCGACGACTTCGGCACCGGCTACTCCTCGCTGGTCCACCTGCGGCGCCTCCCGGTCAGCGAGCTGAAGATCGACCGCTCCTTCGTCGCCCGGCTCGCCGTCGACACGGAGGACGCCGAGATCGTCCGCTGCACCCTGGACCTCGCCCACTCCCTCGGCCTCCTGGTCGTCGCCGAGGGCGTCGAGGACGACGAGACCTGGGAGCGCCTGCGCGACCTCGGCTGTGACGCCGTACAGGGCTGGCTGGTGGCGGCGGCGATGCCACCGGACGAGACCACGGCCTGGCTGAGGGCCCGCGGTGAGCACGGCTGGCACCGCGAGTCGGAGACGGCCGCCCTGGCGGCGGAGAAGGCAGCCGAGCGCCCTTCGGGACAGGTCTTGAACTGACCCGGCCACCGGCCGTCCCGTGTCCCCGCTCCGACAATGAAGACAGCGATCAGAACGACCGGACCGACCGGACCGACCAGACCCACCAGAGCGACCCGAGCGACGCTGGCGACGGCGCCGACGATCACGGCGCCGACGATCACGAAACCGGCGAGGACCACGCCGAACGCGACCGGCACCCAGAGGGCGCGGAGCACGCGGAGGACGACGGAGGCGACACCTCCGCAGGCCCGCGTCCTCCGGCTTCCGAGGCCCCGTGACCGGTGCGACGCCGGGGCGCGCCCGCCTCATGGGCGGCGCCCCGGTGAAAGGGTTTCGCGGCAGCTCCGCCGTACGCCATAGGATTGGGCCGGAAAAGTTCACCGGAGCATTCGCCCAGAAGACTCCGCCGGAACACTCCGCCCGGAACACTCCGCCAAGAACACCAGAGGATCGCTGCATGCCTGGCATCACGCGCGAGGAGGTCGCTCACCTCGCCCGGCTGGCACGTCTGGAGCTGCAGGACGAAGAGCTCGACCACTTCGCCGGACAGCTCGACGACATCATCGGCGCGGTCGCCCGCGTCTCCGAGGTCGCCGACCAAGACGTACCGCCGACCTCCCACCCGCTGCCCCTGACCAATGTCATGCGGCCGGACGAGGTCCGTCCGTCGCTCGCTCCCGAGCAGGCGCTCTCCGGCGCCCCGGCCCAGGAGCAGCAGCGTTTCAAGGTGCCGCAGATCCTGGGGGAGGAGTGACCGACATGGCAGACCTGATCAAGCTCACCGCCGCCGAGATCGCGGCGAAGATCGCCGCCGGCGAGCTCACCGCCGTCGAGGTGACCGAGGCCCACCTGGCGCGCATCGAGGCCGTCGACGAGAAGGTGAACGCCTTCCTGCACGTCGACCGCGAGGGCGCGCTCGCCCAGGCCCGCGCCGTGGACGCGAAGCGCGCCCGTGGCGAGAAGCTCGGCCCGCTGGCCGGCGTCCCGCTCGCGCTCAAGGACATCTTCACGACGGAGGGCATTCCCACCACCGTCGGCTCCAAGATCCTTGAAGGCTGGCTCCCGCCGTACGACGCGACGCTCACCAAGAAGCTCAAGGCCGCCGACGTCGTCATCCTCGGCAAGACCAACATGGACGAGTTCGCCATGGGGTCCTCGACCGAGAACAGCGCCTACGGGCCGACCGGCAACCCCTGGGACCTGACCAAGATCCCCGGCGGTTCGGGTGGCGGCTCCGCCGCCGCGCTCGCCGCCTTCCAGGCCCCGCTGGCCATCGGCACGGACACCGGCGGCTCCATCCGCCAGCCCGCCGCCGTCACCGGCACGGTCGGCGTCAAGCCCACCTACGGCGGCGTCTCCCGCTACGGCATGGTCGCCTTCTCCTCCTCCCTGGACCAGGGCGGCCCGTGCGCCCGTACGGTCCTGGACGCCGCGCTGCTCCACGAGGCCATCGCGGGCCACGACCCGCTCGACTCCACGTCCATCGACGCGCCCGTACCGCCGGTCGTCGAGGCCGCGCGCAACGGCAGCGTCGAGGGCATGCGGGTCGGCGTCGTCAAGCAGTTCCGCGGCGAGGGCTACCAGGCCGGCGTCATCCAGCGGTTCGACGAGTCGGTCGAGCTGCTGAAGGAGCTGGGCGCCGAGATCGTCGAGCTGGACTGCCCGTCCTTCGACCTCGCGCTGTCGGCGTACTACCTGATCGCGCCGTCCGAGTGCTCCTCCAACCTGGCCCGCTTCGACGCCATGCGCTACGGCCTGCGGGTCGGCGACGACGGCTCGAAGTCGGCCGAGGAGGTCACCGCGCTGACCCGTGAAGCCGGCTTCGGCCCCGAGGTCAAGCGGCGGATCATGCTCGGTACGTACGCGCTCAGCTCCGGCTACTACGACGCGTACTACGGCTCCGCCCAGAAGGTGCGGACGCTGATCACCCGCGACTTCGAGAAGGCCTTCGAGCAGGTCGACGTGATCGTCTCGCCGACGACGCCGACCACCGCCTTCCCGATCGGCGAGCGGGCCGACGACCCGATGGCGATGTACCTCGCCGACCTGTGCACGATCCCCACCAACCTGGCGGGCAACGCGGCCATGTCGCTGCCCTGCGGCCTGGCCCCCGAGGACGGGCTGCCGGTGGGTCTCCAGATCATCGCCCCTGCCATGAAGGACGACCGGCTCTACAAGGTCGGTGCCGCGGTCGAGGCCGCGTTCACCGGGCGCTGGGGCCACCCGCTGCTCGAGGAGGCACCCGCACTGTGAGTGGAAAGCTGGCCAAGGCCAAGGGCTTCAAGAAGTCCAAGCCCGGTACGTATCTGTCCATCGGCACCACGCTGTTCGGCGCGGTGAGCGTCGTCAAGCAGGCGAAGAAGGCCAAGACGGAGCAGGACACGCTCCAGATGATCGACGCCGTCGTCTCCGCCGCCGCCATCGTCACCGGCGTCGCCCTGCTCATCCGCGAACTGCGCCGTCTTGGCGACGACGACGTCCTCGCGGACTGACCCGGCGCCGGACCTGAGAGGTTAGTTTCACCGTGACTGTCACCGACCTGGTGTCGTACGAGGACGCGCTGGCCGCCTACGACCCCGTCATGGGGCTCGAGGTACACGTCGAACTCGGCACCAAGACCAAGATGTTCTGCGGGTGCTCCACCACCCTGGGTGCGGAGCCCAACTCGCAGACCTGCCCCACGTGCCTGGGCCTGCCCGGCTCGCTGCCCGTCGTCAACGCGACCGGCGTCGAGTCCGCCGTCAAGATCGGCCTGGCCCTGAACTGCACCATCGCCGAATGGTGCCGTTTCGCCCGGAAGAACTACTTCTATCCGGACATGCCGAAGAACTTCCAGACCTCCCAGTACGACGAGCCGATCGCCTTCGACGGCTACCTCGACGTGCAGCTGGAGGACGGGGAGGTCTTCCGCGTCCACATCGAGCGCGCGCACATGGAGGAGGACACCGGCAAGTCGACGCACGTCGGCGGCGCCACCGGCCGCATCCACGGCGCCCGGCACTCCCTCCTGGACTACAACCGCGCCGGCATCCCGCTCATCGAGATCGTCACCAAGCCCATCGAGGGTGCGGGCGAGCGGGCCCCCGAGGTCGCCAAGGCGTACGTCGCCGAGCTGCGCGAGCTCATCAAGGCGCTGGGCGTCTCCGAAGCCCGTATGGAGCAGGGCCAGATGCGCTGCGACGTGAACCTCTCGCTGCGCCCCAACGGCACGCAGAAGTTCGGTACCCGCTCGGAGACCAAGAACGTCAACTCCCTGCGCTCCGTGGAGCGCGCGGCCCGCTTCGAGATCCAGCGGCACGCCGCCGTGCTGAGCAGCGGCGGCACGATCGTCCAGGAGACCCGGCACTTCCATGAGGAGGACGGCTCCACGACCTCCGGCCGGATCAAGGAAGAGGCCGAGGACTACCGCTACTTCCCCGAGCCGGACCTGGTGCCGGTGGCCCCCTCCCGCGAGTGGGTCGAGGAGCTGCGCGGCACTCTGCCCGAGCTGCCGCGGGTGCGCCGCAACCGCCTCCGCGAGGAGTGGGGCATCAGCGAGCACGACATGCAGTCGATCCTCAACGCGGGCGCGGTCGATCTGATCGTCGCCACCGTCGAGGCCGGCGCGGACGCCGCCGCGGCCCGCAAGTGGTGGATGGGCGAGCTGGCCCGCCGCGCCAACGAGGACGGCGTCGAGCCGGCCGCCCTGGCGATCACCCCCGAGCAGGTCGCCCGGGTCGCCGAGCTGGTCGCCAAGGGAGACCTGAACGACAAGCTGGCCCGTCAGGTCATCGAGGGCGTCCTCGCGGGCGAGGGCACCCCGGACGAGGTCGTCGACAAGCGGGGCCTGAAGGTCGTCTCCGACGAGGGCGCCCTGGGCACCGCCGTCGACGAGGCGATCGCCGCCAACGCCGCCATCGCCGACAAGATCCGCGGCGGCAAGGTGGCCGCGGCCGGCGCCCTGGTCGGCGCGGTCATGAAGGCCACGCGCGGCCAGGCGGACGCGGCCCGGGTGCGCGAACTGATCCTGGAGAAGCTGGGCGTCGAGGGCTGACGCACCACCGATACCGGTATCGCCGAGCGGCCGTCCTTCTGCGGAAGGGCGGCCGCTTCCGTCGGCCCGGACCCAAAGGCGACGGCCACCACACCCAGGCCCGCCGCAAGCAGCATGCCGTGCCCTCCGCCTAACCGGCGACGTCCGTCACCACCTCCGCGAGAAACGCGGCCCAGGCGCCGGCGCTGAGGGTGAGCGTCGGGCCTTGGGGGGTTTTGGAGTCGCGGATGTGGATGGTGGGGCGGGGGGAGGAACAGGTGGCGACTTCGATGCAGTCGCCGCCTGCGCTGCCGCTGTAGCTGGACTTGAACCAGGTAAGGCCGCTGGAGAAGGACTGGGCTGCTGTGCTGGTCATGACTCTCCTAGCAAGTCGTCCAGCAGGCCCTTGGTCTCCTCAGGGGTGAGGGCCTGCGACCGCAGCATCCCATACACCTGCTGATACACACTGACCTCGTCCGGATCGTCGACCAGGAAGCTGATCCGTTGCGCCTCGATGTAGCCGAGGTGATCGTGGCCGGGGGTCTCCAGCAGCACGAGTGGACCATCCAGCGCGGCATGAGCAGCTCGGTCGGTCAGCATCACCTGTAGCCCCAGGAACGGCAGTTCAGTGCAGCGTCGGAGATGGCGGATCTGTTCGCGCAGGGTGTCCGGCCCGCCGATCGGTCGGTGGAGCACCACCTCCTCCAGGATGAAGTTGAGCATGGGCCTCGGCTTCTTGCGCTCCAGTAACTTCTGCCGGTCGAGGCGCGCGGAGACCCAGTCGTCGGCCTGGTCCTCGTCGAGGGGCGGATAGAGGCAGTCGAAGACTGCTCGTGCGTACGGCTCGGTCTGCAGCAGGCCAGGCACCACCTGGTTCTGGTACGAGAGCAGCGTCAGTGCCTCTTCCTCGTGCTCGACCAGGTTCTGCACGAACGCCGGCAGCTTCTCCCGCGCCGGAACCTTCCTCACCGCGACCGCCAACGCGCCCTTGGTGTCGAGGATTTCGTCGAACGTCTCGGCCAGATCGATCTTCAGTGCCCTGCGGCCCTGCTCGATCGAGCCGATGGTGTCCTCATGCAGGCCCACTGCCTCGGCCAGCGCTGGTTGCGTCATGCGGGCGGCCCGCCGGAAGTGGCTCAGCTGGGCTCCGATCACATGCCAGGACGTGATCCTCTTCGGTTTGTTCACCGGGTGCATGCGGCTTGCCTTCCCCCCGTCGTGACTGGCTGATGCGGAGTGGAGTCGTACACCGAATCTGTACGACTTCACGCTGTGGCTCAGCGTAATCACGGGGTGTGACAGTGGCGTCATGCACAAGGAGATCCAGGCTCTCTGCACCCGCTCGGCCTTCTTCCTTCGCGAGCGCCGTTCCGTGGCGCTGGCCAGGGAGTTCGTCCGTACCGCGCTGGCGGACTGGGACCTGAGACAGCGGGCGGACGACATCGTGCTCTGCGTGAGCGAACTGGCCACGAACGCCCTGCTGCACGGCGTCCCGCCGGGGCGCGGCTACCGGCTGTGGCTGGCGAGGGGGGCAACGGACGGGGTGTTGCGTGTGGAGGTGCATGACAGCGGGGGCGGGGAGCCGCGCCTGCCGGGGGCGGTCGTCGGCGAGGAGGCCGAGTCGGGCCGGGGGCTGCTGCTGGTGGCCGCGCTCGCCGACGCGTGGGGCGTCGGCGAGCCCGTACCCGGGAAGATCGTCTGGTGTGAGTTCCGCGTGGACGGCGCGGGTTACGGCAGTCCGTGCACGTGCGGCCCCACCGCCGACGACCACGCGTTGCCGTTCGCCGCGTCCCAGTTGGTGGACCAGGTCATGGCACCCCGTAGGCCGGGGTAGGTCTTCGCCGGCTTGAACGAGCCGCAGCCGGTGCCCTTGGTGAGGCAGTCCAGGGCGGCGTTGACGACGCTGGGGGCGACGTAGCCGCTGCCCGCGCCGCGGGTGGACGCGGGCAGGCCCAGGCCCACCTGCGAGGGGTCCAGCCCGCCTTCGAGCTGGATGCAGGCGAGCGCGGTGAGGAAGTCGACGCTGCCCTGGGAGTAGACCTTGCCGTCGCAGCCGAGCATGGAACCGCTGTTGTAGTACTGCATGTTGACGACCGTGAGGATGTCCTTGACGTTGAGCGCGGTCCGGAAGTAGCCGCCCGACGTGGACTGCATGTCGATGGTCTGCGGCGCCATGGTGAGCACGAGCCGGCCGCCCGCCTTCTGGGAGAGCGAGCGCAGCGCCTGCGTCATGTAGGTGGGATTGAGGCCGTTCTCGAGGTCGATGTCGACGCCGTCGAAGCCGTACTGCTGCATGAGGGCGTGGACGCTGTCAGCGAAGTTGGCCGCCGAGGCCGCGTCGTTGACGGACACCGTGCCCTTCTCGCCGCCGACGGAGATGATCACCGATTTGCCGGCGGCCTGCTTGGCCTTGATGTCGGCCTTGAACTGCTCGACGGTGTAGCCGCCCAGGCCCGCCGAGTCGAGGTGGAAGGTGACGGCGCCGGGTGTGGTGGTGGCGTCCGCGAAGGCGACCGCGATGATGTCGTACTGGCCGGGGACGTCGCTGATCTTCTGGACCGTGGCGCCGTTGTTGAAGTTCTGCCAGTAGCCGGTGACCGCGTGTTTGGGGACGGTGGGGTCGGTGCCGCCACCGGAGGGCGCGGTGGTGGCCGTGACCTCCGCGGAGCGGGCCGACTCTCCGGCGGCGTTGGTGGCGGAGACCTGGAAGCGGTAGGCGGTCGAGGGGCTCAGACCGCTGACCGTCGCCGAAGTGCCGTTCGTCGTACGGTCCTTGGCGCCGTCGCGGTAGACCGTGTAGCCGGTCGCGCCGGGTACCGGGTTCCAGGACAGGGCGACGGAGGACGCGGTCACGGCGCCGGCGGTCAGGCCGCCGGGGGCGGCGGGGACCTCGGGGCCGGGGTCGGTGCCGCCTCCGCCGTCGGGTCCCAGGACGCTGAAGTCATCGGCGTGGTAGGCGGGTTGTCCGTACCAGCCGTGGGTGTAGACGGTGACGGAGGTGGTCTGCGGGCCGGTGGTGAAGGTGGTCGAGAGTTCCTGCCACCCCGTGGCGGACGGGGTCCAGGTGGAGACGTCCGTGGTGCCGGTGCCCGAGGCGCCCAGATAGACGTAGGAACCCTGGACGTACGCGCTGAGCCGGTACGTCGCGGCGGGCTTGACGGCGACGGTCTGGGAGCAGGTGGCGTTGTCCGAGGCGGTGGGGGCGGCCTTGAGGGCGGCGGCGCCGCTGTGGACGGGGGAGGTCACGGTGCTGCCGCTGCCCGCCGAGCAGGTCCAGCCGCTGAGGCCGGATTCGTAGCCCGCGTTCCTTGCGACGTTGACGTCGGCGGTGGTGGACGCGGCGGTGGCGGACCCGGTGGGGGAGGGGGCGGGGGCGGCCGAGGCGGTCGTGCTCGCCGCGGCGGCGGCCACGACCGCGAGGAGCGTGGTGAGCAGGCGTCTGTGGCGGGACGGTCTGATGCGCGCGGTGCCAGGCATGGCTGTCTCCAGTGCCGAAGGGGAAACCCGGGGAACTGTGCGAGACGGTGGCCACCGCCGCCAGGGCCGTTCCGGCCCTGTGGCTCAGAATGGTTCAGACCAATGTGCCGGTCAAGGGGGCGGACGGGACGAGGCGCGCACGGCGCGGGAGCGGCGCGGGACGAGTCATCGCATCCCGGCTCTTTGTGGGGAATTCCACAAAGAGCGCAAAGGATCTCTTCGGGGTGTCACTCTGCTCTGTCAGGGGCCCGCCGCTCACCCGACCGGTTGGCGGCGCATCCGCCCGTCCCCGTACATCCGCGCTCGGCACCACCCGTACCCGGGAGTTATCGACGCACAACCCGGGAAGCAGTCGAGGTCCGTGACCGCTCTTGCTCGGTGGTGTCTCAGGCGCCGCATCGTGGTGATCGTTCTCTGGCTCGCCGCCTTCGCGGGTGTCGCCGTCGCCGCGGGCGTCACCGGGTCCGCGTACTCGAACGACTACGAGGTCCCCGGGACCGAATCCGGGCGGGCCGGCGCCCTGATGGCGAAGGCGTTCCCGGACCGGTCCGGGGACAGCGACACCATCGTGTGGCACACCGACCGCGGAACGGTGCGCTCCGGCGCGGTCGAGAAGACCATGCGGCAGACCCTGGAGAAGGTCGCCGAGCTGCCCGGTGTCTCCGAGGTGCGCGGCCCCTACGGCGGCCGCGGCGACGGTGCGCACGGCGCGCGCCAGATCAGCGAGGACGGCCACACCGCCTACGCCTGGCTCGTCTTCGACCGGCCCGCCGACGAACTGGAGGCGGCCGGGGTCCAGCGGATCGTCGACACCGCGCGGGCCGCGGCCGGCGACGGCCTCCAGGTCGAGCTGGGCGGCGCCGGCATCGCGCTCACCGAGGCGCCGCGGGCCCAGCTCCCGGAGATCATCGGGATCGGCGCCGCGGCCGTGGTGCTCTTCCTCGCCTTCGGCTCGCTCGCCGCGACGTTACTGCCGATCGTCACCGCGGTGGCCGCCGTCGGCACCGCCTCGGCCGGCACCACGTTGCTCAGCCACGCCATGACCGTCGCCGACTTCGCCCCGATGCTCGGCAGCCTGATCGGCCTCGGCGTCGGCATCGACTACGCGCTGTTCATCGTCACCCGGCACCGCAAGGGCCTACGGGCGGGGATGTCGGTCCAGCAAGCCGCCGAGCGCGCCGTCTGCGTATCCGGGCGCGCGGTCGTCTTCGCCGGGGCCACGGTCTGCATCGCGCTGCTCGGCATGCTGATGCTGCGGCTGAACTTCCTCAACGGCGTCGCGCTGGCCGCCTCGCTCACCGTTGTCCTGACCGTGGCCGCGTCAGTGACGCTGCTGCCGGCGCTGCTCGGGCTGATCGGGATGCGGGTGCTCGGCCGGCGGGAGCGGCGGCGGCTGGCCGAGGAGGGGCCGCGGCCCGAGCGGCGCGCCGGGATCGCCGCCCGCTGGGCCGGCTTCGTCGAGCGGCACCCCAAGCTGCTGGGCGGGACCGCGGCCGCCGTGATGCTCGCCCTCGCACTGCCCGCCTTCGGACTCCACCTGGGCACCTCCGACCAGGGCAACAACCCGGCCACGTCCACCACCCGCAAGGCGTACGACCTGCTGGCGCGAGGCGGGCCGGGGGACGGCCACGGCGGCGGCTTCGGGCCCGGACTCAACGGGCCGCTGACCCTCGTCGGCGCACTCGACGGCCCCAAGGACCGGATCGCCTTCGACGAGCTGCCGCGTCAGCTGCGCACCACGCCCGGCGTCGCCGAGGTCAGCCGCCCGCAGTTCGACGGGAGCCGGAGCACCGGGCTGATCACCGTCGTACCGGACGGCTCTCCGCAGTCCCGGCAGACCTCCGACCTGGTGGAGCGGCTGCGTACGGACGTGCTTCCCCAGGCCGCCGACGGGACCACGATGCGGGTGCGGGTCGGCGGCATCACCGCGAGCTACGACGACTTCGCGTCCGTCATCGTCGGCAAGCTGCCGCTGTTCATCGGCGTGGTCGTGGCGCTCGGCTCGCTCCTGCTGCTGCTCGCCTTCCGCAGCATCGGCATACCCCTCAAGGCCGCGTTGATGAACGTCGCGGCCGTCGCCTCGTCCTTCGGCATCGTCGTCGCGGTCTTCCAGTGGGGGTGGGGCAGCGAGCTGCTGGGTCTGGGCAGCGCCGGGCCGATCGAGCCGTTCCTGCCGGTGATCATGGTGTCGGTGCTGTTCGGGCTGTCCATGGACTACCAGGTGTTCCTGGTGTCGCGGATGTACGAGGAGTGGCAGCTCACGCGCGACAACCGCCGGGCGGTACGGGTCGGCCTCGCCGAGACCAGCCGGGTGATCAACTCGGCGGCGGTCATCATGATCGCGGTGTTCGCGGCCTTCGTCCTCAGCGGCGACCGGACCATCGCGATGTTCGGCATCGGTCTGGCCTCCGCCGTCGCGCTGGACGCCTTCGTCCTCCGTACGCTGCTGGTCCCGGCGCTGATGCACATGCTGGGCGGTGCCAACTGGTGGCTGCCGTCCTGGCTCGGCCGTGTGCTGCCCCGGATCAGCATCGAGCCGCCGCCGGAGCCGGACGAGGCCGCGCAGGGGCCGGGCGACGGCGCGCCGGAGCCCGGCGGCGAACGGCCACTGGTGGGCGTGTAGTACCTGCCGCAGGGCTGCCGTCCGGCTCGGCACCTGCCTCCCGGCCATCGGAGCCCCGGCTCTCACCGCGCTCTCATCTCCCTCTCAGACAGGGCACCTACGGTCGCGCCCATGGGAACGACCAGGACGACCGAGAAGCGAACCGACGACGAGACCGTGCCGGCGCAGGCCGCCGCCGCGGAGGAGGAGAAGGCGGCGGGCCCCGAGGCCGGGAGCGCGGAGCCCGAGGCCGCCGAGGAGGCGGTCGCCGCCGGTCAGGACGACGACAACGGCGAGGACGGCCTCGGCGAGGACGCCGAGGACACCACCCCCGCACCGCCCGCCACCGGGGTCGCCGCCGGTGCCGGTGCCGTCGTCGCCGCCGGGCTCGGCCTGGCGTCCGTCACCGGCACCTGGCTCGGCACGCTGATGGCCGAGCGGCAGACGCTGCTGGGCCAGATCAAGCTCCAGACGGGCAAGGCCACCGACCAGATCGCCACCGTGTACGGCACTCCGTGGCACACCACCGCCCTGGTCAACGGCGTCTTCGCGGTGCTCGCCGCGATCGTGGCCGCAGTGGTGCTGACCCGCCCCCGCGCCCCCTGGGTGCGCGCCGTGGCCTGGGCCGGACTGGCGCTCGCCGTGCTGGGGATCCTGATCTCCGCCGGTATGTACCTCGACCTGTTCGGGAGTCTGCCCAGCATCCCTAAGGGCACCGGACCGGGCGCCTAAGGCAGGTACCGGCGCCTTGAGGCACGCGCGGTCGGGTTTCTAAGCACCACCCGCAGGGAAAGATCGGGAACCCTCCCGATGCGGCTTACCCCCCTTGGCGACGAGGCTTGAGCACGTCAACAAGCCCACGCCGTCAAGGGAGTCACCGTGTACACCTCCGAGCTGGAAATGCGGGTCCGTTACGAAGAGCTGCGCCGCGAGGCCGACCGGCAGCGCCTGGTCCGCGAGGCGACCGGCGCCCTGCGCGCCGGGCGCGGCGCCGCCGCCCGCTCCGGGGAGAACGCACCCGAAGGGCGGGTGAGCACCAGGCGGGGCCGGTGGTGGCGTGTACGCCGCGCCGCCGCCTGACCGCCTCCAGGTCCTGAGGATCGGCAGACCCCGCCGTGCCGGACGCCGCGGAACAGGCCATGCCCCATCGGACAGGCCCCAAGCCCCCTGCCGGAATGTCGGACCCCTGTGCGATGCTCGGCAGCGTGGAGAACAGGTCCGTCAGTCCCGTGTTCGTCGGCCGCGCGGCCGAACTCGCCGCGCTCGGCGACGCGCTCGCCCGTATCGCGGCCTCCGGTGAGCCGCAGGCCCTGCTGATCGGGGGCGAGGCCGGGGTCGGCAAGACCCGCCTCATCGAGGAGTTCAGCGAGGCAGCGCGCGCCCGGGGCGCGCTGGTCGCGCTCGGCGGCTGCATCGAGATCGGCTCCGAGGGCCTGCCCTTCGCGCCGTTCTCCGCGATCCTGCACACCCTCAACTGGCACCTGCGGGACGAGCTCGCCGCCGCCGTCGCCGGCCAGGAGGGCGAACTGGCCCGCATCCTGCCCGAATTGGGGGAGACGCCGGGCGAGGCGCACGACGAGGAGATCGGCCGCGCCCGCCTCTTCGAGCTGACCGCCCGGCTCCTGGAGCGGCTCGCCTCCGACCGCACCCTCGTCATCGTCATCGAGGACCTCCACTGGGCCGACCGCTCCACCCGCGAGCTGTTCGCCTACCTCCTGAGAGCCCTGCACGACGCCGGCATCCTGCTGGTGGCGACGTACCGTTCCGACGACATCCACCGCCGCCACCCGCTGCGCCCCTTCCTCGCCGAGATCGACCGCATGCGGACGGTCCGGCGGGTCGAGCTGGCCCGCTTCAACAGGGACGAGGTCCGCTCCCAGATAGCGGGGATCAACGGCAGCGACCCCGAAGAGGACACCGTCGACCGGGTCTTCAAGCGCTCCGAGGGCAACGCCTTCTTCGTCGAGGAGCTGGCCCGCAGCCTCGCCGAGGGCTGTCTGCACGGGCTGAGCGACCCGTTGCGCGATCTGCTGCTGGTGCGGGTCGAGGCGCTCCCCGAGGACACCCAGCGGGTGGTGCGGATCGCCTCGGAGGGCGGCTCCACCATCGAACACGAACTCCTCTCCGCCGTCTGCCGGATGCCCGAGGACGACCTCATCGAGGCGCTGCGGTCCGCAGTCGGCAGCAACACCCTCGTGCCCACCGAGGACGGCACGGGCTACCGCTTCCGGCACGCCCTCGTGCGCGAGGCCGTCGTCGACGACCTGCTGCCCGGCGAGCGCACCCGCCTCAACCGCCGTTACGCCGAGGCTCTGGAGGCCGACCCCTCCCTGGTGCGCGCCGACGCCTGCGCCGCCCGGCTGGCCAGCTACTGGTACAAGGCCCACGACGCCGCCAAGGCGCTGCCCGCCGTCCTCGCCGCCTCCGTCCAGGCCCGCCGCCGCCATGCCTACGCCGAGCAGCTGCGCCTGCTGGACCGCGCCCTGGAGCTGTGGGACGACGCGCCCCCGGAGGTACGCCAAGGGGTCCGCCCGGTGGACTACACCGAGGCCTATCCGGCCCGCGGCTGCGACGACGAGGCGCTGCGCTTCCTCGATCTGCTCGCCGAGATCGCGGTGGCCGCCCGGCTGTCCGGCGACGGCGAGCGGGCCTTTACGATCACCAAGCGTGCCCTGCGGTCCCTGCGCGAGGAGAACGACCCCCTGCGCACGGCCTGGTTCCTGGTGCAGCGCTCCCGGCTCTGCCAGGGCACCGGCCGCGGCAACGGCTGGGAGGACCTCGGCAGGGCGCAGGAACTGGTGCGCGGCCTGCCGCCGTCCTCGGTGCACGCCGAGGTGCTGGCCGCCGTCGCCAGCTGGGCGGTGCTGCACGAGCCGGGCCCGGAGACCTTCGCCACGTCCGAACGCGCGGTGGAGCTGGCCCAGTTGGTGGGCGACGAGGAGGCCGAGCTGAACTCCCGGCTGACGCTGGCGGGGCTGCGGATCGACTCCGGCGCGGTCGACGAGGGCCTGGCCGATCTCCGCGGGGCCGTCGACCGCGCCGTCGAGCGCGGCTACTTCTCCGCCATCGGGCGCGGCCATGTCAACCTCCCGTCCTTCCTGGAGGGCGTGGGCCGCTCCCGGGAGGCCGCCGAGGTCACCGAGCAGGGCATCGAACTCACCACCCGCTACGGCCTCAAGGACAAGACCTGCTGGGTGATGGCCAACCGCGCCGAATCGCTCCAGTCGCTGGGCCGCTGGGAGGAGGCGAGCCGGGCCGCCGCCGACTGCCGCCGGCTCGCCCAGAGCGCCCGCTCGATCGCCCTGGCGGCGAACCGCCTCACCGACCTCGCCCTGGACCAGGGCGACCTCGCCGCCGCCGAGCGTGAACTGGCCGTCGCCCGTGAGCACTACGGCACCCACGACCCCCAGCCGCAGCACGCCCTGCCGCTCGCGCGGCACGCCCTGCGCATCGCCGTGCACCAGAGCCGGATCCTCGATGCCCGCGCCATCCTCGTACAGGCCCTGGACGCCGGCTGTCCGCCCGGTACCCAGCGCTACGCCTGGCCGCTGCTGTGGTCGGCCGCCGCCGCCGAGGCGGACGCCCGCGGACTGCCCGCCGCCGAGCCCGGCCGGTCCGCGGTGCTCGCCCGCGTGCGGGACACCGCCAAGAAGCTGCCCCAGCTCGCCCCCGTCTGGGAGGCGCACGCCCTCGCCGTCGACGCCGAACTCCGCCGCGCCGAGGGCCGCGAGACCCCCGACGCCTGGGCCGAGGTGGTCGCCGCCTTCAAGCCCCTGGAGCGGCCGCACGAGCTCGCCCGGGCCTGCTACCGCTGGGCCGAATCCCTGCTGCACGGCAGCGAGCGGGCCACCGCAGGGCTGGACGGCCGCACCCCGCGCGAGGCCGCCGCACTCCTGCTCACCCAGGCGCACACCGCCGCCACGACGATGGGCGCCCGCCCGCTCGCCGAAGAACTCACCCTCCTCGCGCAGCGGGCCCGGATCCCCCTGCTCGGGCTGACACCGGACCCCGCGGCCGCCACGACCGCCGGTGCCACCCGCCGCGCCACCGCGGACGGTTCCCCCGCCGATCCCGCCCCCGCCGCGGCGCTCGGGCTGACGCCGCGCGAACGGGACGTGCTCCGCCTGGTGGCCGAGGGCCGCAGCAACCGCCAGATAGCCGACACGCTGTTCATCTCCCCGAAGACCGCCAGCGTCCATGTCTCCAACATCCTCGCCAAGCTCGGTGTCTCCGGCCGCGGCGAGGCGGGCGCGGTGGCCCACCGGCTGCGCCTGTTCGGCGAACCGGCGGCCTCCTGACCCGAGGCGCACCGGCGGCCTCCTGACCCGACCGGTACACCGCGGCCGGGCCCGCCGCGGCCCGGCGGTGAGCTGCTGGGATACTGCGGACGCGGATGCCGGCCGTCGGCGGCGCGTTCGGGATGCGGGGACGAGATGGGCAAGTCGCGCGCCGTGGTGCGGCGGGGGCTGGTGTTCGGTCTGCGGGCCGGGGCGATCCCGGCGGGTGCCGGCGCCCTGCTGTGGGCGCTCGTCATGGTGACGCGGTGTCTCAACGGCCCGACCGGCAGCACGATGGAGGACCCGGCGCTGGCCGTGGTCGCCGTGCTGGGGTCGATGGCCGTCGGCGCGTCGATCGGCGCGGGCGTCGGCCTGGTGCTGGCCTACGCCCCGCTCCGACTGGTCTCCTCCGGGCCGTTGCGGGCACTGGTCTGCTTCGTGCTCGCCTCAGTGCTGGCCTTCGGCGAGGTGGTGGTGATGGCGATGTCCAGCGACGGCGGCTACGGGCCGATCCTGCTGGCGCTGCTCGCCATGCCGGTGGTCGGCGTGGTCACCGCGGCCCGCAGCGGGCACCTCGCGGCCGCGCGGATCGGGCCCGTGGGCACGCATCTCCGGCGTCCGGGGCAGTGCCCCGTCCCGCCCGGATGACCACGACTCCGGAGGAGAGGTCTATCGGGCCCGTCCCGGGATCGCCGTCGCCCACGTCATCGACGACGAGCGACATCTTCTGCCGCTCCTCCTCGGTGTGCTGACGGCCCGGTGCGAACAACTCCTCGGCGATGTTGAACATGGTGCCTGCCCCCTCTTCGGTGTGACGCGCACCCGTCCCCTGGCCCCGAGTGTAGGCAGCAGAGGAGAAAGAGGGGGCAGAAGCGGTCAGCTCACCTTGAGCCGGAGAATCCGGTCGTCGCCCTTGTGCGGTGTGCCCCGGCCGTCCGTGTTGCTGGTGACCAGCCACAACCCTCCGTCGCCGGTCGCCACGACGGTCCGCAGCCGCCCGTAGGTACCCTTCAGGAAGGCCTGCGGAGCCGCCACCGGCTTCGTCCCGTTCAGCGCGATCCGCCACAGCCGTTCGCCGCGCAGCGAGGCCATCCAGATCGAGCCCTTGGCGTAGGCGATGCCGCTGGGTGAGGCGTCCGCGGTCTTCCACACCTCGACAGGGTCGACGAAACCGGCGCCGGTCTGCCCGCCCTTGGCCTCGCCCTCGACCTCCGGCCAGCCGTAGTTCTTGCCCGGTTCGATCAGATTGAGCTCGTCCCAGGTGTCCTGCCCGAACTCCGAGGCCCACAGCCGGCGGTCGCCGTCCCAGGCCAGGCCCTGCACATTGCGATGGCCGTAGTCGTAGACGACGGAGTCGGCCGAGGGGTTGCCGTGCGCCGGCTCGCCGTCCGGGGTCATCCGCAGGATCTTGCCGCCGAGCGACTTCTTGTCCTGGGCCAGCTGGCCGTCGCCGGTCTCGCCGGTGCCGGCGTAGAGCATCTTGTCCGGGCCGAACGCGATCCGCCCGCCGTTGTGGATCTGCCCCTTCGGAATCCCCCTCAGGATCGTGTCGGGAGCGCCGAGCTGATCGCCCTGGGGGCGCTTCTCGTCGTAGATCATCCGGGCGATGCGGTTGTCGGAGGCGGTGGTGAAGTACGCGTACACCTGGTGGTCCGTGCCGAACATCGAGGACACCGCGATCCCCAGCAGCCCGCCCTCGCCCCCCGGGTCCACGCCCGGCACCGAGCCCAGCTCGGTGGTCTTCCCGCCGTCCGCAGCCACCCGGACGATCTTTCCGGTGTCGCGGGAGGCGACCAGCAGGTCCCCGCCCGGCAGCACCGCCACGCCCCAGGGGGACGTCAGACCGGTGGTCAGCGTGGCGGTCACCTTCACCGAGCCCTTGGCGGGCGGCGCGGTCGGCGACGGCGTGGCGGTCGGCGAGCCGGCGCCCGCCGAGGCGCCGGGGCTCTTCGCCGGAGTGGTGGCACGCCCGCCGTCCTGGGGCTGGCCGCCACCGGACGAGCAGCCCGCTGCCAGGAGCAGCGAAGCGGCAGCCAACACGGCGGTCTGGGAACGGCGTTGCACGGAAGTGGTCCTCTCGTCGGCGGGGCGTGCACAAGAACACCACATCGGGCCGCCGAACGCGCTCACTCCGCCCGTCCGCGCCCCGTCGGCACCCGCGGTGCCGGCACCGTCGCGGCTACCAGGACTGAAGCGCCGGCGGCAGCGCCGCGATCTCCGCCAGGTCCTCGCGGGTGAGCGCCAGATCCGCCGCCGCGGCGTTCTGCGCGGCCCACCGCTCCTTCTTCGTGCCCGGTACGGGGACGACATGACGGCCCTGTGCCAGCACCCAGGCCAGCGCCACCTGCCCCGGCGTCGCGCCGTACCGGTCGCCGATCCGCCGCAGGCCGGCCACCACCGGCTGGTTCGAGGCCATCATCTCGGCGGTGAAGCGCGGGTGGCGGGCCCGTATGTCCGCCGGTTCGAAGCCCTGTCCCGGGGTGAGGGTGCCGGTCAGATAGCCGTTGCCCAGCGGCATCGCCGCCAGGAAACCGATGCCCCGCGACGCGCACCACGGCAGCAGCTCCTCCAGCGCCTCCGGGGACCACACCGACAGCTCGGCCTGCACGCTGCTGACCGGGAAAACCTGCTGGATGCGCTCCAGTTGGGCCAGTGTGGTGTCGTGCAACCGGGAGCGGGGGCGCAAAGCCGCAGGCCCCGTCCGCCGCTGCGTACGGGCGGTGAGCGGCGGTCGTGCCTGCCGTACCGCCCGCGCGCCCACCGCGCACAGCCCCAGCGACCGTACCTTCCCGGCCGCCACCAGCTCCGCCATCGCCCCCCAGGTCTCCTCGATGGGCACCTCCGGGTCGGCCCGGTGCAGCTGGTAGAGGTCGATGTGGTCGGTCTGCAGCCGGCGCAGCGAGGCGTCGCAGGCCCGCTTGACGTACCCCGGCCGCCCGTTGGCGACGATGTGCTGCTCGCCGACCAACAGCCCGCACTTGGTCGACACGAACGCCTCCGCCCGCCGCTCCTTGAGCACCCGCCCCACCAGCAGTTCGTTGGTGAACGGCCCGTACATATCGGCGGTGTCCAGCAGGCTGGAGCCCCGGTCCAGCGCGGTGTGCACGGCCCGCAGCGACCCCTCCTTGTTGCGCTGCGACTCGGTGTACCCCCAGCTCATCGGCATGCAGCCGAGCCCGATGGCACCCACTTCGAGGGCCGCCGCGCCGATTGTCCTGCGCTCCACCTGGTTGTGCCTCCGTCCCCTCGCCCCCGATCAAGGGCCAGACCAAACTAACGTCTGAGCAGAACATCTCTTCGCATAGCCTCTGGCCATGGCAACCGCAGACCAGCGCACCGACGCGAACGACGTCTGGCTCCCGATCCCGCCCGGCGAGATCGAGGGCCTGCCCGACGGATTCCGCTACCTCCACTGGGACGCCGGACCCGACTTCCCGGCCGATCCGGCCCGGTGCGTGTGCTACGTCGTCCCCTACATGAAGGGCGCGGAGGCGAGCCTGCGCCCGCTGTCCCGGATGAGCCGGGTCCGGGTCGTACAGACCCTCACCGCCGGCATCGAGCACATGCTGCCCGGGCTGGCGCAGATGCCGCCCGGTGCCCAACTGTGCAACGCCCGCGGGCTGCACGACGCCAGCACCGCGGAGCTGGCGCTCACCCTGATCCTGGCGGCGCTGCGCGACATCCCCGGCTTCGTGCGGAGTCAGGACGCGGGGGAGTGGCGGCCGGGCTTCCGTCCCGCGCTCGCCGACAAGTCGATCCTCATTGTGGGCTATGGTTCGATCGGCAGTGCCATCGAAGACCGGCTCACGCCTTTTGAATGTGCGCGGGTGGTGCGCGTCGCACGCACCGCGCGTGACACTGTGCGCGGCCCTGTGCATCCACTCGCCGACCTGTCCGCCCTCCTGCCCGCGGCGGATGTCGTCGTGCTCGCCGCTCCGCTCACCGACGGCACCCGTGGCCTGGTCGGAGGCGATTTCCTGGCGCGGATGAAGGACGGCGCACTGCTGGTGAACATCGCGCGCGGCCCGATCGTCGACACCCAGGCGCTGCTCGGCGAACTGGAGTCCGGGCGGCTTCGCGCGGCGCTCGACGTCACCGATCCGGAACCCCTGCCCGCCGGACACCCGCTGTGGCACGCTCCCGGCGTGCTCATCACTCCACACGTCGGTGGCCCCAGCTCTGCCTTCCTGCCCCGTGCGAAGCGGCTGCTGCGGGAGCAGTTGACGCTTTTCGCGGCCGGCGAACCCCTGCGCAACGTGGTCGCCACCGCCGGCGAAAGCGGTTGCGCGTAGCGCTACGAGGCCGTACGACTGCAGGGGGTATTCAAATCGCGCTACCTGTCACGCTCCGTAGAGGTGCTATGTCCCTGAGTGACGGAACTGGTGTATCGTCCCGATCGGGGACGGCGCCGGACGAAAGCGGCGCGATGGGAAAGATCCGGAACGCGAGGGGGGCGACGGGCGATGTACGGCCGATGGACGATCCGCGAGATGCGTGATCCACGAGCGCCCGCGGGAACGCGGCGAGGCCCCCGGGCGCACCGTCCGCGACGAATCCCCGCACGGGACACCGGGAGAGCACGGTGAGTGCCCCCGGGGCGATGCTCTCCAGGTCGTCCGCGCCGGCCGGCGGTCCGGCGAGCGCGGTGCCGCAGATCGTCCTGGCCGTGGTCTGCGGCGGCTATGCCGTCGGTGCCGCATTCGGCTGGGGCTCCCGCCAAGTCGCCATGTTCATGGGCGACTTCGGCCTCAGCTTCGCGGCCCTGGTGGCGGCGGTCTCCTGCGGTCTGTACGCGCGCCGGCACCGCAGCCGGTTCCGCCCGGCCTGGATGCTGTTCGCCGCCTCCTCGGGGATGGCGGGCATCGGCAACGGCGTATGGGGATGGTACGAGGTCATCGAGGGGACCACGGTGCCCAGCCCCTCGCTGGCCGACTTCTGCTTCCTGCTGTTCGCGCCGCCGGCCATCGTCGGTCTGCTGGTGCTCGCCAAGCGGCCGGTCACCAGGGCCGGCTGGGTCTGCCTGGGGCTGGACTCCTGGCTGATCGCCGGGTCGCTGCTGACGCTCTCCTGGAGCCTCGCGCTCGCGCACACCGCCCACTTCCAGGGCCGCAGCGTGGCGCAGAGCGCACTGTCGCTGGCCTATCCGCTGCTGGACATCGTGCTGGTGAGCATGGTGCTGGCGCTGCACTTCAGGCGCTCGTCCGTTCACCGCTCCGCCATCAACACCGCCGTCGCGGCACTGGCGTTGACGGTGCTGTGCGACGCCCTGTTCAGCTCGCCGCTGCTGCGTGAGCACTACCGCTCCGGCCAGATCCTGGACGCCGGGTGGTTCGCCGGCTCGATACTGCTCGCCTACGCGCCCTGGGTCGCCCGCCGCGCGGGCGAGGAGGAGCCCGAAGAGGCCGAGCCCGCCCGCCGCCCGCAGCCGCACGGCAGCCGCCCCATCGCCGGCTCGCTCGCCGCGCTCACCCCGTACCTCGCCGCCGCGGTGTGCACCCTGGGCATCCTCACCAACGTCCTGGGCGGCCGGCGGATCGACCGCGTGGTGCTCTTCACCGGCTGCACGGTCGTCCTCGCACTGGTCGTCCGCCAGGGCATCATGCTGCTCGACAACATCACCCTCACACAGGAGCTGGCCCAGAAGGAGAACCACTTCCGCTCCCTGGTGCAGGGCTCCAGCGACGTCATCATGATCGCCGCCCCGTCCGGTGTGCTGCGCTATGTGAGCCCGGCCGCGGCCGGTGTCTACGGGCGGGACGCGGAGGAGCTGGTCGGCTCCGAGCTGGCGTCGCTGATCCACCCCGAGGACCTGGGCCGGGTCGTCCACGAGGTCCGCAGGTTCCTCGCCGCCGACCCCGAGGACGAGCCGACCACCCGGATCGAATGCCGCTTCCGCGCCGGCGAGCGGCGCTCGGGCGGTGGGGGCGCCTCCCGCTCGAGCGAAGCCGAGAGTGGGGGAGGCTGGCTGAACGTCGAGTCCACGGTCAACCGCCATCACGGCGGGCTGATCTTCAACTCCCGCGACGTCACGGAGCGGGTCCGGCTGCAGGCCCAGCTCCAGCACAACGCCTCGCACGACGCGCTCACCGACCTGCCCAACCGCGCGCTGTTCACCGAACGCGTCACCAAGGCGGTCACCGGCCGCCGGGCCAGCGACCACGACACCGCCGTGCTCTACATCGACCTCGACGGCTTCAAGCAGGTCAACGACACCATCGGGCATCAGGCGGGCGACGAGCTGCTGGTGCAGGCCGCCCGCAGGCTCGGCGACTCGGTGCGCTCCGGGGACATAGCGGCGCGGCTGGGCGGCGACGAGTTCGCCGCGCTGATCACGGGCGATGGCACCCGCGACCGCGCCGCCCGTGAGTTCCGGATCCACGAGATCGCCGACCGCCTGCGCATCAAGCTCTCCGAGCCGTACCGCATCGACGGCCGGGACGTACGCGTCGCCGCCAGCATCGGCGTCGCCTTCGCCGAGCCCGGCGTCACCCCCGCGGGTCTGCTGCGCAACGCCGACCTGGCGATGTACCGCGCCAAGCAGGCCGGCAAGGGCCGGGTGGAGCTGTACGCCCCGCAGCTGCAGGACGAGGTCGCCCACCGCGCCGAACTCGCCACCAAGCTGCGTACGGCCCTCCAGGACGGCGAATTCGCGCTGCTGCACCAGCCGGTGGTCGAGCTGGCCAGCGGACGGGTCACCGCGGTCGCGGCACATGCCCGCTGGCGCTCCGCCCAGGGCATCCTGTTCACCCCGGCCGAATTCCTGCGGGTCGGCGACCGCGGCCGGTACACCGAAGACGGCGACCGCGCCGCCGAGCTGGACCGCTGGCAGCTGCAGGAGGCGGTCGAGCAGGCCGCGGCGCGCCACCGCGCCGGCCATCAGATCCCGGTCGCGGTCCGGCTCTCGGCCCGGCGGCTGCTGGACCGCTCGCTGTCCCCCAAGGGCGTCGAGTCGCTGCTCACCCGGCATGGCCTGCCCTCCCGCGCGCTCGTCCTGGAATTGTCCGAAAGTGATCCCCGGCTCCCGCTGGACGATCTGGAGCGCCGGCTGGTCGCGCTGCGCCGCATCGGCGTGCGGATCGCCCTGGACGGCTTCGGCAGCGGGTACGCCGCGATCAGCGCGCTGCGCCGGCTCCCCATCGACGTGCTGCGGCTGGACCGCGGGCTGGTCGACGGCGTGGTGGAGTCCTCGCGGCTGCACAAGATCACCGCCGGGCTGCTGCGGATCGCCGGCGACCTGGGCATGCAGTCCGTCGCGGACGGCGTCGACCTGCCCGAGCAGGTCCTCGCACTGCGCTCCATGGGCTGCACGCACGGCATGGGCGTGGCGTTCTCCGGGCCGCTCGACGAGCACCGGCTGCGGCGCACGCTGACGCACTCCGGCTTCCCCGTTCCGGACCTGGCCGGGCAGGGCCGTGCGGTGGTGCTCAGCGGCAGCGGACTGCCCGTCCGGCGCGGCGGGCTGGCGGGCCCGGATTCGCTCGTGCATCCGCCATTGCGCTCAAATAGTGAGACCTCCGTCCCACCCACTTGACACTCGGTGCACGGCGGGGGGAGGGTCAGTGCCATGCGCACCCGAATTCTCGTACTTGGAAAGCGCGTCGGCTGAAGCTGGGCCCGATGAAACCCAGCTGACCGCACCGACGCGCTCCCCTCGCTTGCCTCACGGCACGAGGGGTTTTTTGTTGCATAGCAACCTCACAAATCCCGCCAAAACCCTCAGCTTCGAGAAGAGACGCAGATGACCGAGCAGGCCTCCGGGGCCCACCATCCGCAGCCGCGGGCCCGTAACTCCGGCGGACCGCAGCAGCCCGCCACCGTCGAGCACGTCACGGGCGCGCAGTCCCTCATCCGTTCGCTGGAGGAGGTCGGGGCCGACACCGTGTTCGGCATCCCCGGCGGTGCGATCCTGCCTGCGTACGACCCGATGATGGACTCCTCGAAGGTCCGGCACATCCTGGTCCGCCACGAGCAGGGCGCCGGGCACGCCGCCACGGGGTACGCCCAGGCCACCGGCAAGGTCGGGGTGTGCATGGCGACCTCCGGTCCCGGTGCCACCAACCTCGTCACCCCGATCGCCGACGCGCACATGGACTCCGTCCCGCTGGTCGCGATCACCGGCCAGGTCGCCTCCAAGGCGATCGGCACGGACGCCTTCCAGGAGGCGGACATCTGCGGCATCACGATGCCGATCACCAAGCACAACTTCCTGGTCACCGACCCCGCCGAGATCCCCCGGACGATCGCCGAGGCGTTCCACATCGCCTCCACCGGCCGCCCCGGCCCGGTCCTGGTCGACATCGCCAAGGACGCCCTCCAGGCGCAGACCACCTTCGTCTGGCCGCCGCACACCGAGCTGCCCGGCTACCGCCCGGTCACCAAGCCGCACGCCAAGCAGATCCGCGAGGCGGCCCGGCTGATCGCCGAGTCCAAGCGCCCGGTGCTCTACGTCGGCGGCGGGGTGCTCAAGGCCGGCGCCACCGCCGAGCTGAAGGTGCTCGCCGAGCTGACCGGGGCGCCGGTCACCACCACGCTGATGGCGCTGGGCGCGTTCCCCGACAGCCACCCCCAGCACGTCGGCATGCCCGGCATGCACGGCGCGGTCACCGCGGTCACCGCGCTGCAGAAGTCGGACCTGCTGATCACCCTCGGCGCCCGCTTCGACGACCGGGTCACCGGCAAGCTGGACTCGTTCGCGCCGTACGCCAAGGTCGTGCACGCGGACATCGACCCGGCGGAGATCGGCAAGAACCGCGCTGCGGACGTGCCGATCGTCGGTGACGCCCGCGAGGTCATCGCCGACCTGATCGTCGCCGTCCAGGCCGAGCACGACGCCGGCCACAAGGGCGACTACAGCGCCTGGTGGAAGGACCTCAACCGCTGGCGCGAGACCTACCCGCTGGGCTACGACCTGCCGGACGACGGCAGCCTGTCGCCGCAGCAGGTCATCCAGCGGATCGGTCAGCTCGCCCCCGCCGACACCATCTACGCCGCGGGCGTCGGCCAGCACCAGATGTGGGCCGCCCACTTCATCGACTACGAGCAGCCCGCCACCTGGCTGAACTCCGGCGGCGCCGGCACGATGGGCTACGCCGTGCCCGCCGCCATGGGCGCCAAGGCGGGGCAGCCCGGCCGCACGGTCTGGGCGATCGACGGCGACGGCTGCTTCCAGATGACCAACCAGGAGCTGGTCACCTGCGCGCTGAACAACATCCCGATCAAGGTCGCGATCATCAACAACGGCGCGCTGGGCATGGTCCGCCAGTGGCAGACCCTGTTCTACAACCAGCGCTACTCCAACACCGTGCTGCACAGCGGCCCGGAGGCGGACGGCAAGCAGCCGAGCGCCGGTACCCGCATCCCGGACTTCGTGAAGCTGTCCGAGGCGATGGGCTGTGTGGCGATGCGCTGCGAGTCCCCGGACGAGCTGGACAAGGTCATCGCGGAGGCCAATGCCATCAACGACCGCCCGGTCGTGGTGGACTTCATCGTCCACGAGGACGCCCAGGTGTGGCCGATGGTCGCCGCCGGCACCTCCAACGACGAGGTCATGGCCGCCCGGGGCGTGCGTCCCGACTTCGGCGACAGCGAAGACGACTAGAGCCCAGGACGACACGGACGCACGGAAGAAGAGAGAAGACCATGTCCAAGCACACGCTCTCCGTCCTGGTGGAGAACACCCCCGGCATCCTCGCCCGGATCGCCGCGCTGTTCTCCCGCCGCGGCTTCAACATCGACTCGCTCGCGGTCGGGGTCACCGAGCACCCCGACATCTCCCGCATCACCATCGTGGTCAGCGTCGAGTCGCTGCCGCTGGAGCAGGTCACCAAGCAGCTCAACAAGCTCGTCAACGTCCTGAAGATCGTCGAGCTGGAGCCGGCCGCCGCGATCCAGCGCGAACTGGTCCTGGTCAAGGTCCGCGCGGACAACGAGACCCGCTCGCAGATCGTCGAGATCGTCCAGCTCTTCCGCGCCAAGACCGTGGACGTCTCCCCCGAGGCGGTCACCATCGAGGCCACCGGGTCCAGCGAGAAGCTGGAGGCGATGCTGAAGATGCTGGAGCCGTTCGGCATCAAGGAACTGGTGCAGTCCGGCACGATCGCCATAGGCCGTGGCGCCCGCTCCATCACGGACCGCTCGCTGCGCGCACTGGACCGTTCGGCCTGACGGCCCATCCGCCGGCGGTCCGTTTCGACCGTATGGCGAGACCCACCGACCTTCCCGACCCCGCCCGACGTACTGTGTGGGCACCCCGCTAGATCCAAGGAGATACCCGAAGTGGCCGAGCTGTTCTACGACGACGACGCCGACCTGTCCATCATCCAGAACCGCAAGGTCGCGGTGATCGGCTACGGAAGCCAGGGCCACGCCCACGCGCTGTCCCTGCGCGACTCGGGCGTCGACGTGCGCGTCGGTCTGCACGAGGGCTCCAAGTCCAAGGCCAAGGCCGAGGAGCAGGGCCTGCGTGTGGTGACTCCGGCCGAGGCCGCGGCCGAGGCCGACGTCATCATGATCCTGGTCCCGGACCCGATCCAGGCCGAGGTCTACGAGGAGTCCATCAAGGACCACCTGAAGGACGGCGACGCGCTGTTCTTCGGCCACGGCTTCAACATCCGCTTCGGCTTCATCAAGGCTCCGGCCGGCGTGGACGTGTGCATGGTCGCCCCCAAGGGCCCGGGCCACCTCGTGCGCCGCCAGTACGAGGAGGGCCGCGGCGTGCCGTGCATCGCGGCCGTCGAGCAGGACGCCTCCGGCAAGGCCTTCGAGCTGGCGCTCTCCTACGCCAAGGGCATCGGCGGCACCCGCGCCGGCGTCATCAAGACCACCTTCACCGAGGAGACCGAGACCGACCTGTTCGGTGAGCAGGCGGTGCTCTGCGGTGGCGCCTCGGCGCTGGTCAAGGCCGGCTTCGAGACGCTGGTCGAGGCGGGCTACCAGCCGGAGATCGCGTACTTCGAGTGCCTCCACGAGCTGAAGCTGATCGTGGACCTGATGTACGAGGGCGGCCTGGAGAAGATGCGCTGGTCGGTCTCCGAGACCGCCGAGTGGGGCGACTACGTCACCGGCCCGCGCGTCGTCACCGACGCCACCAAGGCGGAGATGAAGAAGGTCCTCGCCGAGATCCAGGACGGCACCTTCGCCAACAACTGGATGGCGGAGTACAAGGCCGGTCTGCCGAAGTACAACGAGTACAAGAAGGCCGACGAGGGCCACCTCCTGGAGACCACCGGCAAGCAGCTGCGCAAGCTGATGAGCTGGGTGGACGACGAGGCGTAAGCCCGACGGACAGGGGGTCGCGAAGCATCTCGCGGCCCCCTCGTCCATGTGTCCGGCCGGGCGCCGACCAGGCGCCTTGTCCACCGCGTAGAACCACGCACGGGTGATCCTTCCGCAACGGCGCAGGACGCGCCCTCCACCGCCACTACACTGCCCATCACAAGCGCGTTCAGGCCCACAACGTCGTGCGTCTTCCACGCGGCTTTCCCCCTTCACCGCCTTCGGCCGTCGGGACGGCCGTCCGCGAAGGACTAGTGAGGACTGAAGACCACGTGAGCTCGAAACCTGTCGTACTGATCGCCGAAGAGCTGTCGCCCGCCACCGTCGACGCCCTCGGCCCGGACTTCGAGATCCGGCACTGCAACGGCGCGGACCGCGCCGAGCTGCTCCCCGCGATCGTCGATGTCGACGCCGTCCTCGTGCGCAGCGCGACGAAGATCGACGCCGAGGCCATCGCCGCCGCCAAGAAGCTGAAGGTCGTCGCCCGTGCGGGCGTGGGCCTGGACAACGTCGACGTCTCCGCCGCCACCAAGGCCGGCGTGATGGTCGTCAACGCACCGACCTCCAACATCGTCACCGCCGCCGAGCTCGCCTGCGGTCTGCTGGTCGCCACGGCCCGCAACATCCCGCAGGCCAACACCGCCCTGAAGAACGGCGAGTGGAAGCGCAGCAAGTACACCGGCGTCGAGCTCAGCGAGAAGACCCTCGGCGTGGTCGGCCTCGGCCGGATCGGCGTCCTGGTCGCCCAGCGGATGTCGGCGTTCGGCATGAAGGTCGTCGCCTACGACCCCTACGTCCAGCCGGCCCGTGCCGCCCAGATGGGCGTCAAGCTGCTGACCCTCGACGAGCTGCTGGAGGTCTCGGACTTCATCACCGTCCACCTCCCCAAGACTCCCGAGACGGTCGGTCTCATCGGCGACGAGGCGCTGCGCAAGGTCAAGCCGTCGGTCCGGATCGTCAACGCCGCGCGTGGCGGGATCGTCGACGAGGTGGCGCTGGCCAGCGCGCTGAAGGAGGGCCGGGTGGCCGGCGCGGGACTGGACGTCTACGCCGTCGAGCCGTGCACCGACTCCCCGCTCTTCGAGTTCGACCAGGTCGTGGCCACCCCGCACCTGGGCGCTTCGACGGGTGAGGCGCAGGAGAAGGCCGGTATCGCGGTCGCCAAGTCGGTGCGCCTGGCGCTCGCCGGCGAGCTGGTGCCGGACGCGGTCAACGTCCAGGGCGGCGTGATCGCCGAGGACGTCAAGCCGGGGCTGCCGCTGGCCGAGCGGCTGGGCCGGATCTTCACCGCACTGGCCGGCGAGGTGGCCATGCGCCTCGACGTGGAGGTGTACGGCGAGATCACCCAGCACGACGTCAAGGTGCTCGAACTCTCCGCGCTCAAGGGCGTGTTCGAGGACGTCGTGGACGAGACCGTGTCGTACGTCAACGCCCCCCTGTTCGCGCAGGAGCGCGGTGTGGAGGTGCGCCTGACGACCAGCAGCGAGTCGCCCGAGCACCGCAACGTGGTGACCGTGCGCGGCACCCTCGCGGGCGGCGACGAGGTGTCGATCTCCGGCACGCTCTCCGGCCACAAGAACACCCAGAAGATCGTGGCGGTCGGCGACCACTCGATCGATCTGTCGCTCGCGGACCACATGGCGTTCATGCGCTACAGCGACCGCCCCGGCGTCGTCGGCACCGTCGGCCGGATCCTGGGCGAGGCGGGCATCAACATCGGCGGGATGCAGGTCTCCCGGGCCGATGTCGGTGGCGAGGCGCTGGTCGCGCTGACCGTCGACGACACGATTCCGCCGGGCGTGCTGAGCGAGATCTCCGACGAGATCGGCGCGACCTCCGTGCGTGCGGTGAACCTCGGCGACTGATCGTACGATCTCGCAGGTCAACGGGCCCGGACCCCGCTTTCGCGGAGTCCGGGCCCGTTGGCGTCCGCGCTTGCGTGGCTCCGCCCGGCGGCGCGCAATGGGAGGAGTGCACGGGGAAGCGTGCACGCCCCCGCCGCCGCGCGGCGGAAGGAGGACACGCCATGAATGCACCTGTGGGTGACTCCCCGCAGAGCCTGACCGGTCTGCGGGTGGTCGATGTGGACGGCGTGAAGGTGGGTACGGTCCAGCAGGTCTACCGGGACGACGCGACCAACGACCCCGAGTGGATCACCGTGCGTACCGGCCTGTTCGGGATGAAGGAGACCTTCATTCCGCTCGCCGGGGCCCGCCGGACCGGCGGTGAGCTGCGCGTTCCGCACACCAAGGACACCATCAAGGAGGCGCCGCGGATCGACGCCGACGGCCATCTCGACCCGTCCGAAGAGGCCCGGCTCTACCGCCACTACGGGCTGATGCGGCCGGATGACCCCTCCGACGCCGGCGGGCTCGAAGGCGTCGCCGACGACCGCGCCCGCGCCGACACCATCCTGGCGTCCGGCCCCGGGCCGCGGCCCGCCGCGGGTGCGGCCGGGGCCGGGACCCGGGCCATGGCGGACACCACGGCCCACACCCCGGCGCGCGGCGAGCGCAACAAGCTCTTCGACCAGCCGCCGGCCGGGGCGGGCGCGGCCACGCGCGGCCGCGCCGGGGCGGACACCCGGCCCGGTGGTGAGCCCGCCGCCGAGATCGTGCTCTCCGAGGAGCGGCTGGAGATCGGCACCGAGGAGCGGGTGACCGGCCGGGTCCACCTGAGCAAGCACCTGGTCACCGAGGAGGTGCACCGCACCGTCCCGGTCACGCATGAGGAGGTGCGGGTGGTCCGCGAGAAGATCACCGAGGAGGACCGGAGGGCGGGCCGGGCGGCGCCGCGGGCCGGTCACGGCCGGTCCGAGGTCGTCCTGCACGAGGAGCAGCCCACGATCAGCAAGAAGATGGTGCCGGTCGAGCGGGTGTGGCTGGAGACCGAGCGGGTGACCGAGCAGAAGGAGATCACCACCGAGATCCACCGGGAAGAGGTCGAGATCGACGACGGCACGGGCCCGCGCAAGGGCCCCGGCCCGGACCGCCCCCGGTGACCCGGGGATGACCGCCAGAACGTATACGTACGTTTAAGACAGCCGTCTGGTACGAGCGTATGCGCAGAGCTAGGCTGCCGCCATGGGACACCGTGAAGATCTTCTGGAAGGCGCCAAGCGCTGCCTGCTGGAGAAGGGGTACGCGCGCACCACCGCACGCGACATCGTGGCCGCCTCTGGCGCCAACCTCGCCTCCATCGGATACCACTACGGCTCCAAGGACGCCCTGATGCGCCAGGCGGTCATCGCGTCCAGCGAGGAGTGGGGCGCGAGCGTGGCCGAGGCGCCGTCCGCCGGCGGCGCGCGGGCGGCGGACGCGGACCCGCTGGAGCGGTTCGCCGCGGTCTGGGACAACGTCCTGCGGCGGATCGCCACGGAACGGGAGTTCATCGCCGCGCAGGTCGAGGTGCTGGGGCTGCTGCCGCGCGACGAGAAGCTGCGCGAGGCGATCGGCGCGGTGCTGCCGGAGGGCAACGAGGGCCTCGTCGCGATCTTCGAAGGGGTGCCGGACACCGAGGTCGACGCGGAGGCGGCCCGCGTCGTCGGCTCCTTCTACCAGGCCCTGCTCACCGGCCTCATGGTGCAGTCGCTGGTCACCCCCGACGCACTGCCCTCCGGGGACGACCTGGCGGCCGCGCTGCGGCGGGTCACCGCGGGCGAGGTGCTGCGCAAGGGGTGACCCGCCGTCAGGAGCCCGACGACGGCCGCGGCCACCAGGCCGCGACCATGTCAGTGCCGGGTCACTCCTGCGGTGCGGTTTCGGCCCGCCTCCGCCGAGCCGGCTCGGCCGTGGGCTTCTTGTGCGGGCTGAACAGGAGACAGAGCGCCGCGGCGGCCACCAGAGCGGCGGCGCACGCCATGAGGACGGTCTGCATGGCGTCGACGAAGCCCCCGGCGAAGGTGTCGGCGGTGACGCGTTCGTACAGGCCGGCCGTGGCCGGGTTCAGGCCGCTGGGCGGCGCGGGCGGGCCGTAGTTCTGCGCGGCGGCGGCGCTGTCGCCGATGAACCGGGCGCGCAACTCCTCCGGCAGCCGGCCGGCGTGCTTCTCGGCCTCGGCGCGCAGGGCCGAGGAGAGACGGGCCGACAGCAGGGTGCCCAGTACGGCGGTGCCGAGGACGCCGCCGATCTGCCGGGTGGTGCCGGAGACGCCGGAGGCCGCCCCGGCCAGCCGCGGGTCCACGCCGTCCGTGGTGGCCTGCTGCAGTGGTGCGAACGTGGCGCCGCTGGCGATCCCGATGATGAGCAGGCCCGGCAGCAGGCTCCACGCACTGCTGGTGGGGCCGGCCAGGCCGAGCAGTACCAGCAGGCCGACGGCCAGCAGCGTCATCCCGGCCATCAGGACGTACTTGCCGCCGAACCGGTCCGACAGCCGCCCGGCGTACGCCGAGCCGACCGCGGTGAGCACGGCGTTCGGCAGCACCGCCAGGCCGGTCTCCAGCGCCGAGTACCCGCGGGCCGTCTGCAGGTACAGCACCAGGACGAACATGATGCCGATCATGCCGAGTTGGAAGACGAACCCGACTCCGTTGCCGACCGCGAAGTTGCGCGTGCCGAACAGGGCCGGGGGCATCAGGGGCTCACCCCGCTGCCGGTGCTGCCACACGACGAACACCGCCAGCAGCACGACGCCCGCGACGATGACCGAGGTGATGCCGATCGGCCCGGCGATGGTGCCCCAGTCGTAGCGCTCGCCCTCGATCAGGCCGAACACGATGCCGCTCAGCCCGGCGGTGGCCAGCGCGACGCCGACCAGGTCGAGCCGGTGGGTGCGGCCCGAGCGCATGGGCGGCACGCAGGTCAGCGCCAGCACGGCGGTGGCGATGCCGATCGGGACGTTGAGGAAGAAGATCCAGCGCCAGCTGAGGTGGGCGAGCAGGAAACCGCCGACGACCGGGCCGAGGATCGGGGCCGAACCGGCGATCGCGCCGAACAGGCCGAACGCCCGGCCCCGCAGCCGCGGCGGGAAGACCGTCAGGATCGACGAGATGACCTGGGGGAACAGCAGCGCCCCGCCGAGCCCCTGCAGTGCCCGCGCGGTCAGCAACAGGGCCGGCGAGCCGGCCAGCCCGCACAGCGCCGAGGCGATGGTGAAGGTGACGATGCCGATCACGTAGAGCCGGCGGTAGCCGAAGACGTCCCCCAGCCGCCCGGTGCTGATCAGCAGCACCGAGAAGACCAGCAGATAGCCGTCGACGACCCACAGCACCTGGTCGTAGGAGGCGCCCAGGCCGTGGATCAACGTGGGAACGGCGACGTTGACGATGGATCCGTCGAGCAACGACATGAAGAAGCCGATGCACATGATCGCGAGTACCCGCCATGGATGCCGCGTGGACGGGTGCGGGGTGGAAATGACTTCCGGCACTCCGGAAACCTCCCTGAGGGAACCGGTTCTGCTGGCGATGACGCGGACCGGGCCGCTGACGCCGACCAGGCCGCTGATGCCAAAGCGGTGCTCACGTCGGAACACGGTCCCGGCAGTCCCCGGCAGTCCCCGAAGGCCTCGGAAAGGACCGGAAGGGCAGACGCACGTCGTCACCATCACAGAACACCCTTGTCAGGATGTGATGAGTGACTTCCACCTTCCCCGTGTCATCGGGACCCGGGGGAAGCTGGTTGGCGAGGCGGAATGCCCAACGGTGAGAAGTCGACTCGCACCGTAACACAGCGCCCGGAGCCGTCGGATTCCTCAACGCCCCTACAGGCGCGCCGCCTTGAGGGCCATGTGCAGCAGCAGCCGGTGCTCGCCGTCGTCCAGGTCGAGGCCGGTCAGCTTCTCCACCCGGCCGAGCCGGTAGTAGAGCGTCTGGCGGTGGATGCCCAGGGCCTGTGCGGTGCGCCCGGCCTGGCCCGCGCAGTCGAGGAACACCTCGGCGGTGCGGGCGAGTTCGGCGTGTGCGGGGGTGAGCAGCGGGCCGATCGCGGGGTCGGGATCGGTGGCGGGCAGCGCGGTCAGCATGCGGTACGAGCCGATGGCGTCCCACTGGACGATCGGCCCCAGCCGGGGCTCGGCGCGGGCCGCGCGGGCGGCGTCCAGGGCCTCGCGCCAGGCGGCCGGGAGGTCGGTCAGCTCCCGTACGCCGATACCGATCCCGGCGGCGCCCGGACCGGGCCGCGCGGGGTGGGGCCCGGCGGCCGCCGCGGCGCCCGCGCGCGGCGAGCGCAGCAGATGTTCGGCCACCGTGTGGGCGGGGGTGAGCGCACCGGTCGACCGCAGCCGCACCAGGGCGGCCAGGGCGGGTCCGGCCGCCGCGGACCCCGGAAGGTCGCCGGCGCGCAGCGCACACGCCGCGAGCAGCCCCGGCAGGCTCGGCAGCGGCGCCGCGCCGGTGTCCGAGGTGTCCCAGGGGGTCACCGCGACCACGGTGAGCGGCACCCCGGAGCTGAAGCGCAGGGTGTCCCGCAGGGCGTCGCGCAGCGCGGCCGCGGCGGCCGGCCGCCCGGCGGGCTCGGTGAGCAGCAACTGCCGCAGCAGATCCCCGAGTTCGGTTCCGGCGCGGGACTCGGCGGCCAGCAGCGCGCCGATCCGGGCGGCGGTCTCCATGGCCTGGGCGATCCGCGGATCGGGCGGGGTGCCGCGGCCACCCAGGGCGAGGTCGCTCAGATGCCCGTCGTCCAGCAGCCAGACGTAGCCGTGCGCGATGCCCTGATGGCGTACGGGCAGACAGATCCGGCCGCGGAAGACCCCGGCCGCCGGGTCCGGCGGAATGCGCAGCGCCGTCGTGGCCCGGGCGATCCCGAACGCCTCGAACCAGGCCCGTACCGCCGCCGACGAGCGCCGCTGCAGGATCGAACGGGTCCGCACCGGGTCCATGACCTCGTCGTCCTCGCCCTCGTGCGCGCCGAACGCGATCAGCCCGAAATCCCGGTCCTCCAGCGTCGCCGGCGCGCCGAGCGCCGCCGAGATCTCGTCCACGAGCTGCTGGTAGTCGCCCCGCATGCCTCGTCGGCCCTCTCCTGTCGCAGTGGTCACCCCCCACCATTCTCATACATCTGTCTGAGATCCCGACCACGAAGGCGTGACAGCTGTCGATGGCCGGGAAGTGGCGCGATCCTTAAATTTCAGGTGGCTCATTCGTGCCGGGGCATCCGCCTCGTCCGGCGTTCGCATGGCATTTGTCATCCTGAATCGTGGAGGTGCCCCATGCTGGGTCCCGTGCTCCTCGCCGCAGCGCGCAGCGACAGCATCCGCCGTATCGTCGCGGCCGCTCCGGTCACCCGTCCGGTGGTGGACCGGTTCGTCGCCGGCGAGCATCTGGACGAGTCCATGGCGGCCGTACGGTCCCTGGCCGCGCGCGGCATGGAGGTCACCCTCGACCACCTGGGCGAGGACATCACCGACCCGGCCGAGGCGCTGCGCAACCGCGACGCCTACCTCCAGCTGGCCGAGGCCCTCAAGGAGCACGGGCTCGGCGTCAAGGCCGAGATGTCGGTCAAGCTGTCGGCCTTCGGCCAGGCGCTGGCCGGCGGGCACGAGCTGGCGCTGAAGAACGTCACTCCGGTGGTCGAGGCGGCCGCCGCGGCCGGCACGACGGTGACCCTCGACATGGAGGACCACACCACGGTCGACTCCACCCTCGCCATCCTCGCCGAGCTGCGCGGGCGCTTCCCCCAGACGGGCGCGGTGGTGCAGTCCTACCTCTTCCGCACCGAGGACGACTGCCATGCGCTGGCCGGGGAAGGCTCCCGGGTGCGACTGGTCAAGGGCGCGTACAAGGAGCCCGCGACGGTCGCCTTCCAGGACAAGCGGGAGGTCGACAAGGCCTATGTGCGCTGCTTGAAGATCCTGATGGCCGGGCAGGGCTACCCCATGATCGGCTCGCACGACCCGCGGATGGTCGCCATCGCCCAGGAGCTGGCGCACCGCAACGGGCGCAAGCCGACCGACTACGAGTTCCAGATGCTGTTCGGCATCCGCGAGGCGGAGCAGCAGCGGCTGGTCGCCGAGGGGAACCGCATGCGGGTGTACATCCCCTATGGCACTGATTGGTACGGATACTTCATGCGTCGGCTCGCCGAGCGCCCCGCGAACCTCGGCTTCTTCCTGAGGTCGCTGGCGACACGAGGATGACGGACATGAGCAAGCGAGTTCTCGGCCGGGGGTCCGGGGGTCGTCCCCCGGGGGGCGGCAGCCTGAGGTCGCTCGCGACACGAGGATGACGGACGCCCCAAAAGACCGCAGTACGTACGAACCGACGATCGAAGGAGAACGGCCATGGACGCTGTGACCCAGGTCCCCGTGCCGGTGAACGAGCCGGTCCACACCTACGCCCCCGGCAGCCCCGAGCGCTCCCGCCTGGAGGCCAAGCTCAAGGAACTCGCCGGCAACCCGATCGAGCTGCCGATGACCATCGGCGGGGAGCGGCGGATGGGTGGCGGCGAGCGCTTCGACGTCGTACAGCCGCACAACCACTCGGCCCGGCTCGGCACGTACGCCAACGCCACGGTCGCCGACGCCCAGGACGCGGTGGACGCCGCGCTGGCCGCCGCCCCGGCCTGGCGCGCGATGTCCTTCGACGACCGTGCCGCGATCATCCTGCGGGCCGCGGAGCTGCTCTCCGGCCCGTGGCGCGAGACGATGGCCGCCGCCACCATGCTCGGCCAGTCCAAGACCGCTCAGCAGGCCGAGATCGACACCCCCTGCGAGTTGATCGACTTCTGGCGCTTCAATGTGCACTTCGCGCGCCAGATCCTCGCCGAGCAGCCCCCGGCGAACTCCCCGGGCGTGTGGAACCGCTCGGACCACCGTCCCCTCGAAGGCTTCGTCTACGCGATCACGCCGTTCAACTTCACCGCGATCGCCGGCAACCTCCCGACCGCTCCCGCCCTCATGGGCAACGTGGTCGTCTGGAAGCCGTCCCCGACCCAGACCTTCGCCGCCGTGCTGCTGATGCAGCTGCTGGAGGAGGCCGGTCTGCCCAAGGGCGTGATCAACCTCGTCACCGGTGACGGCAAGGACGTCTCCGAGGTGGCGCTGACCCACCCCGACCTGGCGGGCATCCACTTCACCGGCTCGACCAAGACCTTCCAGTACCTGTGGAAGACGGTCGGCAACAACATCGAGAACTACAAGACCTACCCGCGTCTGGTCGGCGAGACCGGCGGCAAGGACTTCATCGTCGCCCACCCCACGGCCGACCGCGCCGTGCTGAAGACCGCCATGACCCGTGGCGCCTTCGAGTTCCAGGGCCAGAAGTGCTCCGCGGCCTCCCGCGCGTACGTCCCGGCCTCCCTGTGGAACGCCGGCTTCAAGGAGGAGTTCGCCGCCGAGGTCGAGTCGCTGACCATGGGCGACGTCTCGGAGCTGGCGAACTTCATGGGCGCCGTGATCGACGAGCGCTCCTTCGCCAAGAACAAGGCGGCGATCGACCGCGCCAAGGCCGACCCGACCGTCGAGGTCGTGGCCGGCGGCACGTACGACGACAGCGAGGGCTACTTCGTCCGCCCGACGGTCCTGGTCTCCACCGACCCGGAGAACGAGATCTTCAAGGACGAGTACTTCGGCCCGATCCTCGGCGTCTATGTCTACGACGACGCCGACTACGACGACATGCTCACCCAGATGGAGTCCGCCTCGGCCTACGGCCTGACCGGTTGCGTCATCGCCCAGGACCGTGCGGCGGCCGCCGTCACCTGCGAGAAGCTGCGCTTCGCGGCCGGCAACTTCTACATCAACGACAAGCCCACCGGCGCCGTCGTCGGCCAGCAGCCCTTCGGTGGCGGCCGGGCGTCCGGCACCAACGACAAGGCCGGTGCCAAGCAGAACCTGATGCGCTGGACCTCCACCCGCTCCATCAAGGAGACGCTGGTCCCGCCGACGGACTACCGCTACCCGCACATGGGCTGACGCCCACGGGCGACCACGCCGACGGCCCGGCACCCCTCTCGTCAGGGGCGCCGGGCCGTCGGCGTCGCGTCAGGCGTTGCGGGGCGGGCCGGTGATGGACTCGCCGATGACGAAGCCCTTGGCGGGGCCTTCGGGGACGATCACGTCGGTGCCGTACGGCATACGGGTCGAGGTGGCGTAGTTGGCGTCCTCGGGGGAGGGGGAGGTGAGCACCGTGACGATGCCGTCTCCGTCGTAGTCGTCGATGATGACGTACGTGGGGATCCCCATCCGGGCGTACAAGCGGCGCTTGCGTACTCGGTCGCGTTGCATTCCGTCCCATCCGGGAGAGACCACTTCCAGGACGAGCGCTACGCAACGGGCATCAAGACCGAGCCCGTCCTCGGTGATGAACTCCTCGTCGTCCTCAGGAGCGACGTAGGCGTCCGGGATCACGACTTCGAAGCCCTGTATGACGTTCATGTCGTTGTCGGTGATGTAGGCACTCGACTGCGCCTCGAGAAACTTCCCCAGCTCCCGACGGAACTCACGACTGGTCCTGCTGTGGCGATGACGACCGGTAGGCGACACCTCTAGGGCTCCCTCGATGATCTCGGCGTGAAGGCCCTCGGGAAGTTCCATGGCTTTCCATGTCTGCCACAGATACTCATCCCGGTCAGGTCCGGACATCGCGGCCTCCGGCGCCTCGTGTGCGAGAGCGGTCATGGTGCAGCACCTCCTCCTCAAGTGTGGGCGGGCTCGGCCTCGTGGCACAAGCGACACCGCGACGCTAGCCACGCCTCAAGCCCTCCAGCTGGCATATGCCAAGAGGTCACTCGTTCGAGCACACGCTCGCCCCGTCTCAGATAGTAGGAAGCCCAAGTAATTGTGCAGACATCACGGCCGAGCTGCCCTACGTTTGTAGAAGCCGAACGTCTCGCTCGATCGAGCGAAGGCGGATGCGGCCCGGTGCGTGAGCGCAGGTGACCCCTGCCGCGCCGTGGCTCCCGCCCCTTCCGGCCGCTTCTGGATCGACGCATCCCTTTTGTTCTCGGGGCTTTGGCATTGGAGACGTGAATCATGGCCGAGACCGCCGTCCGCAGGACCCGTCACTCCGTCCGTACGACCAACGAAGCCGACCGGCGTAACGCCGCGGCCGCTCTCCAGCGCGCCCTCGACCGCCGTGACAACGGCGGCTCCACCGGGCACTGAGATGCTGCGCGCGCGACCCGGGCGGGTGCTGTCGAGGCCGGCGTCGGTGCCCTGCCGCTGCTGCTGGCGGATCCGGCTGTCCGTGGCTCGGTGGCTCTTCCTCTCCTGAACGCCCTCTCCTGAACGCCGCCAGGGGCGCCCGGATCCCGGGCGCCCCCGCGGCCTGCGGGTGCCCCTAGCGGGTCACCTCGAAGTGGTCGATGCGCTCGCCGGATTCGGCCAGCGCGGTGACCTTCATCCGCGGGCGGTGGCCCGGGGAGACCTCGACGGCGATGAACGAGTAGCCGGTGTAGCGGACCCGGGACCACTCCACGGTGTCCTTGATCTTGACCTGGCCTTTGGACCAGTGGAACGTCTCGACGTGGTCGAGGTCCTTGACGTGGCCCTCGTAGCTGTCGGGCACGGGGAAGTCGTACAGGGCCCTGCCCGCGCCGCCGGCGGTGACGTAGACGATGCCCTCGCGTGCGCTGTCGACGCGCTCGCCGATCGGCATCTTCTTGGCGACCCGGCCGCCCCTGAGGGCGTCGGTCCGCTCGTAGACGTGGTTGTGCCCGTTGATGACCAGGTCCACCCGGTGCTTGTCGAACAGCGGCAGCCAGGCGTCGCGCACGCCGCCCTCGGAGGCGTGCGCGTTGGTGGTGGAGAAGGCGCAGTGGTGGAAGAAGACCACGATGAAGTCGATGTCCTCGGCGGCGCGCAGCTGTGCCAGGCGGCGGTCGAGCCAGCGGGTCTGCTCGCCACCGGTGTAGCCCTGGTTGGCGGGGATCTCGTACGAGACGTCGTTGGCGTCCAGGGCGACGACCGCGACGTTGCCGTAGGTGAAGGAGTACACGCCGGGGGCGCGGTGGGCGTCCGGGCCGTTGCCGGGCAGCGACCAGCGGGCGTTCTGGCCGCCGTAGCCGTCGGGCGAGTACCAGGCCTCCATGTCGTGGTTGCCGGTGGTCACCATCCACGGCACGGACTTGGCCACCGACTCGGTCTGGGCGAGGAACTGGTCCCACACCCGCGCGTCGTAGGCGTCGTGGTCGGAGCCCTGCCCGTCGGTGTCCGCATAGCAGATGTCGCCCGCGTGCAGGTGGAAGGACGGGTTCTGACCCAGGATCAGCTGGTCGTTGGCGAGCGCGTGGTAGCTGACGCCCTGGTCGCCGAAGGCGGTGAAGACGAACTTCTCGGCGCGGGCCGGGGCGGTGCGGAAGGTGCCGACCGTGGAGAAGTGGCGCGCGTCGGCCGGGTCGAAGCCGTCGTGCCCGACGCCGTAGTAGTACGTGGTGCCCGGCCGCAGGCCGTCGAGGGCCGCGTGCAGGTAGTACTGCTCCACGGCGGGCAGCTTCGAGGAGAGCGAGGGGGTGTGCAGCGCACGCACCTCGGCCTCGATCTTGAGCCCGAGGTCCCAGGGCCGCAGGCCCACCCGGATGAAGGGCCGCCGGACCGCGAGCGGCACCTGCCAGCTCACCCGCATCTGGCTCCTGGGGTCGGCGCCGAAGGCGAGGTGGCGGCCGAAGGGGGCGACGAGGGACCCGTCGACGGCGACGGTGGCGGAGGGGGCCGACGGGGCGGGGGAGACGGCCGTGGCCGAACCGGTCAGCAGACCGGATCCCGCGACCACTCCCGCGGTGGCGGCCGAGGTGCGCAGCAGGCCCCGGCGGGTCAGCTTCGTGCGGAGGTATTCATGCTGCTCGGGCATGCTCATCCGGGCCGCGAGCCGCTCCGGTACACCGACGCGCGGGGTGTGCGAGGGCAGGGGAGCGTCCCTGCGGGGATTTCCAGTCATGGCAGCGAATGTCGCAGCATCACCCGACCGTTACGGGGCGTTGCGGTGAACGGAGGTTGACCGGCTCCCCATCTGTCCGTATGGCGGACGTTACGTGTCAAGCGATGGGACGGGGCGTAAGGTCCAAACATGTCTCGCAGCATTCGCCTCGCAGTGATCCCCGGTGACGGTATCGGCCAGGAAGTCGTGGCCCAGGGCCTGAAGGTCCTGAGCGCGGTCCTCCCGCAGGACGTCAAGCTGGAAACCAAGGAGTACGACCTTGGTGCCAAGCGATGGCACGCGACCGGCGAGACCCTGCCGGACGCGGAGCTGGAGTCGCTCAAGCAGCACGACGCGATCCTGCTCGGCGCCATCGGGGACCCGTCCGTCCCGTCCGGTGTGCTGGAGCGCGGGCTGCTGCTCAAGCTCCGCTTCGCCTTCGACCACTTCGTCAACCTGCGCCCGTCGAAGCTCTTCCCGAACACCGCCACCCCGCTGGCCGGCCGCCCCGACATCGACTTCGTCGTGGTGCGTGAGGGCACCGAGGGCCCGTACACGGGCAACGGCGGCTCGCTGCGCACCGGCACGCCGGCCGAGGTCGCCACCGAGGTCAGCGTCAACACCGCCTACGGTGTCGAGCGCGTGGTGCGCGACGCCTACGAGCGCGCCAACGCCCGCCCCCGCAAGAAGCTGACGCTGGTTCACAAGAACAACGTCCTGGTCTACGCGGGCCACATGTGGAAGAACATCTTCGACCGGGTCGGCCAGGAGTACCCCGAGGTCACCACCGACTATCTGCACGTCGACGCGGCGACGATCTTCTTCGTCACCCAGCCCGAGCGGTTCGACGTGATCGTCACCGACAACCTCTTCGGCGACATCCTCACCGACCTCGCGGCGGCCGTCACCGGCGGTATCGGCCTGGCCGCCTCCGGGAACATCAACCCGACCGGCCAGTTCCCCTCGATGTTCGAGCCGGTGCACGGCTCCGCGCCGGACATCGCGGGCACCGGCAAGGCCGACCCGACGGCGACGATCCTGTCGGTCGCCCTGCTCCTGCGCCACCTCGGCTTCGAGGCGCAGGCCGCCCGCATCGAGGAGGCCGTCGCGGCCGACCTGGAGGCGCGCGACGGCGCGGCCCGCACCACGGACGAGATCGGCGACGCCCTCGCCGCGCGAGTAGCGGGCTGAGGCCCGCAGCGCGACCTCGCCACCCACGAACAGCGCCGGGCCAGGACACCGCGTCCAGGCACCGGCGCTGTCCGCGTTGACCCGCTCTGGGCTACCGCCCGGTTGGGTGCGACCATCGGACGCGGACCGCGCACACCGGTTCCGGCGGCGGAGACCCACGAGCGATAATCGGACGTGGCGTCGCCGCCCGCGAGAAACTCGGACGTCCCAGTAACGACCGGTACGTTCAGGATCCCGGTGGGCGCGGCCGCCACAGACCGCACCGGTGCCGCACGGTGGGGGCCGACCCCACCCACCCCCGGCCGGAGGGCTGGGCCGGACAACCCGCGGTATCGGATCACGCAGTGAAGGACATGCATTCATGACGACGCCCACGATCGAGCTCAAGCCCTCCTCGCACCCGCTGTCCGACGCGGAGCGGGAGCAGATCCTGGCCGCCCCCGGCTTCGGCCGCCACTTCACCGACCACATGGTGACGATCAGGTGGACCGAGGGCCGCGGCTGGCACGACGGGCAGCTCGTGCCGTACGGGCCGCTCTCCCTCGACCCGGCGACCAACGTCCTGCACTACGCGCAGGAGATCTTCGAGGGCCTCAAGGCCTACCGCCAGCCCGACGGCTCCGTGGCCATGTTCCGGCCCGACGCCAACGCCCGGCGCTTCCAGGCCTCCGCGCGCCGTCTGGCCATGCCCGAGCTGCCCGTCGAGACCTTCATCGAGGCCTGCGACCTGCTGGTCCAGCAGGACAAGAAGTGGGTGCCCGCGCACGGCGGCGAGGAGTCGCTCTACCTGCGGCCCTTCATGATCGCCACCGAGGTCGGGCTGGGCGTGAAGCCCGCCAACGAGTACCTCTTCGTCGTGATCGCCTCGCCCGCCGGCGCGTACTTCGCCGGCGGCGTCAAGCCGGTCTCCATCTGGCTGTCCGAGGACCGGGTGCGTGCCGTCCCCGGCGGCATGGGCGACGCCAAGACCGGCGGCAACTACGCCGCGTCGCTGCTCGCGCAGGCCGAGGCCGCGGTGCACGGCTGCGACCAGGTCGCCTACCTCGACGCCGTGGAGCACAAGTGGGTCGAGGAGCTCGGCGGCATGAACCTGTACTTCGTGTACGGAGACAAGATCGTCACCCCCACGCTGACCGGCTCCCTGCTGGCCGGTGTCACCCGTGACTCGCTGCTGTCCGTCGCCCGTGACCTGGGCTTCGAGTCCGAGGAGGCCCGGGTCTCCATCGACCAGTGGCGGGCCGACACCGAGAACGGCACCCTCACCGAGGTCTTCGCCTGCGGTACCGCCGCCGTGATCACCCCGGTCGGCACGGTCAAGAGCGCGGGCGGCGAGTGGACGCAGTCCGACGGCGAGCCGGGCAAGGTCACGCTGAAGCTGCGCGAGGCGCTGCTGGACATCCAGCGGGGTGTCGCCGACGACAAGCACGGCTGGATGCACCAGCTGGGCTGACCCGCCGCTCCGGGGCGCTTCCCCGGACAGGACCGAGGCCGCCGCCGACATCAGGTCGGGGGCGGCCTCGGTCATGGTCACGTCGGCTCAGCCGGCCTCCGCGGACGCTTCCGTGGGGGCGGTGGGGGAGGAGGTGGGGGGAAGGGGGCGCAGCGTCGGGACCGGGCGCGGATCGCGGGCGGTGAGGGCCAGGTAGGCCGCACCGGCCACCGCGGCCGCGAGCAGGAAGCTGACGTCGATGCCGCCCGTATAGGCCATCAGCGGGCCCTCGTACAGGGGCGTGGCCACCGCCATCAGGCCGACCACCGAGCCCAGCGCCCAGGCGACGGCCGCCTGGACGCTCCAGCCGCCGGTGAACCAGTACACGCCGCCGCGCGTGCCGCGGTTGTAGACCTGCAGGGACTCCGCGTCGTACGCGCCGCGGCAGCGGGTGAAGCCGATCACGGTGATCACCGCCCAGGGCGTGCCGACCGCGGTCATCAGCAGGACGAAGGAGGTCATCGCGTCCTGCGCGGCCCACAGGAAGTGGCCGGCGTAGACCAGCGCGGTCGCGAGTGCGGCGACGACGTAGGTGGCCTGGGTGCGGGTCGCGCGCGGCAGGATGGCGTCCAGGTCCAGGCCCATGCTGTAGAGCATCAGCCCGGAGTTGCCGACCGAGCCGGCCGAGGCGTTGAGCAGCAGCAGCGCCAGGTACCAGAACGGGGCGCCGGCCACCAGCGGGCCCGCGTAGTCCTCGCCCGCACCGACCGCGAGGGCGGTGAAGGTGCCGAACAGCTGGGGCACCAGAAGACCGACGACCAGGCCCAGGCAGGTGGCGCCGAAGACCTTCTTCGAGCTGTGCCGGCGGGGGGAGATGTAGCGGCTGTAGTCGCCGAGCAGCGTGATGAACGCGATCGGGCCGCTCAGGCCCGCGGAGACGGCGGCCAGCAGCCAGGTCTGCCAGAAGCCGCCCAGCAGATACGAGCTGCCGTGCGGCGCGGCGGTGGTGAAGGTGCCGGCGTACGCCACGATGCCGACGGCCAGCAGCAGGGTCATGCCGACGGCGAGCACCTTGCTCAGCCGCAGCAGCACCCGGTAGCCGTAGACCGCGCCGACGGCGGTGGCGCCGGCGAGCAGGGCGTAGACCAGGGCGTAGGTCCCTCCGCCGGTCGGCAGCCCGGTCAGGCGGTGCAGACAGCCGACGACCGCGTCGCCGCCGACCCACAGGGTCAGTGCGGTGTAGCCGAGCGAGAGCAGCAGCCCGATCACCGAGCCGATGAGCCGGCCGCGTACGCCGAAGTGGGCACCGCTGCTGGTGGAGAGGTTGGTGGCGCTGCGCAGCGAGACCAGCGCGAGCGGAGCGGTCAGCAGGGTGCCGACGAGGGTGCCCGCCACCAGGGAGGTCACCGAGGGCCAGAATCCGAGCCCGAAGGAGACCGGTAGCCAACCGAAGATCACCACGCCGAGGGCGAGGTTCGATCCGAGCAGGATCGAGATGAGGTCGCGCGGACCGCTGGTGCGCTCCTCGTCCGGGATGGTGTCGACTCCGCGTTGTTCGATCGGCATGAGGGCTCCCCTGAGAGGCCGGACAACAGTGTCTGAGCAGTGCTCTGCGTGCAGTGCTCCGTCATGTGGAAGTGCTCGATGTGAGCGGGTCTCGCAGCGCCGGACCGGCGGTACGAGATCATTTAGAGCGATGCTCTATTCATCGCCCGTTTAGAACAGCGCTCAATGTGACTCATCACTGCCGTGTAGGTCAATGCTTCCGTGTTGACTAGTTTCATGGTTAGAGTGATGCTCTAATCGAGCTGGAGGTGTGACGGGATGCGGCTGACCCCGACGGAACGCGACCGGCTGCTGCTGTTCGGCGCGGCCGAGCTGGCGCGGACGCGCCGGGCCCGCGGACTGAAGCTGAATGTGCCCGAGGCGACCGCGTTGATCGCGGACACAGTCTGCGAGGCGGCGCGGGACGGGCGCCGCCTCGCTCAAGCCATCGAGGCGGCACGCAGCGTGCTCGGTCCGGACGATGTGCTGCCGGGCGTGGCCGACGTGGTCACCGAGGTGCATGTGGAGGCCGTCTTCGACGACGGCTCCCGGCTCGCGGTGGTCAGCGACCCGATCGGCGCCGGGGCGGCGGCCGGGGAGAGCGCCGAGGCGCCCGCGCCCGGCGCCGTGCTCCCCGGCCCGGCCGACCCGGAGCCCGAGCCCGCGGTGGTGCTCACCGTGCGCAACACCGCGACGGTGCCCATCAGCGTCACCTCGCACTTCCACTTCTTCGAGGCCAACCCCCGGCTGGACTTCGACCGCGGTGCCGCGTACGGCATGCGGCTGTGCGTCCCGGCCGGCTCGTCCGTGCGGTTCGACCCGGGCGGCGCCTCGGAGGTCGGTCTGGTCCCGATCGGCGGGGCCCGGATCGCGATCGGCTTCGCCGGTCTCGTGGACGGCCCGCTGGACGCACCGGGCGCGAAGACGGAAGCGCTGCGGCGGGCCGCCGCCTGCGGCTACCTGGGAGCGGAGGAGCAGGCATGACCATCGACCCCCACGAGTACGCGTCGGTGCACGGCCCGCGGGCCGGCGACCGGGTCGTCCTCGGCGACTCGGGCCTGGTCGTCCGGGTGGAGTCCGACGCCCAGAAGCCCGGCGACGAGTTCCTGGCCGGGTTCGGCAAGACCGCCCGCGACGGGCTGCTGCTCAAGGCGGCCGCGGTCCGCGAGACCTGCGACGTCGTGATCAGCAACGCCCTGGTCATCGACGCGGTACAGGGCATCCGCAAGGTGTCCATCGGCATCCGCCAGGGCCGTATCCACGCCATCGGACGGGCCGGCAACCCCGACACCCTCGACGGTGTCGACGTGGTCGTCGGCACCGGCACCTCGATCGTCTCCGGCGAAGGCATGATCGCCACCGCCGGCGCCGTCGACACCCACGTCCATCTGCTCTCGCCGCGCGTCATGGAGGCCTCGCTGGCCTCCGGCGTGACCACCATCATCGGCCAGGAGTTCGGGCCCGTCTGGGGCGTGGGCGTCAACTCCCCCTGGGCGCTGGGTCACGCCTTCGGCGCCTTCGACGCCTGGCCGGTCAACATCGGCTTCCTCGGCCGCGGCTCCTCCTCGGGCGACGCCCCGCTGGTCGAGGCGCTCGCCGAGGGCGGCGCCTGCGGCTTCAAGGTCCACGAGGACATGGGCGCGCACGCCCGGGCCCTGGACACCGCGCTGCGCGTCGCCGAGGACCACGACGTCCAGGTCGCCCTGCACAGCGACGGCCTCAACGAGTGCCTCACCGTCGAGGACACCCTGCGCGTCCTGGACGGCCGCACCATCCACGCCTTCCACATCGAGGGCTGCGGCGGCGGACACGTGCCCAACGTCCTGAAGATGGCCGGCGTCCCCAACGTCATCGGCTCCTCCACCAACCCCACCCTCCCCTTCGGGCGGGACGCGGTCGCCGAGCACTACGGAATGATCGTCTCGGTCCACGACCTGAAGACCGACCTGCCGGGCGACGCCGCGATGGCCCGCGACCGCATCCGGGCCGGGACGATGGGCGCCGAGGACGTGCTGCACGACCTCGGGGCGATCGGCATCACCTCCTCCGACGCCCAGGGCATGGGCCGGGCCGGCGAGACCGTGCGCCGGACCTTCGCGATGGCCGGGAAGATGAAGGCCGAACTCGGCCCCATGGAGGGCGACGGCGCCCACGACGACAACGCCCGCGTGCTGCGCTACATCGCCAAGCTCACCATCAACCCCGCCATCGCCCACGGCCTCTCGCACGAGATCGGGTCGATCGAGGTCGGCAAGATGGCCGACATCGTGCTGTGGAAGCCGCAGTTCTTCGGCGCCAAACCGCAGTTGGTGCTGAAGTCCGGCTTCCCCGCCTACGGCGTCACCGGCGACCCGAACGCCGCCACCGACAGCTGCGAACCCCTGGTGCTCGGGCCGCAGTTCGGGGCGCACGGCGCGACACCCGCCGAGATCTCGGTCGCCTTCGTCGCGGGCGCCGCGGCCGAGCAGGGCGGCGACCACCTGCCCACCCGCCGCCGCCGGGTCGCCGTCCGCGGCACCCGGGGCATCGGCCCCGGCAACCTCGTCCACAACTCCCGGGTCGGACAGGTCCAGGTCGACGGGCGCAGCGGACTGGTCACCCTCGACGGCGACCCGATGCGCTCCGAGCCGGCCGACACCGTCTCGCTGTCCCGGCTCTACTTCCTGTGAACCGCACCGCCGGTGCACCCACCACCGGCGGCCATCCACCGCCACCACCGCCACAGACCCTGAGGACCCCCGCATGAGCACCCCTGTCGCCGACGGTTTCCGCATGCCCCCGGAGTGGGCCCGCCACGAGCGCACCTGGATGGCCTGGCCCGGCCCCAACTTCACCTTCGGCGAGGAGGGCGAGGAGGCCCTGGCCGAGGCCCGCCGCGCCTGGGCCGGTGTCGCCCGCGCGGTCCGCCGCTTCGAGCCGGTCACCGTCGTCGCCGGCCCCGGCCAGGCCGAGGGCGCCCGGGCCCTCCTCGGAGCGGACATCGAGATCGTCGAGCGCCCGCTGAACGACGCCTGGATGCGCGACATCGGCCCCACCTTCCTCACCGACGGCAAGGGCTCGCTGGCCGCCACCGACTGGGTGTTCAACGGCTGGGGCGCCCAGGAGTGGGCCCGCTGGGACCTCGACGAGAAGATCGCCGAGCAGGTCTCGGCACTGGCCGGCGCCCGCCGCTACGCCACCCCCCTGGTCAACGAGGGCGGCGGCATCCACATCGACGGCGAGGGCACCGTCCTGCTCACCGAGACCGTCCAGCTCGACCCGGGCCGCAACCCCGGCCGCACCGCCCAGGAGGTCGAGGCCGAGATCCACGCCCACCTCGGCACCACCAAGGCGATCTGGCTGCCGCGCGGCCTGGCCGCGGACTACGGACAGTTCGGCACCCGCGGCCATGTCGACATCGTTGCCGCCTTCGCCCGCCCCGGCACCGTGCTCGTGCACACCCAGCCCGACCCCGACCACCCCGACCACGCGATCTGCAGCGAGATCGTCAAGCTGCTGAGCTCGGCCACCGACGCCAAGGGCCGGCAGCTGGAGGTCGTCGAGGTACCCGCGCCGACCGTCATCGAGGAGAACGGCGAGCTGGTCGACTACTCCTACATCAACCACTACCTCTGCAACGATGGCGTGGTGCTGTGCGCCTTCGACGACCCGCGCGACGAGGAGGCGGCCGCCATCTTCCGCCGGCTCTTCCCCGACCGGACGGTCACCCTCGTCGACGCCCGTACGATCTTCGCAGCGGGTGGCGGTATCCACTGCATCACCCAGCAGCAGCCCGAGGCCTGACCCACAGGCCCGCCCAGCCGACCCGGAGGTCCCCGTGCCCGGTCCCGTGCGCCGTCCCCGGCGCCGGCTCAACCAGCCCCGTGAGCAGGTCCTGGCCGCGGCGATGGCCACCATCGCCGCGGAGGGCCTGGACCGGCTGACCATGGCCGGACTGGGCCGCGAGGTCGGCATGAGCAGCGGCCACATCCTCTACTACTTCGGTACGAAGGACGAGCTGCTGCTGCAGACCCTCCAGTGGAGCGAGGAGCAGCTCGGCGCCGAGCGCCGGGCCGCCCTCTCCCGCCGCGTCCCCGCCCGCGAACGCCTGGACGCGCTGATCGACCTCTACCTGCCCGACGGCCACCGCGACCCGCGCTGGACGCTGTGGCTGGAGGTCTGGAACCGCTCCCAGAACGCCGACGACGAGACCCGTGAGCGCCAGCTCGAACTGGAACTCGCCTGGCACCGCGACCTGGTCGCCCTGCTCGTCGAGGGCGCCTCGAAGGGCGAGTTCCGCCCCGTCGACGCCGAACGCCTCGCCACCCGCATCCGCGCCCTCCTCGACGGCTTCGGCACCCACCTCGTCGTCGGCCTCCCCGGCACGGACCGCGCCCAGGTCCGCGAGCACATACACGAGTTCCTGGACGAGTCGCTCACGCCGTGACGGTGCGGGCGGGGGAGGAAGCCGCCCGTCACCGTGGTGCCCCCGCCGCCCCTCCGCCATGCACCGCACCCGTGAACACAACGCACTCAAGTACGCGCGATCGTTGCCGCCCCGGCCCTTGCCGACGGACCGCCCGTCCGCGACCGTGATCGGCTATGGGACGAGAGCAATGGAAGAAGATCTGGGTCGGCTCGGCCGGCAACATGGTCGAGTGGTTCGACTGGTTCGTCTACGCCAGTTTCGCGGTCTACTTCGCGGATTCGTTCTTCCCCAAGGGGAATGACACCGCGAACCTCATGAACACCATGGGGATTTTCGCCGTCGGCTTCTTCATGCGACCGGTGGGCGGCTGGCTGCTCGGCCGGGTCGGCGACCGCAAGGGGCGCAAGGCCGCGCTCACGCTGACCGTCACGCTGATGTCCGCCTCGGCGGTGCTGATCGCCATCGCACCGACATACGACGTCGCCGGCTATGGCGGAGTGGCCGTACTGCTCATCGCCCGGATGCTGCAGGGGCTCTCGGTCGGCGGGGAGTACGCGGCCAGCGCCACCTACCTCACCGAGGCGTCCGCTCCCGGGCAGCGCGGCTTCGCCTCCAGCTTCCAGTACGTGTCGATGACCGCGGGCCAACTGCTCGGCCTCGGCCTGCAGATCGTCCTGCAGCGCACGATGTCCGAGGAGGCGCTGCACAGTTGGGCCTGGCGGATCCCGTTCATCGTCGGTGCCCTGGGCGCCGGGATCGTCTTCTACCTGCGGCGCAACATGCTGGAGACCGAGGTCTACGCCGAGGACGACAGCGCCAACGCCGACCCCGCGCGCGGCACCATCAAGGCGCTGCTGGCCCACAAGCGGGAGGCGTTCTTGGTCATCGCGCTCACCATGGGCGGCACGGTCGCCTACTACACGTACACGACCTACCTCACCAAGTACCTCTCGGGCAGCGTGGGCCTGGACAAGCCGACCGCCTCGCTGGTCAGCTTCTGCGCGCTGTTCCTGTTCATGTGCCTGCAGCCGGTGGCGGGCAGGCTCTCCGACCGGATCGGGCGGCGGCCGCTGCTGATCACCTTCGCGGTCGGCTCGACGTTCCTGACCGTGCCGATCATGACGTTGCTCAAGCACGCCGGCAGCTTCTGGCCGGCCCTCGGGCTCTCGCTGCTGGCGCTGGTCGTGGTCACCGGCTACACCTCGATCAACGCCTGTGTGAAGGCCGAGCTGTTCCCGACCGGTGTGCGGGCGCTGGGCGTGGCGCTGCCGTACGCCATCGCCAACGCGCTGTTCGGCGGCACCGCGGAGTACGTCGCCCTGTGGTTCAAGGACGGCGGCATCGAGTCCGGCTACTACTGGTACGTCGCCGGCTGCGCCGCCGTCTCGCTGATCGTCTACATCACGATGCGCGAGACCCGCACCATCGATCTGCACCGGGTCGGCAAGCCGGCCGCCGGCGCCGACCGCTCGCCGGTGGGAGCGCCCGCCGCCGACTGAGGCGGCCCCCGGCCGAAAACGGCCTCCCCTTCCCGGGGGAGGCCGTTCCCGTGCCCGGGGGATCCGCGCCCCGGCCCCCGGCCGCTTGGCTGGGTGGCATGAAGAACCTCAGGTACGCACTCCTGCCGCTGCTGCTGACGGGGCTGCTGGCCTCGGGCGTCGCGGCCCCGTCCGCGGCGACGGCCCGGCCCGCCGACGGCCCGGGGGCCGCGGCCCAGGCGGCTCCCGCCCGCCCGGCCGCCGGCGACCTCTCCACCCGACTCTCGGCCATCCCCGGCATGCGGGTGGTCAAGGAGAACCACGCCCCGGCCGGCTACCGCTCGATCGAACTGCGCTACCGCCAGCCGGTCGACCACCGCCACCCCGCCCGGGGCACCTTCGAGCAGCGGCTGTTCCTGCTGCACCGCGCCACCGACCGGCCGATGGTGCTGCACACCAACGGCTACGACCTCGACTACCAGGACCCCGCCCTGCGCGCCGAGCCGACCGAGATCCTGAAGAGCAATCAGATCAGCGTCGAGCAGCGGTACTTCGGCAGCTCCACCCCCCACCCCACCGACTGGACCAAGCTCGACATCTGGCAGGCGGCCACCGACCACCACCGGATCGTGCGGGCGCTGCGGACGATCTACCGCGCCCCCTGGATCTCCACCGGAGGCAGCAAGGGCGGGATGGCGACGGTCTACCACCGGCGCTTCTACCCGCACGACGTGGCCGGCTCCGTGGCGTACTCGGCGCCCAACAACACCGGCAACCGGGACGGCACCGCCGAGGACCGCTTCCTGGAGCGGGTCGGCAGCCCCGCCTGCCGCGAGGCGCTCACCGCCGTCCAGCGCGAACTGCTGGGAGCCCGCAGGACGGAGACGGCGGGCCGTATCGCCCGCGCGGCCGCCGCCCACGGCGACACCCTGCACATCGTCGGCGGCGCCGACCGGCTGCTGGAATTCACCACGCTGATGCTGCCGGAGCGCTTCTGGATGGCGCAGGGAGAGGAAGGCTGCGGCCGTATCCCCGGGCGCTCCGCGACCGGCGCGGCGCTCTACGCCTGGTTCGACGGCCTGATGAGCCTTTGGGGCTACACCGACCTCTACGTCTCCCTGGTCACCGCGTCCTTCTACCAGCTGGGCACCCAGCTCGGCATGAGCGAGCGGGCCGCACCGCAGCTGGCCGGATTGCTGCGCCACCCCGGAATCCAGCGGATCCGCACCCTCGTGCCGCGGAACATCCCGATGCGCTTCCAGCCGCAGGCCATGCCCGACATCGACCGCTGGGTGCGCCGCCACGGCAGTGAGCTGATGTTCGTCTACGGCGGGAACGACCCCGTCCGGGCCAATCCGTTCCGTACCGGCCCCGGCAGCCGTGACACCCACGTCTACGTGGCCCCGCACGCAGGCCACCACATGAGCCTGGACAAGCTGACGCCGGGGGACCGGGAGCGGGCCACCACGACGCTCCGCCGCTGGGCCGGCGTGGACGGACCGACCGCATAGTGAGACCGCACGGTGCACCGTGCGTCCGATATGGCACACTGCGGACCGTGCTCTCGTTCGCCATGATTATTGGCAGCAGGCGCGCCGGTCCGCAGTGACCGCCCCGTACGACCCGAGTACGGCGCGGCCACCGTCGTCCCAGACCCGCGCGCAGACCTCTCGCACCCGCGAGGGGTTTTTTCGTTTCCGGCCCACCACTCACCGGAGGCGGAGCGCGAGGGAGCATGGAGGGACGGTGGAACCGGTCATTCCGGTAGACCGAGACCCCGACAGGAGCCAGACCAGCATGACGGACGCACACGCAGCCTCCCCGGCGCCCGCCCCCCGGCCCGCCGGCGCGGTGCCCGACGACTTCCATGTCTTCGACACCACGCTCCGCGACGGCGCGCAGCGCGAGGGCATCAACCTCACCGTCGCCGACAAGCTGACCATCGCCCGGCACCTCGACGACTTCGGCGTCGGCTTCATCGAGGGCGGCTGGCCCGGCGCCAACCCCCGGGACACCGAGTTCTTCCAGCGCGCCCGCGAGGAGATCGACTTCCGGCACGCCCAGCTGGTGGCGTTCGGCGCGACCCGCAAGGCCGGCGTCCGCGTCGAGGACGATCCGCAGGTCGCAGCGCTCCTCGCGTCCGGAGCCCCGGTCATCACGCTGGTCGCCAAGTCCCACGTCGGGCACGTGGAGCTGGCTCTGCGCACCACGCCGGAGGAGAACCTCGCGATGGTGCGGGACACCGTCGCCCACCTGCGCGCCCAAGGCCGCCGGGTCTTCCTCGACTGTGAGCACTTCTTCGACGGCTATGCGCTGGACGCGGTCTACGCCAAGCAGGTCGTCCGCACCGCGAGCGAGGCCGGCGCCGACGTCGTGGTGCTCTGCGACACCAACGGCGGCATGCTCCCCGCGCAGATCACCGCCGTCGTACGGACCGTCCTGGCCGACACCGGCGCGCGGCTGGGGATCCACGCCCAGGACGACACCGGCTGTGCGGTGGCCAACACCCTGGCGGCGGTGGACGCCGGCGCCACCCACGTCCAGTGCACCGCCAACGGCTACGGCGAGCGGGTCGGCAACTCCAACCTCTTCCCGGTCGTCGCGGCCCTGGAGCTGAAGTACGGGCGCCGGGTACTGCCGGCGGGCAAGCTCGCCGAGACCACCCGGATCTCGCACGCCATCGCCGAGGTCGTCAACCTCACCCCCTCCACCCACCAGCCCTACGTCGGCGTCTCCGCCTTCGCCCACAAGGCCGGGCTGCACGCCTCGGCCATCAAGGTCGACCCGGACCTCTACCAGCACATCGACCCGGCGCTGGTCGGCAACACCATGCGGATGCTGGTCTCCGACATGGCCGGCCGGGCCTCCATCGAACTCAAGGGCAAGGAGCTGGGCTTCGACCTGAGCGGCGACCGCGAGCTGGTCGGCCGGGTCGTCGCACGGGTCAAGGAGCGCGAGCTGGCGGGCTACACCTACGAGGCCGCCGACGCCTCCTTCGAGCTGCTGTTGCGGGAGGAGGTCCGCGGCAAGGCGCTGCGCTACTTCGAGGTGGAGTCCTGGCGCGCGATCGTCGAGGACCGCCCCGACGGCACACACGCCAACGAGGCGACCGTGAAGCTGTGGGCCAAGGGCGAGCGGATCGTCGCCACCGCCGAGGGCAACGGCCCGGTCAACGCGCTGGACCGGGCGCTGCGGGTGGGCCTGGAGCGGATCTACCCGCAGCTGGCGCACATGGAGCTGGTCGACTACAAGGTCCGCATCCTCGAAGGCGCCCTGGGCACCGGCTCGATCACCCGGGTCCTGGTCTCCACCAGCGACGGCCGCGGCGAGTGGTCCACGGTCGGCGTCGCGGAGAACGTCATCGCCGCGTCCTGGCAGGCGCTGGACGACGCCTACGCGTACGGGCTGCTGCGCGCCGGGGTCGAGCCGCAGGAGTAGGCGGTACCGCCTCGGACGACCGGGGCCCCGCGCCGGTCCCCGGAGGAGGGGCCGGCGCGGGGCCGCCGTGCTGTGCGGGGCGTGCGGTCAGGCCTGCGGTGCCGCCTTGACCGCGGAGATGTCGAAGGTGAGCTTGACCTTGTCGCTGACCATCACACCGCCGGTCTCCAGCGCGGCGTTCCAGGTCAGGCCCCAGTCGGAGCGCAGGATCTCGGCGCTGCCCTCGAAGCCGACCCGCTCGGCGCCGTAGACGTCGGTGGCCGAGCCGTTGAACTCCAGGTCGATGGTGAGCGGCTTGGTGACGTCCCGGAGGGTGAGGTCCCCGGTGATGCGGTACCGGTCACCGGCCACCCGCTCGGCGGCGGTGCTGCGGAAGGTCATCAGCGGGAAGGCCTCGGCGTCGAAGAAGTCGGCGCTGCGCAGATGGCCGTCGCGGTCCGAGATGCCGGTGTCGATGCTGGCGATCTTGACGTCGAGGGAGGCGGTGGAGCGGGCGGGGTCGGCGCCGTCGAGCGTGAGGGCGCCCTCGTACTCGCCGAACGCACCGCGGACGTTGGTGACCATGGCGTGCCGGACGGTGAAGCCGATGCTGCTGTGCGCCGGGTCGATGGTGTAGTCGCCGGTCAGTGCGGCGAGCGCGGGGTCCGCCTCGACGAGGGCGGCAGGGGCGGCGGTGTCGGCGGTGCGCTTGCGGGTGAACAGAGCCATGGCTCCTCCTCCGGGACGGATCAACAAGGTGGTTTAACGTTCAACGAGATTCACCGTAGCGGCATATAGTTCAACTTTCAACCTCTGTGGTGGTGGGTTCGTTCGGCCGGGGCGCACGGGCCGGGTTCCGCCGGGCGGGTGGTGGTCGGCGTTGCGGCACGGTCATTGCCGCTGCGCACGGGCCCGTGCTAGACCATCGGGAACTCCCAAGTGCGCAGCGCCACACCCCAGTTGACGCCATGGAGAGGACCGACCGTGCCGCTCGATCCCGTGCCGTCCGCCTGGTCACGCCGAGGATTTCTCACCGCTTCCGCCGCGGGCGCGCTCGGCCTGGCGGCCGCCCGGCCCGCGGCCGCCGGCACCGGGAGCGCCGCCCCCGTCGATGCCTATGCCGCCCTCCGGGCCCGCTGGTGCGAGCTCGCCCTCGGTACCGGCTTCGACCCCACCGCTCCGCCGTATGCCGCCGTGCTCAAGGAGACCGGCGACCTCGCGGCCGCCTACCAGGCGGCGATGCGGCCGGCGGCCCACTCGCTCTGGGACGACTGCCCCTACGATCCGCCGTCCGGCATCACCCGGAGCTACAACCGGCTGTGCACCATGGCCCACGCCTATGCCCAGCCCGGCACCGGCCGCACCGGCGACACCGGTCTCGCCGACTGCCTGGTCACCGGCCTGGACCACCTCGAGGCCACCGTTTACCGCGCCGGCACCACCCGCTACGGCAACTGGTGGGAGTGGCAGATCGGCAGCCCCAGACTCCTCCTCGACACCCTCGCGATCCTCGGCGACCGCCTGCCCGGCGACGGGCTGCCCGACGATCTGCGCGACCGCTGCCTCGCCGCCGTCGACCACTTCGTCCCCGATACCATGCTCGGCGACTACACCGGCACCAGCACCGGCGCCAACCGCGTCGACCTGTGCCGGGTGGTCGCGCTGCGCGGCGTCCTCGGCGGCGCCCCCGCCAAGATCGCACTGGCCCGGGACGCCCTCTCGCCGGTCTTCCCCTACGTCACCGAGGGCGACGGCCTCTACGCCGACGGCTCCTTCGTCCAGCACTCCTGGGTCGCCTACTCCGGCACCTACGGCTATGTCCTGCTCGACGGCCTGGGGCGGCTGTTCACCCTGCTCGGCGACTCGCCCTGGCAGATCACCGACCCGGCCCGGCAGATCATCTTCGACAGCGTCGAGCGCGCATACGCCCCGCTGCTCCACAACGGCCTGATGATGGACAGCGTCAACGGGCGTGCCGTCAGCCGCGGTTATCTGCAGGGCGACGAGCGGCGGGTGATGCGCAGCGACCACTACCACGGGCATGCGCTGATCGCCGCCGTCGCGCTGCTCGCCGAGGCCGCGAGCAGCGCCGAGCGGGCGCGCTGGCACGGCATGGTCAAGGGCTGGATCGCCCGCGACACCACGCTGCCGGTCCGCACCGACCGGCAGTACGGCGTCGCCGACCTCGCCCGCCTGCACAAGATCGCCGACGGTCCGGTGGCCGCCGCCCCCGAGCCCGTGGGGCACCGCCTCTTCCCGGCCATGGACCGCGCCGTGCACCGCCGCCCAGGCTGGGCCGCGGGCCTGGCCATGGCCTCCGACCGCATCACGTACTACGAGAACGGCAACGGCGAGAACCCGCGGGGCTGGCACACCGGCGCCGGCATGCTCTATTGGTGGGGTGCGGACTTCGGCGGCGACCAGTACACGGACGCCTTCTGGCCCACCGTCGACCCCTACCGGCTCCCCGGAACCACCGTGTCCACCAAGCGGCTCGCCGACAACGAGGGCGGCGGCTGGGGCGAACCCAAGCCCACCGCGCGCTGGGTCGGCGGCACCACCGACGGCGAGTTCGCCGCGGTCGGCCAGGACCTGCGCGGCCTGTCCTCGACCCTCACCGCCCGGAAGTCCTGGTTCGCGCTGGCGGACTGCGTCGTCTGCCTGGGCGCCGGCATCAGCTCCGGCGACGGCGTGCCCGCCGAGACCGTCGTCGACAACCGCTGCCTGGGCGAGCACGGCACCCAGACGCTCACCGTCGACGGCGTGGTCCGGCCCGCCGCGCTCGGCCGCCGGGACTCCTTCCCGTGCGCCCGCTGGGCCCATCTCGCCGGGCACGGTGGCTACGTCTTCCCCGGCGGCGCCGCCGTGAACGTGCTGCGCGAGGCCCGTACCGGCTCCTGGCACGACATCAACGCCACCTCCTCCCGGCAGCCCTTCACCCGCCGCTACCTCACCCTCTGGCACGACCACGGCACCGATCCGGTCGACGCCCACTACGCCTACCTCCTGATGCCGGGTGCCACCCCCGCCGCCGTGGCGCGGCGGGCCGCCGACCGGCGCTGGCTGACCGTGCTCGCCAACGACGCCGGCCGGCAGGCGATCGCGGTCCACCCGCTCGGCGTAACGGCGGCCAACTTCTGGCGGGCCGGCCGGGCGGGGCCGCTCGAAAGCAGCGGTCCGGCGAGCGTGCTGGTGCGCGAGCGGCGGGCCGGGGCGCGGGGGCGGACGGCCCGGCTGTGCGTGGCCGCACCGGACCGCTCCGGCGATACGCTGGAGATCACCTGGTCGCGGCCGGTGCGCGCGGTGCAGGTGCATGATCCGGCGATCGAGGTGCTGGCCACGGGGCGTTCCCTGCGGCTGCGGCTGAGCCCCGGCAGGAGTTGCGCCACCCACGGCTGCACGGTGCGGCTGGGCTGACCCGCCCCTGCCCGTGCCTCCCACCGTCGGTCACGACAACATCCCTCCGCTGTCGTTTGTCGGGCCCATACAGCACAGGAGCGCTCCCACCACCCGAACGGACGCCGGGACGCAGGCCGGGGACAGGACGGTTCTGTACTGCCTGCCCACCAAAACGCATGGGACGTTGTACGAAACCGACATCGGTGTGCGGCGCCCCGCACACGTACCGTCGATACATGACCACTGTCGAAGATCTGCCCGCCGGCGCCACCGACGCCCGCGGGCGTGTCGCCGAGCTGCACGCCATCCGTGAGCAGGTCCGGCGAGGACCCAGCGAGCGGGCGACCGAAGCGCAGCGTGCCAAGGGCAAGCTGACGGCACGCGAGCGGATCGAGCTGCTGCTGGACGAGGGTTCGTTCAACGAGGTCGAGCCGCTGCGGCGGCACCGGGCGACGGGCTTCGGCCTGGAGGCCAAGAAGCCCTACACCGACGGCGTGATCACCGGCTGGGGCACCGTCCACGGCCGGACCGTGTTCACCTACGCACACGACTTCCGGATCTTCGGCGGGGCGCTCGGCGAGGCGCACGCCACCAAGATCCACAAGATCATGGACATGGCCATCCAGGCCGGTGCCCCGCTGGTCTCCCTCAACGACGGCGCCGGCGCCCGCATCCAGGAGGGCGTCTCCGCCCTGGCCGGCTACGGCGGCATCTTCCAGCGCAACACCAAGGCGAGCGGGGTCATCCCGCAGATCTCGGTCATGCTCGGCCCGTGCGCGGGCGGCGCGGCCTACAGCCCCGCCCTGACCGACTTCGTCTTCATGGTCCGCGAGACCTCGCAGATGTTCATCACCGGCCCCGACGTGGTGCGCGCGGTGACGGGCGAGGAGATCACCCAGAACGGCCTGGGCGGCGCCGACGTGCACGCCGAGACCTCCGGCGTGGCGCACTTCGCGTACGACGACGAGGCGACCTGCCTGGAGGAGGTCCGCTACCTCCTCTCCCTGCTGCCGGCCAACAACCGCGAGAACCCGCCGACGGTCGCCTGCGAGGACCCCGCCGACCGCTCCGGTGACGCGCTGCTGGACCTGGTCCCGGCCGACGGCAACCGCCCGTACGACATGCGCAAGGTCATCGAGGAGATCGTCGACGACGGCGAGTACCTGGAGGTCCACGAGCGCTGGGCGACCAACATCATCTGCGCGCTGAGCCGGCTCGACGGCAAGGTGGTGGGCATCATCGCCAACCAGCCGCAGTCGCTGGCCGGTGTGCTGGACATCGAGGCGTCCGAGAAGGCCGCCCGCTTCGTCCAGATGTGCGACGCCTTCAACATCCCGATCATCACCCTCCTGGACGTCCCGGGCTTCCTGCCCGGCGTCGACCAGGAGCACGGCGGCATCATCCGGCACGGCGCCAAGCTGCTCTACGCCTACTGCAACGCCACCGTCCCGCGGATCTCGATCGTGCTGCGCAAGGCCTACGGCGGTGCGTACATCGTCATGGACTCGCAGTCCATCGGCGCCGACCTGACCTACGCCTGGCCGACCAACGAGATCGCGGTGATGGGCGCCGAGGGGGCCGCCAACGTCATCTTCCGCAAGCAGATCGCCGAGGCGGACGACTCCGAGGCCATGCGCACCCGCATGGTCAAGGAGTACAAGTCCGAGCTGATGCACCCGTACTACGCGGCCGAGCGCGGTCTGGTCGACGACGTCATCGACCCCGCCGACACCCGCCACACCCTCATCCGCGCCCTGGACATGCTGCGCACCAAGCACGCGGACCTGCCGGCCCGTAAGCACGGCAACCCGCCCCAGTAGCCACATCCCGCACCGCACCCGGCACCACGCCCACCGCGACGACGGAGAAGACACCGTGAACCCTGCCCATCGCACCGACTCGATCCGTGTGGAGAAGGGCCAGGCCAGCGAGGAAGAGCTGGCCGCCCTGACCGCCGTCCTCCTGGCCCGCGCCGCTCACCGCCCGGCCGCCCCGGCCGGCCCGCGCGCCACCGCCGCCCGCTGGCGCCGCCTGGAGCGCCAGAGCGGCTTCCACGGCGCCACCAGCTGGCAGCGCTGAACGACCGAGGAGTGACCGAGGGGCCCCGCACGATCGCGGGGCCCCTCGGAGTTTTCGGACCCGGCCGACCCGCACCGCCGTGATGTGCGGCTCCGTCGCTTATCGGCCGCGGTGTTCCGGTTCGGCAGTCGGCGTCCGAATCAAGGCGTAGGTTCGCCCCAATCATCGGGAGCAGAGCTGTTCAAGCCGAGATCCCCGTGCTGGCATGCGCTCGTCATCCACTCCTGGTGTTCCCGCGCCGCGGGCCCTAGGACGACCGGAAGGAAGTGCCCATGCTCAGCACGCTCGGTGCTGGTGCCGCAGTGGCATCCCTGCTCCTCGCCGGATCGGCATCCCCCACCTCGCCGGCACGCGTCGGCGATGAACCGCCCACCGGAAAGATCACCATAACCGTCGCCACGGTCAACGGATCGGGCTGCAGACCCGGCAGCGCCGCGGTGGCCATCGCCCCCGACAACACCGCCTTCACCGTCACCTACAGCGAGTACCTCGCCCAGGCGGGCGGCTCCAGCAAGCCCACCGACGCCCGCAAGAACTGCCAGATCGCCCTGAACGTCCATGTCCCGCAGGGCTTCACCTACGCCATCGCCCGGGCCGACTACCGCGGTTACGCCTCCCTGGCCCCCGGCGCCAAGGGACTGGAGCAGGCGAACTACTACTTCCAGGGCCAGCAGGAGACGGCCCGCAAGAGCCACTCCTTCACCGGCCCCTACGACAACAACTGGCAGACGTCGGACGAGACCGACATCGACGCCCTGGTGTACGCGCCCTGCGGCGAGGAGCGCTACTTCAACATCAACACCGAGCTCCGGGTGGACGGCAAGTCCGCGGACCCCAGGGCCACCAGCTTCATGGCCATGGACTCCACCGACGGCAGCATCAACACCGTGTACCACTTCGCCTGGAAGGAGTGCCCCGCGCGCCGGTGACGCCGCCGCGCCGGCCGCGGGCCCGCACACGGCCGGGCACGGGCCCGCGGCCGGGTACGACGAAGACCCCCGCACCCAAGAGGTGTGGGGGCCTTTCGTACGGCGCGAGCGGGCACGGGGAGCCCGTACGCGGCGCTGCGGTGTCCCCGGGGCCCGGGGAGGCCTCGACTAGCGCAGGCGGGCCATCAGCGCGTGCTCGACCAGCGTGATGAGCGCGCTCTTGGCCTCGCTGCGGTGCCGGGCGTCGGTGGTGATGATCGGCGCGTCGGGGCCGATCTGCAGCGCCTCACGGACCTCGTCGGGCGTGTAGGGCTGGTGCCCGTCGAAGCCGTTGAGGGCGATGACGAACGGCAGGCCGCTGTTCTCGAAGTAGTCGACGGCCGGGAAGCAGTCGGCCAGGCGGCGGGTGTCCACCAGGACCACCGCGCCGATGGCGCCGCGCACCAGGTCGTCCCACATGAACCAGAAGCGGTCCTGACCGGGCGTACCGAAGAGGTACAGGATCAGGTCCTGGTCCAGCGTGATCCGGCCGAAGTCCATCGCCACGGTCGTGGTCGTCTTGTCCGGCGCGTGCGTGAGGTCGTCGATCCCCGCGGAGGCGGAGGTCATCACGGCTTCGGTACGCAGCGGATTGATCTCTGAGACGGCCCCGACGAACGTGGTCTTGCCCACGCCGAAGCCGCCCGCCACCACGATCTTCGCGGAGGTGGTGGAGCGGGCTGCACCGCTAGAGCTTGCGAAGTCCACTGAGCACCCTTTCGAGCAGTGTCACATCTGGCTGTCCGCCGGCGGTCTCGTCCCCGCCGGGCTGATGGATGGCGACGAGTCCGGCCTCCGCCAGGTCGGCGACGAGGATCCGGGCGACGCCGAGGGGGATGGAGAGAAGCGCGGAGATCTCGGCTACTGACTTGATCTCGCGGCAGAGGTGGCAGATGCGCTGGTGCTCCGGCAGCTGGCCCTGCAGCTTGGCGGGGTCGGCGGTCGTGCTGACCAGCGCCTCGATGGCGAGCTGGTAGCGCGGCCTGGTCCGGCCTCCGGTCATGGCGTACGGGCGAACGAGCGGGTTGTTCGCGCCGGTGGGGGAGGGCTCGGGTGCACGCCGCTGCGGCTGCACCGGCTGGATGCGCGGCGCCCGCGGCTCGTCGTACACCGACGGCTCGTACGGCTGGGAGCCGTACGGCCGGGGCTGCTGCTGCTGTGGCTGCGGCGGCTGGGGCCGCTGCGGCCGGCGGCTCGGCGCAGACGGGAAGTTGAAGCGGTTGTGATGGGTCTCGCCCACAGGTCCGGACTCCTGCCCGGAACCGTACGGGTATCCGCTAGGGGGCGTTGCCACGTCTCCTCCTCCAACTTGCCTGTCTGACGCCGGTCGCGCCACCGAACCATAAGGCGCGGGGGCGGGAAACGCACTGCCTGTCTGTTAGTTGAGAAGACTTCCCTGCAGTTCGGCGCGCAGGTCCGGCGTCAGGACGCTACCCGCACGGTCGACCAGCAGGGCCATTTCGTAGCCGACCAGACCGATGTCGCACTCGGGGTGCGCGAGCACGGCCAGCGACGATCCGTCCGAGACGGACATGATGAAGAGGAAGCCGCGCTCCATCTCCACCACGGTCTGGTTGACACTCCCGCCCTCGAAGATGCGGGAGGCGCCGGAGGTCAGCGAGGTCAGCCCGGAGGCCACCGCCGCCAACTGATCGGCTCTGTCCCGAGGGAAGCCCTCGGACATGGCAAGGAGGAGACCGTCCGCGGAGACCACGACCGTGTGCGACACCCCAGGGGTGTTCTCCACGAAGTTGGTGATCAACCAGTTCAGATTCTGCGCCGCCTGGCTCATCGGGCTCACACTAACGCTCCTGATCGTAGGTGCTGCCGGGGCCGAAGCCCTGTTGGTCATTCTGGGGGACCCCGGAGGGGTCCGTGCCGACGCTGCGTCCCTGCTGGACACCGCGGCGCAGGTTGCTCAGCCTGCCGCGGACGTCCTCCGGGGCGCGGGAGACCTGGGGGCCGCCCTGTGGCGTCTGCTCCGCGGCGCCTTCGACCAGGTTGGCCTTGGGCACTCGCCGGGGGAGGCCGGAGGCTGTGACTCCGCCCGCCTTCGGCTCGCGCAGCCGCTCCGCCCGCTCCCAGCGCTCGTCGTTGGAGCTGCGCCAGTCCGAGCCGTCCTGGCCGGTCTCCGGCGTGCCCCGTTGCTGCTGAACCTGCGGTGCCTGCTGGTCGCGGCCTCCGCGGCGCGGAAGGCCGACGTCCGTCAGCGAGGGGGCGTCGCTCGGTGTGGGGCCCGGACGCTCGAATGGTACGCGCTCAGGGGCTTCAGCGGGAGCGGCAGTTGTATTCCGGTCAGATTCCGCTTCGGTCCCGAAGTAGCCCTCGAATGCGGGGCGTTCGGCCCATTCGTCCGGCTGTGCCGGTTCGTGGGAGACGTATGGCTGCTGGCCGGTGGTCTCCGCGGGGCGCGGATCGCCGAATGCCTGGTTGCCGTGCGACCGGTCGTCGTAGAGCGGTTGATCGGCTTCCGCATACGCCTGGGGGGCGAAATCCTGGGACGAAAAGTCCTGGGATGGGAAATCGTGGTAACCGGTGGCGGACGCCTGGTCGCGGAAGAGCGGGTTGCTCGCGTTCTGGCCGTCGGCCGGCTGCTCGCCGCCCGCCTGGGCCTCCAGGGCCGCCCGGCGCTCCTCGCGCATCAGCGAGCGGCCCACCATGTCCAGGTCGCCGCCCTCGGGCAGGCTGTAGCGGCTGTCGTCGAAGCCCAGCTCGGCGGCGGTGCGCTGCTGGCTGTCGTACGTCGGGTGCTGGTGCTCGGGCACGATCCGGGAGACCGTGAAGTCGTCCTCGAACTGCTCCTCGCCGCCACCGCCGTGGGTGATCGCCTCGGGCAGCATGACCAGGGACGTGGTGCCCGCCTGCTCGCCGGAGGGGCGCAGCTGCACCCGGATCCCGTGCCGGTCGGCCAGCCGGCCGACCACGAACAGGCCCATGCGCTGGGAGATCGCGGCGTCCACGCTCGGCGGGTTGGCCAGCTTGTGGTTGATGTCCGCGAAGTCCTCGGGGGTCAGCCCGATGCCCTTGTCGTGGATCTCGATCATCACCCGGCCGTCGGGCAGCCGGGTCGCGGCCACCCGCACCTTGGTCTGCGGGGAGGAGAACGTGGTGGCGTTCTCCAGCAGCTCGGACAGCAGGTGGATGAGGTCGGTCACGGCGGTGCCGTGGATCTCGCTCTCGGGGACGCCGGTGAGGTCTATTCGCTCGTACGACTCGACCTCACTGATCGCCGCGCGCAGCACGTCCACCAGCGGCACCGGCTGGTTCCAGCGGCGGCCGGGCTCCTCGCCGGCGAGGATCAGGAGGTTCTCGCCGTTGCGGCGCATACGCGTGGCGAGGTGGTCGAGCCGGAAGAGGCTCTCCAGCTGGTCCGGGTCCGCCTCGTTGTTCTCCAGGTCGGTGATCAGCTCCAGCTGGCGCTCGATCAGGCCCTGGTTGCGGCTGGAGAGGTTGGTGAAGATCGCGTTGACGTTGCCCCGCAGCAGCGCCTGCTCGGCGGCGAGCCGGACGGCCTCGCGGTGCACCTGGTCGAAGGCGCGGGCGACCTCGCCGATCTCGTCGGTGGTGGCGATCGGGATGGGCGTCACGCGGGTGTCGACCCGGCCCGGGTCGGTCCGCGAGAGCTGGTCGACCAGCATCGGCAGCCGCTGCTCGGCGACGCCGAAGGCGGCGTTGCGCAGCTGGCGCATGTTGCGGCTCATCCGGCGGGCCATCAGCCCGGCCACGACGAACGCGATGATCAGGGCGGCCAGCACGATCGCGGAGTCGACGAAGGTGGACTGGCGGGCGTCGGCGGAGATCTGCGCCGCCTCGTCCACGGCCTTGTTCGCCAGGTCCTTCTCGATGGACCGGTACATGTTGAACTTGCCGGTTGCGGCCGTGAAGTAGGCGTCGGAGGTGATGCCCTTCGGGCTCAGCGCCTCCGGTGCCGCGCCGGTGCCGATCCAGATGGACATCTGGTCGATCGACGGCGGGGTGCGGAAGGGCTGGTTGGCGGCCTGCGCCTGTTCCTTTGCACGTGCGATCTTCTGCTGGGCGGCCTGCTTGAGCGCCGCCGCGTCGTTCTTGAGCCGCGCGACGTCCTCGGGCGTGCCGCCGGAGGTGTACTCGCCGATGGCGATGCCCTCCAGGTAGCGGTACGACGCGAAGGCGGTCAGCTGAAGCTTGTGCTCCTTGCCGCCCTGCGGGGACGCCGGGTCGACCAGGAGGTGGGTGCCGATGGACCGCTGCAGCGACACGGCGGCCTTGGCCAGCGCGACGGCGTAGACGGTACGGCCGTAGGAGGTGATGTTGCCGGTGCCCAGGCCGAGTTCGTTGGCGAACTCCATCAGCGGGTGCTGGACCTCGACATAGCCCTCTTCGGTCTGCACACCGCGCAGCTTGGAGGTGAAGGCGGCCGCGCGCAGCTGCTGGAGCTTGGGCTCGGTCTTCTCGAACGAGGCGAGCCGGCGGTTGAGGCCCGGCTTGTCCGGCATGGCCTTGGCGGCCTGGTGGAACGCGTCGGCGGCGGCGTCGGTGGCGTCCCGCGCCTGCTGCACGACCGGGTCGTCCTTCTTGCCCTGGAGCAGCGGCGCCGCGGTGCGGTCCCGCTCGTCGATCAGGGCGTTGCTGTAGGAAAGCGCGGCGCGAACGAGCTTCGCGGTGTTCTCCGCGTCCTGCGCGTCCCGCCAGGTGGTGAGCGAGCTGTCCACCCGCAGGCCACCCAGGACCAGGGCGACCAGCACGGGGATCAGCAGAATGGCGTTCAGGCGGGTCGCCACGCGCCAGTTGCGCGGGGAGTACTTACCGCCGCTGACCGGAGGCTTGGCGACCGTGTTATCGGACGCGTCGGCAGCCGGTACGCCACCTCTGGGTGGCGGGGTGAAGTTGCCCCGCCGCGGCTCCTGCGGCTCGGGGCTCGACTTGCTTCGCCTCACTCGACCAACAACCTCTCGGCGCCGGCACTACCTGCTGTGCCGTTTCTTCTGGGCGTTCCTACTCCGGAGTTCAGCGAATTTCAGCACGTCAGGGCGGTGCGTTCCAAACACTGGACAAAGCCGGGAGAGGGCCGGAAGCGCCTTAGATAAAAGGGGCGTTAAGGGCGAGCCGCGCCAAAATGCAGGCGCTCTGTGCGCGCAGCGAAGCCAGGCATGCGCATGGGGTGTCGAAACGCCGACGATTCACTGTCGAAACGTTATGAAGCAAATTTGTCGGCGTGTCGAAGGACACAGATCCAATCGCGCACGCCGGGAACCGGCCCGGCGCGCCGCACCGGGCCGACGGAAGCCGACTTCCGCACGGCCCGCGCCGAGCACGGCGCGGGCCCTGGGGCGGCCCTACTGCAGACGGGCCATCAGCGCATGCTCGACCAGCGTGATGAGCGCGCTCTTGGCCTCGCTGCGGTGCCGGGCGTCGGTGGTGATGATGGGGGTCCCGGGGCCGATCTGCAGCGCCTCACGGACCTCGTCGGGCGTGTAGGGCTGGTGCCCCTCGAAGCCGTTGAGGGCGATGACGAACGGCAGGCCGCTGTTCTCGAAGTAGTCGACCGCCGGGAAGCAGTCGGCGAGCCGGCGGGTGTCGACGAGGACCACCGCGCCGATGGCGCCGCGCACCAGGTCGTCCCACATGAACCAGAAGCGGTCCTGACCGGGCGTACCGAAGAGGTACAGGATCAGGTCCTGGTCCAGCGTGATCCGGCCGAAGTCCATCGCCACGGTCGTCGTGGTCTTGTCCTGGACGTGGCTGAGATCGTCGATCCCCGCCGAAGCGGACGTCATCACCGCTTCGGTACGCAGCGGGTTGATCTCCGAGACCGCGCCGACGAACGTGGTCTTGCCCACGCCGAAGCCGCCCGCCACCACGATCTTCGCGGAGGTGGTGGCGCGCGCCGCGCCCCCGGAGAAGCCGCTGTCAGAGCTTGCGAAGTCCACTGAGCACCCTCTCCAGCAAGGTCACGTCCGGCGTGCCGCCGGCCTCACCGCTGCCGCCGGGCTGGTGGATCGCCACCATCCCGGCTTCCGCCAGGTCCGCGACCAGAATCCGCGCCACACCCAGCGGGATGTGCAGCAGCGCCGAGACCTCGGCGACCGACTTCACCTCGCGGCACAGGTGGCAGATGCGCTGGTGCTCGGGCAGCAGCCCGGGCAGCTGGGAGGGGTCGGCGGTCGTGCTGACCAGCGCCTCTATGGCGAGCTGGTAGCGCGGCCGGGTCCGGCCTCCGGTCATGGCGTACGGGCGCACCAGCGGCTGATCACCTTCGCTCCCGTACGGCGCCTGGCTGTAGGCGCCGTACGGGCCGGAAGTGGCAGGTGGCGGGGTCATGGGTCCTCCGGACGGGACAGAGTGTCTGTCGTCGGGTTGGGCCGGTGGGGGGTGGCGGCACGAATGGATGGTGGGGTGCTGGACATGAGGCGCTGCGGGCGCCTCAGTGCAGCAGGCTGCCTTGCAGTTCGGCGCGCAGATCCGGCGTCAGCACCGTTCCCGCGCGGTCGACCAGCAGGGCCATCTCGTAGCCGACCAGGCCGATGTCGCACTCGGGGTGCGCGAGCACGGCCAGCGACGATCCGTCCGAGACGGACATGATGAAGAGGAACCCCCGCTCCATCTCCACCACGGTCTGGTTCACCGTGCCGCCCTCGAAGATGCGGGAGGCGCCGGAGGTCAGCGAGGTCAGCCCGGAGGCCACCGCCGCGAGTTGATCGGCACGGTCGCGCGGGAAGCCCTCGGACATCGCGAGGAGCAGTCCGTCCGCGGAGACCACCACCGTGTGCGACACCCCGGGGGTGTTGTCCACGAAGTTGGTGATCAACCAGTTCAGGTTCTGCGCCGCCTGGCTCATCGGACTCAACTAACGCTCCTGCTGGTGAGTGGGATCGACGGTGCCGTGGGTGCCGGTGGTCGACGTCCCGGCCTGCCGGCCCTGCTGGATACCCCGACGCAGATTGGTCAGCCGGCCGCGCACATCGCTGGGCGCGCGCGAGACCTGAGGACCGCTCTGGTGGGACTGCTGCTGCTGCGCGGTGCCCGCGACGAGGTTCGCACGCGGGACCCGCCGGGGCAGCCCGGAGGTGGTGACACCGCCCGAGGCCGGCTGGCGGATCTGCTCCGCCTGCCGCCAGGTCTCGTCGTTCGGCGAGGAGCGCCACTGCGCGGCGGGGTCGGCCGGCGCTTCGTCGCGCCCGGTGTCGACCGGCGCCTCACGCCGGGCACCGGCGTCCTGCGCGGCCCCGCGGCGCGGCAGCGGCGCCGCGTCGGCGGTGTCGGCGCCCTGCTGCGGCACACCCGCGGCGGCGGCCGCCGGGTGGCTGAACCAGTTGGACTCGATGGTGTCGAAGATCGGCGTACGGCCGTCCCCGGGACCGGCGTCCGCGGCACCGAGCACATCGCCGTCCAGCGCACCGCGGTCCTGCGGCTGCGGGAACTGGCCGGTGTTCTGGCGCTCGTCGGCGTACGGGGCGGGCTCGGCGTCCGGCCGCTGGAACTGGCGGGCGTCGAGCTGTCCGGTCTCGTACGGGTCGGGCTCGGCGGGCTGCGGGAACTCACCGGTCGCGTACTGGCCGGTGTCGCTGTCCGGGCGCGGGTACTGGCCGGTGTCGCCGTCCGGACGCGCGAACTGGCCGGTCGTACCGGAACCGTCCGCGGCCGGGCCACGGCCGGCCGGGCGACCGCCCTGCGGGGCGTCCGCGGCCGACGGCGGGTTGGCGAAGTCGGGCCGGGCGAACGCGGCGGTGTCGCCGGGGCCGCCGCTCGGCGCGGGCCGCTCGAAGCTGCCGGTGCTCTCCGGCTCCTCGTGGCCGCGCGGCTGGTCCTGCGTCTGGCGGGGCGCCAGCGGCCAGTCGTCGGAGCCGCCGCGCTCGCGGCGCGCACCCCAGCTCGTACCGCCCGGCTGCTGACCGCCGCGGCCGTCCTGGCCGCCCTGGCCGCCGGCCGGCGAGGCCCCCGGCAGCTCGGCCGCGGCGCTGCGCGGCGGCAGCTGCGGACGCTCCTCACGGCGCGGCGCGCCGGTCGGCGGCGCCACGGTGGCCGCGGGGCCGCCGTCGGCGCCACGGGTGGGCAGCGGGCGCGCACCACCGGGGCGGGCGCCGGTCGGCGCGGAGGCGTTCGGGGCGCCCGCGCCGGGAGCACCGGTGCGGCCGCCGGGCGCCGGCGAACCGAACGCACCGGGTGCGCCGCCCGGGCCCCCGCGAGCGGGCAGCGCGGGGCGCTGGCCGGGCGCCGGACCCGCACCGACCTGGCCGCGCGGCTGGAGCCCCGCGAGCCGGCTGGAGGGCGCGCCGCCGGCGTCGCCGGAACCGCTCTTGGCGTTGCTGGGCGCCGGCTTCTTGCCGCCCTGGGCGACGTCGACCGGCAGCATGACCAGGGCGGTGGTGCCGCCGGAGTCGGAGGGCCGCAGCTGGATGCGGATGCCGTGCCGCAGGGACAGGCGGCCGACCACGAACAGACCCATCCGCCGGGACACCGAGACGTCCACGGTCGGCGGGCTGGCCAGCCGCTCGTTGATCGCGGAGAGGTCCTCGGGGGACAGGCCGATACCGGTGTCGTGGATCTCGACCAGCACCCGGCCGTCGGGCAGCGCGTGACCGGTGACCTTGACCTTGGTCTGCGGGGAGGAGAACGAGGTGGCGTTCTCCAGCAGCTCGGCGAGCAGGTGCACGAGGTCGTTGACGACCCGGCCGGCGACCTCGGTCTGCGGGACGGCGTTGAGCTCGATCCGCTCGTACTGCTCCACCTCGGAGGCCGCGGCGCGCAGCACGTCGACCAGCGGAACCGGTCGCGTCCACCGGCGTCCCGGCTCCTCACCCGCGAGGACCAGGAGGTTCTCACCGTTACGGCGCATACGGGTGGCGAGGTGGTCGAGCTTGAAGAGCGAGGACAGCTGGTCCGGGTCGGCCTCGCGGGACTCCAGCTCGGAGATCAGCGAGAGCTGGCGCTGGATCAGGCCCTGGCTGCGGCGCGAGAGGTTGGTGAACATCGCGTTGACGTTGCCCCGCAGCAGCGCCTGCTCGGAGGCGAGGCGGACCGCCTCGCGGTGCACGTCGTCGAAGGCCGCGGCCACCCGGCCGATCTCGTCCCGGCTGTGCACACCGACCGACTCGACGGAGGTGTCCACGTCCTGCGGGTCGGACTCCGACAGCTGCTTGACCAGCTCGGGCAGCCGGTCCTGGGCGACCTTCTGCGCGGTGTCCTGCAGCCGGCGCAGCGAGCGGACCATGGACCGCGCCACGACGAACGCGCCGACCAGCGAGACGCCGAGGACGAGCAGGATCACCGCACCGTTGATGATCGCGTCCTGCGTGGCCTCGTTGCGCAGCTCGCGGGACTTCTGCTCCATCTCGGAGAGCAGCGTGGTCTCGATCCGCGACATCTCGTCGATCTTGACGGTGTCGGAGTCGTACCAGTCGAGGTAGCGGTAGTCCTGGCTGCGGATGCCGGAGCCGCTGGCGAAGGCGCGGTGCGCGAAGGCGACCGCGGCCTTGATCTCGTCGTTGTTGCCGTCGAGACCGCGGGTGAGCGCGCCGGCGTTGTTGGAGTAGATCTGCTGGAAGCGGTCGCGCGCCGCCTTCTCGCTGTCCTCGGCGTTACGGCCGGCCAGCCGGTCGTTGGAGGACAGCTCCGGGCCGCCGTCGTGGGCGAGGCCGGCGCTGACCAGGGCGCGCTGGATCGACGCGTACTCCTTGGCGGAGGAGAACGCCGCCAGCGCACGGGTGGAGCGGATCATCTCCGGGTTGCTGGTCGCCTGCGCCATGTCCTGGGAGAGCGACAGCAGCGAGTTGATCAGCTGGTTGTAGCTGGTGACGGTCCGTGCCGCGTTGCCCTCGGACTTGTAGGCGTTGGCACGGATCTCGTTGAGGGTGTTGAGCTGGCGGGTGATCTCCAGGACGGTCGCCCGGACACCGGCCATCGTGGCGTCCTGGCCCCGGATGTCGTCGGTGGCCTGGTTGAACGACAGCTTGGCGCGGTCGGTCGCCTCACGGGGCGCGACGACGTTCGCGTCGTCCTTGACGTTGCCGCTGCCGGCCAGCGGACCGGCCGACTTGTCCCGCTCCACCTGCAACGCGTCGGCGAGCTCGGTCGCCTGACGGGTCATCTCGGTGAGCAGCTGCATCTTGTCCAGCTGGTCGATGCTCTCCAGCTGGGCGCCGATACGCATGCCGCCCAGCGTGGTCGCGGCGACGACGGGAAGCGCGAGCAGGGAGACCAGGCGGGTACTGATGCGCCAGTTGCGCAGCGCTATTCGCGAGCCGGGCCCGCTGGGGCCGCCTTTCGAGGCGGTGGGCTTGCCGCTGTCCGCGGTGTCGCCGCCCGGCGCCTGGCTGCCTCCGTCGACGGGCAGTGTGCCCCCGGCGGAACCGTTGCTCTGGGCGCGCTGGGGCGAGGAGCCGCGGTCGGTCCCGCCGCGGAGCTCCGGGTCCGCCGCAGCGCTGCCATCCCTCTTGAAACGTCCCTGCACTAGCGTCGCAACCTCTGGACCAGGCGTCCCACCTCGGCGGGACGGTGTCGAGTCGTAATAGGGGACCGCTTAAGTCCCCCATGGCGGTCGTGAGTGACCGGCGGGCTGCCCCCTCTGGCCGAGAGAGCGGCACCACCGCGCGGCGCCACTTTGCGCCCTGCGCGCCGGCTGAAACGTGCGGCGGTCCGTGGAATTCCAGCACAGTGCAGGATCTCCAACAAGAGCGGAGGCGCTCGCTGTGACATGGGTGACGCAATGTACGGACCACGTCACGACTTGTAGAGGTTTCTGCGGTAGATAACGGACTTTTGCCCGCGAGTCGATCGCCCCCACCCGCTGTCCCAGGTGCGGTGATCGGGAGCGGAACGTGCGCTTCAATCCGCCATTGTCCGATTCGCCCAAGGATGTTGATCAAGCGGAATGCGGCATTTGTCGCACAGTTCGTGAGCAAACTCACAGGAAGATCGTCGAGTTCTCCATCACTTCGCAGGGAATAGCGCGCATAGCCTGACGCTTTACACGGTTGCCGGAAACGACAAGACGGCTTTCCGCAACCCCTTTCCGACCCTTTGACACTCGCGAGGCGTGCAGCAGTGAAGACGACGATGATGTTCCGCAACATAGCCAATCCGCGGCGCACCACCCTGGCCCACCTCACGGACGCCGACGAGCTCGGCGCCACCGCCCCCGAGGTCCCGGAGCACACCGTCGAGCTGCCCCAGCAGACCGCCAACCCCCGCCGCACGGTCCTGATGGTCGCCCCCGAGCAGGGCGCCCCGGCGTAATCGCGCAGCGGACGCGCCGCGGCCCCGCGATAGCCTGGAGTGTCATCTCCGGCCAGTGATCAATGAGGGGCAGCGGCAACCCGTGCGCATCGCCAGATTCTCCATCGACGGCAACGTCGGCTTCGGCGTCGTCGAGGGCGACGAACTCGACGTCATCAAGGGGCACCCCTTCGCGGAATTCGAGCGCTCGGGGCAGAAGGTCCCCCTCGAGAAGGTCCGGCTGCTGCCGCCCGTCCTGCCCAACAAGGTCGTGGCCATCGGCCGCAACTACGCCGAACACGCCGCCGAGCTGGGCAACGACGTCCCGGACGTGCCGGTCACCTTCTTCAAGCCGTCCACCTCGGTGATCGGCCCCGGCGACCCCATCGCGTACCCCTCCTTCTCCGAGGAGGTGCACCACGAAGCGGAGCTCGCCGTCGTCATCGGCCGGATGTGCCGCGAGGTGCCCCGCGAGCGCGCCAAGGACGTGATCCTCGGCTACACCTGCGCCAACGACGTCACCGCGCGCGACGTCCAGCGGCGCGAGAAGCAGTGGGCCCGGGCCAAGGGCTTCGACAGCTCCTGCCCGCTCGGCCCCTGGGTCGAGACCGGGCTCACCCCCGAGGACGTCGCCGCGGGCCTCGCGGTCCAGTGCACGGTCAACGGCGAACAGCGCCAGCTCGGCCGCACCAGCGACATGGTCCGCCCGATCGAGGACCTCATCGTCCACATCACCGAGGCGATGACCCTGCTTCCCGGCGACGTCATCCTCACGGGCACCCCGGCCGGGGTCGGCCCCCTCAACGTCGGCGACGAGGTCGCCGTCACCATCGAAGGCATCGGCACTCTCACCAACAAGGTGATCAAGCGTGGCTAACGCGACCCCCGTCCGCGTCCGTTTCAGTCCCTCCCCGACCGGCAACCCCCATGTCGGCCTGATCCGTACGGCCCTGTTCAACTGGGCCTACGCACGGCACAACAAGGGCACCCTGGTCTTCCGGATCGAGGACACCGACGCGTCCCGCGACTCCGAGGAGTCCTACAACCAGCTGCTGGACTCCTTCCACTGGCTCGGCTTCGACTGGGACGAGGGCCCCGAGGTCGGCGGCCCGCACGCGCCGTACCGCCAGTCCCAGCGGATGGACATCTACCGGGACATCGTCGACCGGCTCCTGGCCGCCGGCCACGCCTACCACTGCTACTGCACCACCGAGGAGCTCGACGAGCGCCGCGACGCCGCCCGCAAGGCCGGCCGGCCCTCCGGCTACGACGGCACGTGCCGCGAGGTGAGCGCCGAGCAGAAGGCCGCCTACGAGGCCGAGGGCCGCACCTCGATCATCCGCTTCCGGATGCCCGACGAGCCGATCACCTTCACCGACCTGGTGCGCGGCGAGCTGACCTTCACCCCGGAGAACGTCCCGGACTACGGCATCGTGCGCGCCAACGGCGCCCCGCTGTACACCCTGGTCAACCCCCTCGACGACGCCCTGATGGGGATCACCCACGTCCTGCGCGGCGAGGACCTGCTCTCCTCCACCCCCCGCCAGATCGCCCTCTACCGGGCCCTGATCGAACTGGGCGTGGCGAAGGAGATCCCGTCCTTCGGCCACCTGCCCTACGTCATGGGCGAGGGCAACAAGAAGCTCTCCAAGCGCGACCCGCAGGCCTCCCTCAACCTCTACCGCGACCGCGGCTTCCTGCCCGAGGGCCTGCTGAACTACCTTGCGCTGCTCGGCTGGTCCTTCTCCGCCGACCAGGACATCTTCTCGGTGCCGGAGCTGATCGAGAAGTTCGACATCGCGGACGTCAACGCCAACCCGGCCCGCTTCGACCTGAAGAAGGCCGAGGCGATCAACGCCGACCACATCCGGCAGCTGGACGTCAAGGACTTCATCAAGGCCTGTGAGCCCTGGCTGAGGGCCCCGTTCGCCAACTGGGCCCCGGAGGACTTCGACGAGGCCGCCTGGCAGTCCATCGCCCCGCACGCCCAGACCCGCCTGACGGTGCTCTCCGACATCACCGCCAACGTCGACTTCCTCTTCCGCAAGGAGCCGGTCGAGGACGAGGCGTCCTGGACGAAGGCGATGAAGGGCGACCCGGTCGCCCTGCTGACCACCGCCCGCGCCAAGCTCGACGCCGCAGACTGGGCCGCCGGTCCCGAGCCCCTCAAGGAGGCCGTACTGGCCGCCGGCGAGGAGCACGGACTCAAGCTCGGCAAGGCCCAGGCCCCCGTCCGGGTGGCCGTCACCGGCCGCACGGTCGGCCTGCCCCTCTTCGAGTCCCTGGAGGTCCTCGGCAAGGAGCGCACCCTCCAGCGCATCGACGCGGCCCTGGCCAAGCTGGCCGGCTGACCTCGCAGACACCCCTCGGGCCCGGACGCCGCACGGCTTCCGGGCCCGAGGCGTTCCCGGACCGCTCCGCTAGATTGCCGGTATGCCCATTCGCGCCGTCCTGTGGGACATCGACGACACGCTCTTCGACTACACGGGGTCGGACCGCGCCGGTGCGCTGCGCCACCTCCGCGCGGAGGGGCTGCTGGCCGCGTACGGCGGCGAGGAGGCGGCACTGGCGCGCTGGCGCGCCGCCATGGAGACCGAGTTCGCCCGCTTCCTCGCGGGTGAGGTGGGGTTCCTCGACCACCGCCGAGGGCGCGCCCGGACGTTTTTGGGCATCGAGCTGACCGACGACGAGGCGGACGCCTGGTTCGCCCGGTACGTCGCCCACTACGAAGCGTCCTGGGTGCTCTTCCCGGACTCCGCGCCCGCCCTGGAGGCGCTGGCACCGCTGGTCCGCCAGGCGGTGCTGTCGAATTCCTCCTCCGCCAGCCAGGAGCGCAAACTGGCGGCCCTGGGCATCCGTGCCCGCTTCGAGGCCGTGCTGTGCGCCGACGTGCTGGGGCACGCCAAGCCCGCCCCCGAGGCCTTCACGGGCGCCTGCGAGGCGCTCGGCCTGGCACCCGAGGAGGTCGTCTACGTCGGCTACCGGCTCGACATCGACGCGCTCGGCGCCCGGGACGCCGGGCTGACCGCCGTATGGCTGGACCGTACGGACACCGGCGAGGAGCTGCCACCCGGCATCCGGCGCATCGCGAGCCTGGCGGAGCTCCCCGAGCTGTTGCGCGGAGTTATCGGTTTTGGAGCCCCGTCCACGATCAGGTAATGTTCTTCCTGCGCCGCCCGAGAGGGCCGAAAGGCCCGGCCGGGAGGCGCAGATCAAATCAGGCCCCCCAAGGGGGGTTGCGCTTTGATGGCCTATGGTGTAATTGGCAGCACGACTGATTCTGGTTCAGTTAGTCTAGGTTCGAGTCCTGGTAGGCCAGCTCGCAGAGCTCATCTGCAAAGCCCCCGTTGTGTAGCGGCCTAGCACGCTGCCCTCTCAAGGCAGTAGCGCCGGTTCGAATCCGGTCGGGGGTACAGATCCTTCCCAGGGAGACAGTCCGGGTCGCACCCGCTGTCACTCATGCAGGATCGCTAGGGCCCCCGTTGTGTAGCGGCCTAGCACGCCGCCCTCTCAAGGCGGTAGCGCCGGTTCGAATCCGGTCGGGGGTACTGGTCTAAACCACCATGGGCTATGGTGTAATTGGCAGCACGAGTGATTCTGGTTCATTTAGTCTAGGTTCGAGTCCTGGTAGCCCAGCGCAGCGTGTCCTCGGGACAGGCTCAACTGCAGGAAAACTTGCCCCCGTTGTGTAGCGGCCTAGCACGCCGCCCTCTCAAGGCGGTAGCGCCGGTTCGAATCCGGTCGGGGGTACAGAAGAGGAAGGCCCTCCGCGTCATGCGGGGGGCCTTTCCGCGTCAAGGGCCGTCGCCGAAGCGCTTATTGGACTCCTCGGCCTCCGCCAGCCGGCGCAGGCTGAGCAGTACCGGCTCGTAGAGCACGGTCAGCGCCACCGCCGCCTCCACCTGCTCCGCCGGGGTCCGGTACCTCTCGACCAGGTCCAGGTCGCTCACCGCGAGCCCGGCCGCCGAGCGGGCGTAGGGCAGCAGATCCGCGATGTCGCACGGGTAGCCGAGGCGGTGCAGCGCGGCGATGGCGGAGACCAGCGTCCGGAAGGCCCGGGCGTGGCCGGCGATGGCCAGTCCGAAGCGCCAGCCGACGCGTTCCAGCAGTTCGGTGGCGGTGCGCCGGGCGAGTTCCGTCGCGGGATCGCGCTCGTCGGGCTCCGGGCCGTGCGGGAGCGCCTCGACGGCCGTACCCAGGCGGGAGAGCTGGTCGCGGGAGTCGTCCTCGACGGCGGACACCACCTCGCGGGCGGTGCTGACCGGCACCCGGCCGATCTGGATCAGGGCCCGGACGAGCCGCAGCCGCCGCAGATGCTCCTCGTCGTACTCGGACTGGGTGGCGGTGATCCGGCGGCCGGGAGGCAGCAGCCCCTCGCGCAGGTAGTACTTGATCGTGGCGGTGGACACCCCGCTGCGCTCGCTGAGCTCTGCCAGTCGCATGACCCTTGCGCCCTTCGTTAGAGAGTGGCACTATCCAATCATGGATAGCGACGCTATCCAACGTCGAGCGACGTGGCGAAGGGGGTTGTCATGGGTGGTCAGCCGGTGCAGGGGCGGATGACGGCGGACGGCACCGAGGAGGTGGTGGTCTTCCTCATCGGGATGCGGATCAACAACTGGCGGGCGGTGCGCAGTTGGCTGCCGGTGTTCCGGGCGATGCCGCGCATGATCAAGGAGCTGGCGAAGGATCCGGCGCGGGGGCTGCTCGGCTTCCGCGTCCTGCCGGGGCTGCGGAACTTCTCGGTCCTGCAGTACTGGGAGTCGAAGGAGAAGCTGCTGGCGTACGCGAGCGACCAGAGCGGTGAGCACCGGCCGGCCTGGGCCGCCTTCAACCGGCGAGCGCGGGCGGGCCGGGGTGAGGTCGGCATCTGGCACGAGACCTACGTCGTGCCGGCGGGCTCCTACGAGACCATCTACGCCGACATGCCGCCGCATGGGCTGGGGCAGGCCCGCGGCGTGGTGCCGGTGGGCCGCCGCGGGGAGCGGGCGGCGGAGCGGCTGGGGAGCTGAGCCGTGGCGGCGGCGTCGAAAAGGGGCGGCCCTGTGCGGATCATCCGCACAGGGCCGCCCCTCTTCGGCGTGGTGACCGCGACCGGCGACGGCTTCTGCCCCGCCCGCCCCGTCGCGGGGAGGTCAGCCGTTGCGGCGCAGGCCCTCGGAGAGGCGGGCCGCCGCGTCGATGACCGCCTGGGCGTGCATCCGGCCCGGGTGGCGGGTCAGCCGCTCGATCGGTCCGGAGACCGAGACGGCGGCCACCACGCGGTTGGAGGGGCCGCGCACGGGGGCGGAGACGGAGGCCACGCCCGGCTCGCGCTCACCGATCGACTGGGCCCAGCCGCGGCGCCGTACGCCGGACAGGGCGGTGGCCGTGAAGCGCGCGCCCTGCAGGCCGCGGTGCAGCCGCTCCGGCTCCTCCCAGGCCATCAGGATCTGGGCGGCCGAGCCCGCCTTCATCGGGAGCGTGGAGCCGACCGGGACGGTGTCCCGCAGTCCGGACAGCCGTTCCGCCGCCGCCACGCAGATCCGCATATCGCCCTGCCGCCGATAGAGCTGGGCGCTTTCGCCCGTCACATCGCGCAGGTGGGTGAGCACCGGTCCGGCCGTGGCCAGCAGGCGGTCCTCGCCGGCCGCCGCGGCCAGCTCGGAGAGCCGCGGGCCCAGGATGAACCGGCCCTGCATGTCCCTCGCCACCATCCGGTGGTGTTCCAGAGCCACGGCCAGCCTGTGGGCCGTGGGTCGTGCAAGCCCTGTCGCCGCGACCAGCCCGGCGAGGGTGGCCGGACCGGACTCCAGGGCGCTCAAAACCAGAGCTGCCTTGTCGAGAACGCCGACGCCGCTAGAGTTGTCCATGCAACGATACTCGCGTCTCACACTGTGAAACGCAAGTTCAATTTTCCAGGGAAGTCGTCAGTCTGTAGGTGTGGCCCTCGACCAGGGCCCGGCGTAAGGCCCGGCAGGGGGACTTCTGCGGGCACCCGCGCATGGACGAGCAAGGCCGGCAAAGCGGCCGGCCGGAGGGAAAGCGATGGGACGGACACTCGCGGAGAAGGTCTGGGACGACCATGTCGTCCGGCGCGCGGAAGGCGAGCCCGACCTCCTCTTCATTGATCTGCACCTGCTGCACGAGGTCACCAGCCCGCAGGCGTTCGACGGCCTCCGCAAGGCCGGCCGCCAGGTGCGCCGGACGGACCTGACCATCGCCACCGAGGATCACAACACCCCGACCCTCGACATCGACAAGCCGATCGCCGACCCGGTCTCGCGCACGCAGCTGGAGACGCTGCGCAAGAACTGCGCGGAGTTCGGCGTCCGGCTGCACCCGCTGGGCGATGTCGAGCAGGGCGTCGTCCACGTCGTGGGACCGCAGTTGGGCCTGACCCAGCCCGGCACCACGGTGGTCTGCGGTGACAGCCACACCTCCACCCACGGAGCCTTCGGCGCCCTGGCGTTCGGCATCGGCACCAGCCAGGTCGAGCACGTCCTGGCCACCCAGACGCTGCCGCTGGCCCCCTTCAAGACCATGGCGATCACCGTCGACGGCGAGCTGCCCGAGGGCGTCACCGCCAAGGACCTGATCCTGGCGATCATCGCCAAGATCGGCACCGGCGGCGGCCAGGGGTATGTCCTGGAATACCGCGGCTCGGCCATCGAGAAGCTGTCGATGGAAGCCCGGATGACCATCTGCAACATGTCGATCGAGGCGGGTGCCCGGGCCGGCATGATCGCCCCCGACCGGACCACCTTCGACTACCTGCAGGGCCGTGACCACGCCCCCCGCGGCGAGGACTGGGACGCCGCGGTCGCGTACTGGAAGACGCTGCGCACCGACGACGACGCGGTCTTCGACGCCGAGGTGCGCATCGACGCCGCTTCGCTGTCGCCGTTCGTCACCTGGGGCACCAACCCCGGCCAGGGCGCGCCGCTTTCGGCGAGCGTCCCCGACCCGGCTTCGTACGAGGACGCCTCGGAGCGACTGGCCGCCGAAAAGGCCCTGGAGTACATGGGGTTGACGGCGGGTCAGCCGCTGCGCGAGATCGCCGTGGACACCGTCTTCGTAGGTTCGTGCACCAACGGCCGCATCGAGGACCTGCGCTCCGCGGCCGCGATCCTTCAGGGCCGCAAGGTCGCCGACGGCGTACGGATGCTGATCGTTCCCGGCTCGGTCCGGGTCTCCCTGGAGGCCGTCGCCGAGGGCCTGGACAAGGTGTTCACCGAGGCGGGCGCCGAATGGCGGCACGCGGGTTGCTCGATGTGCCTGGGCATGAACCCCGACCAGCTGGCGCCCGGTGAGCGCTCCGCATCCACCTCCAACCGCAACTTCGAGGGCCGTCAGGGCAAGGGCGGCCGTACCCACCTGGTCTCTCCGCAGGTCGCCGCCGCGACGGCGGTTCTCGGCCATCTGGCCTCACCGGCCGACCTGTCCGACGTCGCCGTCGCCACGCCCGCGGGAGTCTGAACCATGGAAGCTTTCACCACCCACACCGGCCGGGCCGTCCCGCTGCGCCGCAGCAACGTCGACACCGACCAGATCATCCCGGCCCACTGGCTGAAGAAGGTCACCCGCGACGGCTTCGAGGACGGGCTGTTCGAGGCCTGGCGCAAGGACCCGGAGTTCGTCCTCAACCAGGAGGCGCACAAGGGCGCCACGGTGCTGGTCGCCGGACCCGACTTCGGCACCGGCTCCTCGCGCGAGCACGCCGTCTGGGCGCTGCAGAACTACGGCTTCAAGGCCGTCATCTCCTCGCGGTTCGCGGACATCTTCCGCGGCAACTCCCTCAAGAACGGCCTGCTGACGGTGGTCCTGCCGCAGGAGACCGTGGACCGGCTGCAGCAGCTGGTCGAGGCCGACCCGACCGCCGAGGTGACCGTCGACCTGGTCGACCGCCAGGTCCGTGCGCAGGGCGTCACCGCCGACTTCGAGCTGGATGAGAACGCGCGTTGGCGTCTGCTGGAGGGGCTGGACGACATCAGCCTCACCCTTCGGGAGGAGCCGTCCATCGTGGCGTACGAGGCGAACCGGCCGTCGTTCAAGCCGCGTACGATGGAGGTCTGACCTCGGGTTTTATGGCTCAAAGCCATATTGCGTACGATGCGCCCCCTGTGCAGTTGGCAGGGGGCGCATCTGCGTGTCCAGGCCGCTGTTGAGGCCCCGTGAAGCGACAACTCGCCGCAGATGGCACAATTAGCGCATGGAACGCGACGACCAACTCAAGCTCTACGGTCTCGTCGCCGACCGTCTCAAGGACGCACACGCAAGAGTGCGGACACTGCAAGTCCCGGAGGGCGTACGGATGGCGCTGAACCGGAAGCTGCTCGTCATCACGGCCGCGGCTAAACACGATCTTGCGGACGCGGCAAGGCGTCTGGAGTGGTTCATGGAAGACCTCGACGAAGGTCGTTATCCCGAAGATGTGCACGCCGACGGAAGTCCGTGAAGGTCGAGTTCGTTGCGGCACAAGGGTGATTAGCCCGTTTCGTGTTTGATTTGCGGTATATATCTGCCTAACGTGCGAAAAAGCTTGGAAACTTTCGTTCCAGCAATGTCTCCGAAGGGGAAGACGTGAACAAGGCGCAGCTCGTAGAAGCCATTGCCGACAAGCTCGGCGGCCGCCAGAACGCCGCGGACGCGGTCGACGCGGTACTGGACGCAATCGTCCGCGCAGTTGTCACCGGCGACCGTGTTTCGGTCACCGGATTCGGCTCGTTCGAGAAGGTCGACCGTCCGGCCCGTTACGCCCGTAACCCGCAGACGGGTGAGCGCGTGCGGGTCAAGAAGACCTCGGTGCCGCGTTTCCGCGCCGGTCAGGGCTTCAAGGACCTGGTGAGCGGCTCGAAGAAGCTCCCCAAGGGCGGCGAGGTCGCCGTCAAGAAGGCCCCCAAGGGCAGCCTGACCGGCGGCGCGGCCATCAAGAAGGCCGCCGCGAAGAAGGCCACCGCCAAGAAGGCCGCCGCGAAGAAGGCCACCACCGCCAAGAAGGCGGCGGCGAAGAAGACCACCACGGCGAAGAAGGTCACCGCCAAGAAGACGACGGCGAAGAAGACCACCGCCAAGAAGGCGACCACCGCCAAGAAGGCCACCACGGCCAAGAAGGCCACCACGGCCAAGAAGGCGACGGCGAAGAAGACCGCCCCCGCCAAGAAGGCGACGGCGAAGAAGGCCCCCGCCAAGAAGGCCACCGCCCGCAAGACCACCGCGAAGAAGACCACCGCCCGCAAGCGGTAATCAGCAGCGGCGACGCCATGCGTCGGGCCGGTCTCCCTCCGGGGAGCCCGGCCCGCGGCGCGTTCGGGCGCCGTCTAGGCTCTGTGTCATGCAGGCCACCGCGTACACGTACGACTCCGACACCCGCTCTGGCAGCGTCCTGCTGGACGACGGGACCCCGCTGCCCTTCGACGCGGCGGCCTTCGACGCCGGCGGTCTGCTGCTGCTGCGGCCCGGTCAGCGGGTCCGCATCGAGGTCACCGGGCAGGGCGACGCCCGGCACATCGACCTGATCACGCTCCAGACGCTCTGACCGGCGGCGGCAGACGCGGCGCATGGCGGGCCGTGTGGGGGCCCACGCCCAGTGCCAGCGCGGCCAGCAGGTCCTCGCCGGTGTCCACGTCCCGGCGCACCGACACCACGTCCGGCGTGGTGATCTCCCGCGCTCCGGACGCCAGGTGACGGGCCCGCGAGGCACCGCCGAATGCCGGTGCCAATTCCACTCCGGAAGTCGCGGTCAGAAGTGTTGTCCCGATATCTGCCGCATCCGCGAGAAATGCACGGGGAAATAGCGAAGCGGAATGGAGCACCAGTTCCAGTTCGGTCGGGCGCAGTGCCGGAAGGTCGGCGTTCAACGCGGCGACCGGCGCGCCCGGACGGTGCGCCCGCACCGCGCTCGCCCCATGGGCCAGTGCCGCGTTGAGCCCCCGCGCCGGTGTGTCGGGCACGATCCGCGCCCCCAGGGCCGCCAGACGCTCCCCGGCGAGCGGATCATCCGTGACAACCACCACATCCCGCACGTCTTCGCAGGCCAGCGCCGCTGTCACGGTGTCCAGGGCGAAGGCGAGGGCCAAGCGGGGCCGAAACTCCTCACCGGCCGCCCCCGAGAGCCTGCTCTTGGCCCGCACCAGCGGCTTCAGCGGCACGACCAGGCTCCAGCCCACATCCGCTCCGTCTCTTCGCATCGGCGCCATTCTCACCCGCCGCCGCCGCTCTCCGGGAGCGCCGGGGTTACGGTGTCCTCGACATAGCGGGTACCTGGGGCGACACTTGTGCGGCTGCCGGCCCGCAGCAGCATCACAGGTCCCACAAGGAGGGTGTCCCAGTGTCCCGCCGCAGAATCGGCTTCTGGTACCGCTTGGCCGCGGTCATCTGCAAACCGCCGCTCTTGGTTCTGTTCAAGCGGGACTGGCGAGGAATGGAGCACATTCCGGCCGACGGCGGATTTATCACCGCGGTCAACCACAACTCGTATCTCGACCCGCTCTCGTATGCGCACTATCAGTACAACACCGGGCGGGTCCCCCGATTCCTCGCCAAGGCCGGACTCTTCAAGAGCGGCTTTGTCGGTCTGATGATGCGCGGCACCGGCCAGATCCCCGTCTACCGGGAAACCACCGACGCCGCCACCGCGTTCCGCGCCGCCGTCACCGCCATCCACAAGGGCGAATGCGTCGCCTTCTACCCCGAGGGCACCCTCACCCGCGACCCGGAGCTGTGGCCCATGCAGGGCAAGACCGGTGCGGCGCGGGTGGCCCTGCTGACGAAGGCGCCGGTCATCCCCGTCGCGCAGTGGGGCGCCAACGACGCGATGCCGCCGTACGCCAAGGAGAACAAGCTCCAGCTGCTCCCGCGCAAGACCCTGCGGGTCAAGGCGGGACCGCCGGTCGACCTGAGCGCGTACTACGACCAGGAGCCGACCGCCGAGGTGCTGCGCGCGGTCACCGACCGCATCATGGCCGCGATCACCGAGCAGCTCGCCGAGCTCCGCGGCGAGCAGGCCCCGGCCGAACCGTACGACTGGCGCAAGGCGATCGCCCAGGAGCGCCGCGCCGCCCGGGAGGCCGCCAAGGCAGGCCGCGCCGCGGTGGCGGAGCGGGCCGCCGAACCGGCCGCCGCCACCGAGGGCGCCGCCGCCCCGCAGCAGGTCCGAAGCACCCAGCAGGCACAGGAGGATGAAGGCAAGTGACGCGCTGCGCCGTCTACGGCACGGGGTCCTGGGGCACCGCATTCGCGATGGTGCTGGCCGACGCGGGATGCGAGGTGACCCTGTGGGGGCGCCGCGCCGGCCTCGTCGACGCCATCAACAACGGCCGCACCAACCCCGACTACCTGCCGGGGGTCGAGCTCCCCGCGTCCGTACGGGCCACCACCGACCCCGCACAGGCGGCACGGGACGCGGAGTTCACCGTCCTGGCCGTCCCCTCCCAGACGCTGCGCGGCAACCTCGCCGAATGGGCGCCCCTGCTGCCCTCCGACACGATCCTGGTCTCCCTGATGAAGGGCGTCGAACTGGGTACGGCCAAGCGCATGAGCGAGGTCATCGAGGAGGTCGCCAAGGCACCCGCGGACCGCGTCGCCGTGCTGACCGGCCCCAACCTCGCCAAGGAGGTCGCGGCCCGGCAGCCCGCCGCCGCGGTCATCGCCTGCACCGACGAGTCGGTCGCCCGACGCCTGCAGAGCGCCTGCCACACCTCGTACTTCCGCCCGTACACCAACACCGACGTGGTGGGCTGCGAGCTGGGCGGCGCGGTCAAGAACGTCATCGCGCTCGCCGTCGGCATCGCCACCGGCATGGGCCTGGGCGACAACGCCAAGGCCTCCCTGATCACCCGGGGGCTCGCCGAGACCACCCGGCTCGGCCTGGCCATGGGCGCCGACGCGCACACCTTCGCGGGCCTGGCCGGCATGGGCGACCTCGTCGCCACCTGCTCCTCGCCGCTGTCGCGCAACAACACCTTCGGCACCAACCTCGGCCGCGGGATGACGCTTCAGGAGACCATCGCGGTCACCAAGCAGACCGCCGAGGGCGTCAAGTCCTGCGAGTCCGTGCTCGATCTGGCCCGTCGGCACGGCGTCGACATGCCGCTCACCGAAACGGTCGTGGACATCGTCCACGAGGGCAAGCCGCCGATGGTGGCCCTCAAGGAGCTGATGTCGCGCACCGCGAAGTCCGAGCGGCACTAGCACCCCGTGGTGGGCCGTTGCCGGTTGCGGCGGTACTACCCGGCGCCGCAACACTGACGCACGCCCTACCAGCAGGTACCCTCAACGCGATATGAGCAGCCAGACCTCCTCCCACAAGCCCCGCGTCGCCGTCGTGTTCGGCGGACGCAGCTCCGAGCACGCCATCTCCGTACTCACCGCCGGAGCCGTGCTGCGCGCCATCGACCGCGAGAAGTACGACGTGCTGCCCATCGGCATCACCACCGACGGCCGCTGGGCGCTGACCGCCGACGACCCCGACCGGATGGCCATCAGCGACCGGCAGCTGCCCAGCGTGGCCGCGCTCGCCGAGTCCGCCGACGGCTCCGTCGTGCTCCCCGTCGACCCGACCAGCCGCGAGGTCGTCTACAGCGAACCGGGCTCGGTGCCCAAGGCGCTCGGCGAGGTCGACGTGGTCTTCCCCGTCCTGCACGGCCCCTACGGCGAGGACGGCACCCTGCAGGGCCTGCTGGAGCTCTCCGGCGTGCCCTACGTCGGCTCGGGCGTGCTCGCCTCCGCCGTCGGCCAGGACAAGGACTACATGAAGCGGGTGTTCACCTCCTTCGGGCTGCCGGTCGGCCCGTACGAGGTCGTCCGCCCGCGGGAGTGGGACAAGGATCCCGCCGCCGCCCGCAAGAAGATCGTGGACTTCGCCGCGGAACACGGCTGGCCGCTCTTCGTGAAGCCCGCCCGGGCCGGCTCGTCCATGGGCATCAGCAAGGTCGACGACCTCGCCGGCCTGGACGAGGCCATCGAGGAGGCCCGCCGGCACGACCCCAAGATCCTCGTGGAGTCGCTGCTGCGCGGCCGCGAGATCGAGTGCGGGGTGCTGGAGTTCGAGGACGGCCCGCGGGCCAGCGTCCCGGCCGAGATCCCGCCGGTGACCGCGCACGACTTCTACGACTTCGAGGCCAAGTACATCGACTCGGCCACCGGGATCGTGCCCGCGCCGCTGACCGCCGAGCAGACCGCCGAGGTCCAGGAGCTGGCCGTCGCGGCCTTCGAGGCGGCCTCCTGCGAGGGCCTGGTGCGGGCGGACTTCTTCCTGCAGGAGGACGGCGAGTTCGTGATCAACGAGATCAACACGCTCCCGGGATTCACACCCATCTCCATGTATCCGCGGATGTGGCAGGAGAGCGGTGTGAGCTACCCGGAGCTGATCGACCGGCTCCTCCAGGCCGCGCTCCAGCGCTCGACGGGGCTGCGCTAGACGCCCTTCGGCACGGTCTCGCGCACGGCGCCCGCGAGGTCGGTGAGCACATCGACCTCGGGGGCGTACTCGCCGGGAACGGTCACCTCGACATAGGCCTTGCGCAGCACGGTCGTGAAGCGGTACCCGTCCTCCTGCTTCTCGAAGAGCCATTCGACGCCGTTGACTTCCGCCGCGTCGGCCTTGGGGTTGTAATGTTCACTCCCGTACGTCAGGACGTCGGGCTTCGGCACCCCGCAGCGCAGTTTCACGGCAGGATCGCCCCATATGGCAGTGAAGTCGGAAACGGGCTCGGCGGCACCTCGCGCGAGCCCGTCCACGGTCTTGGGCAGTTCCCGGTGGAGCGCCCGGCAGTGCCGTGCCGCCTCACCGGTGGGTGAGGGGGCGGCCACGTCCCCGGAAGACGAGCAGCTCACCGCGCCGACCAGCACGGTGAGCAACGACAGGGCCAGGTACCGGCGACGCGCACAGATCACCCGGCCGAGCATACGGGGGAGCTACAGATGAACGACCGGACAGGTAAGGGTGCGGGTGATGCCCTCCACCTGCTGGACCTTCGCGACCACCATCCGTCCCAGCTCGTCGACAGTGTCGGCCTGGGCGCGCACGATGACGTCGTAGGGGCCGGTCACGTCCTCGGCCTGCAGTACACCGGAGATCTTCGAGATCACCTCCGCTACCGCCGAGGCCTTGCCGACCTCGGTCTGGATCAGGATGTAGGCCTGTACCACGGAACCTCCAGGGCGGCTTCGAGGATCATGTGGGAAGAAGGGACGCCACGGTACCGCGTCACCGCGCGGAGCGGGGAGACCCGCGCGGTGAACAGGGGAAGTGGGGCGCAGCCGTCAGCCACGTACGGACCGTCCGTACACATGGGAAGGGCAACAGCATGAAGGGCACCGTGGGGGAGCTTGGGGAGTTCGGGCTGATCAGGGAGCTCACCTCCCGGCTCACCTCCACTCCGGCGGTACGGATCGGGCCGGGCGACGACGCCGCGGTGGTCACCGCGCCGGACCGCAGGGTGGTCGCCAGCACCGACATCCTGCTGGAGGGCCGGCACTTCAGGCGTGACTGGTCCACCGCCTACGACGTCGGCCGCAAGGCCGCGGCGCAGAACCTCGCCGACATCGCGGCGATGGGCGCGGTGCCCACCGCGATCCTGCTCGGCCTGGTCGTCCCCGCCGAGCTCCCCGCGACCTGGCCGACCGAGCTGATGGACGGCCTGCGGGACGAGTGCCAGGTGGCCGGTGCCGCGGTCGTCGGCGGCGACGTCGTGCGCGGCGACACCATCACCGTCGCCATCACCGCGCTCGGCGACCTGCGCAACCAGGAGCCGGTCACCCGGGCCGGCGCCCAGCCCGGCGACGTGGTCGCGGTGACCGGCTGGCTGGGCTGGTCCGCCGCCGGGCACGCCGTTCTGACCCGCGGCTTCCGCTCACCGCGGGCCTTCGTGGAGGCGCACCGCCGCCCCGAGCCCCCGTACCACGCGGGCCCGGCGGCCGCCGGACTCGGCGCCACCGCCATGACCGACGTCAGCGACGGACTCGTCGCCGACCTGGGGCACATCGCCGAGGCCAGCAAGGTCCGGATCGATCTGCGGTCCGCCGCGATCGACATCCCCTCGCAGATGTCCGACATCGGCACGGCGGTCGGCGTGGACCCGATGCAGTGGGTCCTCAACGGCGGTGAGGACCACGCCATCGTGGCCACCTTCCCGCCCGACGTGAAGCTGCCCGCCCGGTGGAAGGTCATCGGCGAGGTCCTCAACCCCTCCGCGCTGCCGCAGGTGACGGTGGACGGCGCCCCCTGGGCGAAGGCCGGCTGGGACCACTTCGGGGACAACGGGGACGCCTAGGGCCTCTCCGGCCCTGATCGCCCGGGAAGGCCCTAGTAGATTCGGCCGCATGCGCACACCTCCACGCGTCCTGACCGTCGCCGGGTCCGACTCCGGCGGCGGCGCGGGCATCCAGGCCGACCTGAAGACGATGCTGGCGCTCGGCACCCACGGCATGAGCGTGCTGACCGCCGTCACCGCCCAGAACTCCCTGGGCGTCCAGGGCGCGTGGGAGCTGCCCGCCGAGGCCGTCCGGGCCCAGTTCCGCAGCGTCGTCGACGACATCGGCGTCCAGGCGGTCAAGACCGGGATGCTCTCCTCCGCGGAACTCGTCGAAACCGTCGCGGAGCTGCTCGCCGAACTCACGGTCCCGGTGGTCGTCGACCCCGTCGGGGTGTCCAAACACGGCGATGCGCTGCTGGCCGCCTCCGCGCTGGACGCGGTGCGCGGCAAGCTGCTGCCCACGGCCACCGTCGCCACCCCCAACCTGGACGAGGTCGCCCAGCTCACCGGCGTACGCGTCCAGGAGGAGGCCGACATGCGGCGGGCGGCCGCCGCCGTCCTGGAGTTCGGGCCGCGCTGGGCGCTCATCAAGGGCGGCCATCTGCCGGCCGCGGCGGGCGGCGGGCCCGGCGGCGCCGGGGACACCGCCGTCGATCTGCTCACCGACGGCACCGAGGAGCACTGGCTGCGCGCCCCCCGCCACGACAACCGGCACACCCACGGCACCGGCTGCACCCTGGCCAGCGCGCTCGCCGCACGGCTGGCCCAGGGGGACACCGTCCCGCAGGCCGCCGCGGCCGCCAAGGAGTACGTCACCGGCGCCATCGCGGCCGGCTTCCGGCTGGGCGCGGGCATCGGCCCCGTGGACCACGGCTGGCACCTGCGCGACGCGCGCTGAGCGCGGCCCCGGCGACGCTCCGGCCGGTCAGCGGCGCTCGCGGGACGAGTCCTGTGCCTGCCCTGCCCTGCTCGGCCCCGGGAACGGCGGAAGCCGGTCCACCACGGAGGTGGACCGGCTTCCCAAGCAACCGGTCGGGCTGCGCTACGGCTAAGGCGTCAGCGCGAGACCTTGCCGGCCTTGATGCACGAGGTGCAGGCGTTCAGCTTCTTCGGCGTGCGCCCGATCACTGCACGCACCGTCTGGATGTTGGGGTTCCAACGACGGTTGGTGCGGCGATGCGAGTGCGAGACACTCTTGCCGAAGCCCGGCCCCTTGCCGCAGACGTCGCAGTTGGCAGCCACGGGTCACTCCAAAGACTTCAGATGCACTTACGGTGAAATCCCGACGAGCCGAGTGCATTGCCCGGCCGGCGTCGTCAGGAGAGGAAATGGCCCGATTCGCATCGGGCAACCGGAGCAGCATACAACGACCGCTCCCGTAGAACGAAACTATCACGCACCCCAGGGCCCCCGCCCCGGCCTCCCCACCCGGCCGCGGCTACTGTGCGGTGCATCCCGTGACCCAGGAGGACGACGTGCCGTACCCGCTCGACGCCGCCGCGGTCCGCTCCTGGTGCGGGCTGGCCCTGGAGGCGCTCGGCCGGGAACGCGAGCGGATCGACGCGATCAACGTCTACCCGGTGGCCGACGGCGACACCGGCACCAACCTGTACTTGACGCTCGAATCGGCCGCTCGCGCGGTCGAGGCGGCCTTCGACGGGCACGCCTCGGCCGGTACCGCCCCCGGCCTGGCCGACGCCATCGGCGCCATGGCACACGGCGCCCTCATAGGGGCGCGCGGGAACTCCGGCACGATCGTGGCGCAGCTGCTGCGCGGGATGACCGAGGTGCTGGCGGCCGCGGACGGCGGAGACGACGGCGGAGCGGACGCGCTGCGCAGGTCGCTGCGCCGGGCCGCCGCGGCGACCTACGAGGCCGTCGCGCACCCCGTGGAGGGCACCGTCCTGACCGTCGCGACCGCGGCCGCCGACGCCGCGGAGCGGGCCGCCGGCGGGACCGGCGGCGCGGCCGGGATCGCCCACGCCGCCCACGAGGGCGCCCGCAGCGCCCTGCGGGCGACCCCCGGGCAGCTCGCGGTCCTGGGCCGGGCCGGCGTCGTGGACGCCGGCGGCTGCGGGCTCGTCGCCCTGCTGGGCGCGCTCGCCGACGCGCTCGGCGGGAAGGTCTCGGCGACCCCGGTCGCGGTACGGGCCGACGCCCCGCTGCCCGAGGCGGCCGGCTGCGAGGCCGCCGCCCGGACGGCCGCGGAGGACTGCGCGGACCCGGACGGGCCGGCCTTCGAGGTGATCTACCTGCTGGAGGCCGACGACGCGGCCGTGGCGCGGCTGCGCACCCGCCTCGACGGCCTCGGCGACTCCCTGGTGGTGGTCGGCGGGGACGGCCTGTGGAACGTCCATGTCCACGTCGACGACGCGGGCGCGGCCGTGGAGGCCGGCATCGAGGCGGGCCGGCCGTACCGGATCCGCATCACCCACTTCGGCGGTGCGGGCCGCGCCAAGGAGCCGGCGATGGCGGCCCGGGCCGTGGTGTCGGTGGTGCCGGGCGACGGACTGGCCGGACTGTGTGCGCAAGCCGGCGCCACGCCGGTCTCGGTACGCCCCGGCGAGCCGCCCGCCAGCGGTGAACTGGTGCAGGCGATCCGGCAGGCGCACGCCCGCGAGGTGATGCTGCTGCCCAACGACCCCGAACTGCGGCACACCGCGGCGGCCGCCGCCGAACAGGCCCGCACCGAAGGCGTACGGGTCGCGCTGATCCCCACCCGCGCCGCCGTCCAGGGCCTCGCGGCGCTGGCCGTGCACGAGCCGGGCCGCAGCTTCGACGAGGACGTGGTCGCGATGACCTCGGCCGCGGGCGCCACCCGCTACGCCGAGCTGGCCCTCGCCGAGCGGCAGTCGTGGACGATGGCCGGGGTCTGCCAGGCCGGGGACGTCCTGGGCCTGATCGACGGCGATGTCGCGGTGATCGGTTCGGACCTCACCCGCACCGCGATGACGGTCCTGGACCGGATGCTGTCGGCCGGCGGGGAACTGGTGACCCTGGTCCTGGGCGCCGACGCGCCCCACTCCCTCGCCGAGCGACTGGAACGGCATGTGCGCGAGCGGCATCTGGCCGTGGACACGGTCGTCTACGAGGGTGGCCAGCACGCCGCGCCGCTGCTCATCGGCGTGGAGTGAGCACCCCGTGCCGGTGGGTGAGCCGCGATTGTCACAGGCGTGGTGTGCAATAGACGCGTGGCTGCGCTCGACGAACCCCTGAAGAAGATCCTCGGCGGCACCACCGCGAAGGTGCTGGCCGAGCAGCTCGACCTGCATACGGTCGGCGACCTGTTGCACCACTACCCGCGCCGGTACGCCGAGCGTGGTGAGCTGACCCGCCTCGCGGATCTCCCGCTGGACGAACACGTCACGGTCCTCGCGCAGGTCGCGGATTCCCGGGTGCTGAAATTCAACGCCGGCCGGGGGCAGCGCCTCGAAGTGACGCTCACGGACGGCAGCGGCCGGCTCCAGCTGGTCTTCTTCGGAAAGGGCATCCACAAGCCGCACAAGGAGCTGCTGCCGGGGCGGCGCGCGATGTTCGCCGGCAAGGTGTCGGTCTTCAACCGCAAACTGCAGCTCGCCCACCCCGAGTACGAGCTCCTCGACCGCGACGCCGGCGACGGAGCCGACGCGGCCAGCGCGTTCGCCCATCAGCTGATGCCGATCTACCCGGCCTGCCAGCAGATGGCGTCCTGGAAGATCGCCAAGGCGGTCGACGCGGTGCTGCCCAGCGCGCAGGACGCCGTCGACCCGCTGCCCGAGGCGCTGCGCGAGGGGCGCGCGCTGGTCCCGCTCACCGAGGCACTGCTCAAGATCCACCGGCCGGCGAGCAAGGCCGACATCGCCGACGCGCGGGCCCGGCTGAAGTGGGACGAGGCGTTCGTGATGCAGGTCGCCCTCGCCCGCCGCCGGCTCGCCGACACCCAACTCCCCGCCGTGGCACGCAAGATGGTCAAGGGCGGCATCCTCGACGCCTTCGACGCCAAGCTGCCCTTCACCCTCACCGACGGCCAGCAGAAGGTCAGCCGGGAGATCTTCGACGATCTGGCGACCGAACACCCCATGCACCGCCTCCTCCAGGGCGAGGTGGGCTCCGGCAAGGCGCAGCCGCTGGACGCCCTGGTGCTGACGCCGCGCGGCTTTCGGCCCATGGGGGAGATGGCCGTCGGCACGGAGGTGGTCGTGCCCAGCGGCGAGATCGCCGTGGTGGACGGCGTCTTCCCACAGGGGGAGCGGGAAGTGTGGCGGCTGGTGCTGTCCGACGGCAGCGCCGTCGAGTGCGACGACGAGCACCTGTGGATCGTCGGGGCCCGCGACACGCAGGAGCGGGTGCTGACGACGCGCGAGCTGCGCGGCGATCTGCTGGGCGCCGACGGGCGGCCCAAGTGGTCCATCGCACCGGCCGTGCCGGTGGACCTCGATGGCGGGGAGCTCCGCCCGCTCGATCCGTACGAGCTGGGCAGGGCGCTGGCCGACCACGGGGGCCGGGTCCCGGACGCCTACCGCAACGCACCGCTCAAGGAGCGGCTGGCGGTGGTACGGGGTCTGCTGGACGCCGCCGGACGGCCCGCGGGCGCCGACACCGTCCTGCGTGCCCTGCCCGGCCCGCTGGCCGACGACCTCGCCTGGCTGGTGCGGTCCCTGGGCGGCCGTGCGCAGGCGCGCCCAGCGGGCGAGGGCGCCTGCGACGTCCACCTGGCGCTGCCGGAAGAAGGCGGCGGCGACGGCTTCGGCCGCACCATCCAGGCCATCGAGCACGTCGGCCGCAAGCCCGTCCAGTGCATCAGCGTCGCGCACCCCGACCACGCCTATGTGACCGACCACTTCACCGTCACGCACAACACCATGGTCGCGCTGCGCGCCATGCTCGGGGTGGTCGACAGCGGTGGCCAGGCCGCCATGCTCGCGCCGACCGAGGTGCTGGCCCAGCAGCACCACCGCTCCATCACCGAGATGATGGGCGAACTGGCCGAGGGCGGCATGCTGGGCGGGGCCGAACAGGGCACGAAGGTGGTGCTGCTGACCGGCTCCATGGGGGCCGCGGCCCGCCGCCAGGCGCTGCTCGATCTGGTCACCGGCGAGGCCGGGATCGTCGTCGGCACCCATGCCCTGATCGAGGACAAGGTGCAGTTCCACGACCTGGGGCTGGTGGTCGTCGACGAACAGCACCGCTTCGGCGTCGAACAGCGCGACGCGCTGCGCGGCAAGGGCAAGCAGCCGCCGCACCTGCTGGTCATGACGGCCACACCCATTCCGCGCACGGTCGCCATGACCGTCTTCGGCGATCTGGAGACCTCCGTCCTGGACCAACTCCCCGCCGGACGCTCGCCGATCGCCAGCCATGTGGTGCCCGCCAAGGACAAGCCGCACTTCCTCGCCCGCGCCTGGGAGCGGGTCCGCGAGGAGGTGGCCGCCGGGCACCAGGGCTATGTGGTGTGCCCGCGGATCGGCGACGACGAGGAGGAGGCGCCCAAGGGCGCCAAGAAGGGCGGTTCCGGCACCAAGGGGGCCGCCGCCGAAGCGAGTTCACCGGAGGACGCGGAGGAGAAGCGCCCGCCGCTCGCGGTGCTCGACATCGCCGAACAGCTCGCGAAGGGACCGCTCGAGGGCCTGCGGGTGGCGGTGCTGCACGGCCGGATGGCGCCGGACGACAAGGACGAGGTGATGCGGTCCTTCGCCGCCGGCGAGCTGGACGTGCTGGTCGCGACGACGGTCATCGAGGTCGGGGTGAACGTCCCGAACGCCACCGCCATGGTGATCATGGACGCGGACCGCTTCGGCGTCTCCCAGCTGCACCAGCTGCGCGGCCGGGTCGGCCGCGGCTCGGCGCCCGGACTGTGCCTGCTGGTCAGCGAGATGCCCGAGGCCAGCCCCGCGCGGGCCCGGCTGGCCGCCGTGGCCGCCACCCTCGACGGCTTCGAACTCTCCCGCATCGACCTCGAACAGCGACGCGAGGGCGATGTCCTCGGACAGGCGCAGTCCGGCGTCCGCTCCTCCCTGCGGATGCTCACGGTCATCGACGACGAGGAGATCATCGCGTCCGCCCGCGAGGAGGCCACGGCGCTGGTCACCGCGGATCCGGAGCTGACCGGCTATCCGGAGCTGAGGATCGCGCTGTCCGCCCTGCTGGACGAGGAGCGGGAGCAGTATCTGGACAAGGGCTGAGGGGTTGCGCGACGACCGGGGGAGCGCCGGCCGGCCCGGCACCGGGCGCGGGACGGGGACTTCCCGCGCCGTTCGGCCGTGAGATCGATCACGGCCCCGGGCGCTCGTGCGGCGCCTCGGACGGCCGCTCGCCGCCGGTCGACGGAATATCGTGGAGGAGCGGAGCCCGACCGGCTCCCACCAGCACTCCACACCGACCACGCGCAACGTAAGGACGGGCCCATGACCCGCGTGATCGCCGGTACGGCCGGCGGCCGCCGCCTGGCCGTACCACCCGGCAACGGCACCCGCCCGACCTCCGACCGGGCGCGCGAGGGCATGTTCTCCACCTGGGAGTCGCTCGACGGGCCGCTGGCCGGTGCCCGGGTGCTCGATCTCTACGGCGGTTCCGGGGCGGTCGGGCTGGAGGCGCTCTCCCGCGGTGCCGCCCACGTCCTGCTGGTCGAGGCCGACGCCCGCGCCGTCCGCACCATCCGCGACAACGTCCGCACGGTGGGCCTCCCGGGCGCCGAGGTCCGGGCCGGCAAGGCCGAACAGACCGCCGCCGCACCGGCCCCCGGCGACCCGTACGACATCGTCTTCCTGGACCCGCCCTACGCGGTGACCGACCAGGAACTGCGCGAGATCCTGCTCACACTCCGTGGTCAGGGGTGGCTGACCGAGCATGCACTCGTCACCGTGGAACGCAGCACCCGAGGCGGCACGTTCCCATGGCCGGACGGATTCGAAGCGATCAAGGCCCGTCGCTACGGCGAGGGGACGCTTTGGTACGGTCGCGCCGCTTCGACGTCCGCCGAATCGACGTCAACAAGCGTGTCATGACCGGATCGGAGAGCGAGGAACCCGAGTTGCGCCGCGCCGTCTGTCCGGGGTCGTTCGACCCCATCACCAACGGGCACCTGGACATCATCGCCCGTGCCTCCAAGCTGTACGACGTCGTCCACGTCGCCGTGATGATCAACCAGTCCAAGAAGGGGCTGTTCACGGTCGACGAGCGGATCGACCTGATCCGCCGGGCCACCGCCGAGTACGGCAACGTCGAGGTCGAGTCCTTCCACGGCCTGCTCGTCGACTTCTGCAAGCAGCGCGACATCCCCGCGATCGTCAAGGGGCTGCGCGCCGTCAGCGACTTCGACTACGAGCTGCAGATGGCCCAGATGAACAACGGCCTGTCGGGGGTGGAGACCCTCTTCGTGCCCACCAACCCCACCTACAGCTTCCTGTCCTCCAGCCTCGTCAAGGAGGTCGCCGCCTGGGGCGGTGACGTCTCCCACCTGGTCCCGTCGTTCGTCCTCGAAGCCCTCACCGAGCGGCTGCGCGACAAGGACTGACCCCGTCCCCGGCGCACGCCCGCGACGCTTTGCTGACGGTCCGTCAGTCGGTGTCGGGTGCAGGCCCCGTGGACGTACAGTCGACCCCGTTCCGTCGTTCCAACCCCCAGAGAGTGGCGAGTCCAAGGTGGACGTGCAGAAGAAGCTCGACGACATCGTCGCGACCGTCGCCGGCGCCCGGTCCATGCCCATGTCGGCCTCGTGCGTGGTCAACCGCGCCGAGCTGCTCGCCCTGCTGGAGGAGGTGCGCGCGGCACTGCCCGGCTCCCTCGCGCAGGCGCAGGAGCTGCTCGGCGGGCGCGAGCAGATGGTCGAGCAGGCGCGCGCCGAGGCGGAGCGGATCATCGAGTCCGCACACGCCCAGCGCGGTTCGCTGATCTCCGACACCGAGGTGGCCCGGCAGTCCCAGGACGAGGCCGACCGGATCCTCGCGGAGGCCCGCCGGGAGGCGGAGGAGATCCGCGCCGAGGCCGACGACTACGTCGACAGCAAGCTCGCCAACTTCGAGGTCGTGCTCACCAAGACCATCGGTTCGGTCGACCGCGGCCGCGAGAAGCTGCTCGGCCTCGGCGCCGGCCTGGACGACCAGGGGTACCCGGACGAGGACGGCACCGCGCCCCCCGAGCGCAGCGCCGACCCGGAGACCCTCAGGCAGCGCGCCGACGCGTACGTGGACGCCAAGTTCGGGGCGTTCCAGGCCGTGCTGAGCAAGACGCTGGAAGCGGTGGGCCGGGGCCGCGACAAGCTCCAGGGCGCCCGGGCGATCGACGAGCTGGGCGCACATCTGGCGGCGCAGGGCGACGACCCGCACTCCGGCCGGCCGCAGGCCGACGCCGAGTACCTGGCCGGGCTGGCGGGCATCGGTGCCGACCAGGTCCCACAGGCCCCACAGGTGCCCCAGCTGCCCCAGCAGCAGCCCCAGGAGCACCAGCAGCCACTCCAGCCCCAGCAGCAGGAGTACTACCCGGACCCGGCGGCCTACCAGCAGCAGGACGTCTACGGCTACCAGCAGCCCCATGACGTCGCGTACGCCCAGGACGCCCAGCACCCCGGCGCGTACGGCTACGACTGGCAGCAGCAGGGCTACGACCCGAACGCCTACCTCCAGCAGCAGGTGCCCCCGCAGCCCCAGCACGCCCCGCACGGCCAGGCCGCGCAGCCCGGCGCCCTGGACGAGACCAGCCTCTTCGACACCAGCATGATCAACCTCGATCAGCTGCGGCAGTACGAGGAGGGGCGCCAGTAGGCGACCCGGCTGCCGGACCGGTCCGGCCGGGAGCGGATTGGGCCTATCGGGGCCCGTCCAGTATCCTGGCTCTTCGGTCGCGCGTATGTCCGCGATCTCGGCTGCCCGGATTTCCACGACGGAATACGGGCGGCGCGAAAACCCCGGAGAAAGCAGGAAGCCATCAACGCCCGCCTCGACCACCGCTCCCCTCTCGTGTTCGACACACGTGAGCTGGGCCGGCGGCCCGGTGCGCTCAAGAGGGTCTCCCGCTCCGCCGAGGCCCCCCGGGACCTCGGCAACGAGGTGATCGGTGTGCCCGAGGGCGCACCGGTCGAGCTCGACCTCCGCCTGGAGTCGGTCATGGACGGGGTGCTTGTCACAGGTACCGCCCGTGCAACCGTCAAGGGGGAGTGCGTAAGGTGTCTGGAGCCGCTGGAGCGAGAGCTCGACAGCGACTTCCAGGAGTTGTTCGCCTACCCCGACGCCGATGCCAGGGTCCACGACAAGGACGCCGGCGACGACGCCGAGGATGAGGAGGACACCCTCTTCCTCGAGGACGACCTGTTCGACCTCGAACCCGTGCTGCGGGACGCGGTGGTGCTTGCACTGCCGATGCAGCCGGTGTGCCAGGACGACTGCCCGGGCCTGTGCTCCGATTGCGGAGCGCGGCTGGCGGACGACCCGGACCACCACCACGACGCCGTCGACATCCGTTGGGCGGCACTGCAGGGACTCGCCGGGACCGTCAAGGACGGCGAGAAGGACAACATGGGCGGCGCCGAAGCGGGCGTCGACGAGAAGCAGGAGAAGTAGCCGTGGCTGTTCCGAAGCGGAAGATGTCGCGCAGCAACACGCGCCACCGCCGGTCGCAGTGGAAGGCTGCGGTCCCCACCCTGGTGGCGTGCGAGCGCTGCCACGAGCCCAAGCAGCAGCACATCGCGTGCCCCGCTTGCGGCACCTACAACAAGCGCCAGGTCCTCGAGGTCTGAGCGGCTGGTGACAGGCTCTATGTCAGACGCCAAATCGACATCCCGCTCACGCGGGGATGAACCGACTCCGGCGGACACGGCCTCGTCCCACACGCTTCTGGAAGGGCGGCTCGGGTACAAGCTCGAGTCCGCCCTTCTGGTGCGTGCGCTGACGCACCGCTCGTACGCATACGAGAACGGCGGTCTGCCCACCAACGAGCGGCTCGAATTCCTCGGGGATTCGGTGCTCGGCCTGGTGGTCACCGACACGCTGTACCGCATCCACCCCGACCTGCCGGAGGGCCAGCTGGCCAAGCTCCGGGCCGCGGTGGTCAACTCGCGTGCGCTCGCCGAGGTGGGCCGCGGCCTCGACCTCGGCGCCTTCATCCGCCTCGGCCGGGGCGAAGAGGGCACGGGCGGCAGGGACAAGGCGTCCATCCTCGCCGACACCCTCGAAGCGGTGATCGGCGCGGTCTACCTCGACCAGGGCCTCGACGCGGCCGGCGAGCTGGTGCACCGGCTCTTCGATCCGCTCATCGAGAAGTCCTCCAGCCTGGGCGCGGGCCTGGACTGGAAGACCAGCCTCCAGGAACTCACCGCGACCGAAGGCCTCGGGGTCCCGGAGTACCTGGTCACCGAGACCGGTCCGGACCACGAGAAGACCTTTACTGCTGCCGCCCGCGTCGGTGGTGTCTCGTACGGCACCGGCACCGGCCGCAGCAAGAAGGAGGCCGAGCAGCAGGCGGCCGAGTCCGCATGGCGCGCGATCCGCGCCGCGGCGGACGAGGCGGCCAAAGCGGCGGCTTCCGGTGACGAGGCGTCGCAGGAAGCGGAAGCCCCCGGTGCAAGCACCGGCTCCACTGGAGCGGCCACCGCCGCGAAGCCTCCTGCGGCTCCGGCCAACGGCGACAGCTCGTCGTCGGCACACTGAACCACCGTTTCTGACCCCGTCCGGGGCGGCCGAGCGTCGCCCCGGACGGGGTCAGAAGTCTTTCCCAAGGAGCCCACCGTGCCCGAGCTGCCCGAGGTCGAGGTCGTACGCCGCGGACTGGAGCGCTGGGTCAGCGGGCGCACGATCGACGCCGTCGAGGTGCGCCACCCCCGCGCGATCCGCCGGCACACGGCCGGTGCGGCCGACTTCGCGGCCCGGCTCGAGGGGCTGCGCACAGGCACGGCCCGCCGGCGCGGCAAGTACCTCTGGCTCCCGGTGACCGGCGGCGGCCCGGCCGCGCAGACCGCCGCCGAGGGCCTCGCACCCCACGTCACACCGTCGGTCACCCACGGCCTGGCGATCCTCGCCCACCTCGGCATGAGCGGTCAGCTGCTGGTCCAGCCGCACGACGCCCCCGACGAGAAGCACCTGCGCATCCGCGTCCGCTTCGCCGACGACCTCGGCACCGAGCTCCGCTTCGTCGACCAGCGCACCTTCGGCGGCCTCTCGCTGCACGACACCGTCCCCGGCGACGCCGAGCAGCTCCCCGACGCCATCGCCCACATCGCCCGCGACCCACTGGATGCGGCCTTCGACGACACCGCCTTCCACGACGCGCTGCGCCGTCGCCGGACCACCATCAAGCGGGCCCTGCTGGACCAGACCCTGATCAGCGGCGTCGGCAACATCTACGCCGACGAGGCGCTGTGGCGCAGCCGCCTCCACTACGAACGGCCGACCGCCACCTTCACCCGCCCGCGCACCGCCGAGCTGCTCGGCCACGTACGGGACGTGATGAACGCCGCGCTCGCCGTCGGCGGCACCAGCTTCGACAGCCTCTATGTGAACGTCAACGGCGAGTCCGGGTACTTCGACCGCTCCCTGGACGCCTACGGCCGCGAGGACGAACCCTGCCGCCGCTGCGGCACCCCCATCCGCCGCCGCGCCTGGATGAACCGCTCCAGCTACTTCTGCCCCCGCTGCCAGCGCCCGCCGCGGGTCGGCTGAACGTAGCAGTCGGATAACTCCTCGCCACCACGGATGTACCGAGGCGGAGGGGGCCGGGTAAGTTCAGCGCCCATGACAGAGGACGCCGCGAGCATCGACCGGCAGCAGCTCATGCAGGAGGCGCTTGAGGAGTACGCGTCGCGCAGCGACGACCAGCTGGACTGGATCCTCGGGCTCGTCAGACACCGCCTCGGCGCGGCTCGCCGGATGGGCGTGCCCCTACCGGACGGACTGGCCGAAAGGGTCTCGCGGCTTTCCGCGAAGCGCGGCTGGCCGATCGACCAGCCGCAGCCCTGAGCCGGGGAAGCACCCGATGATCAAGCTGCTGCCCGCGCCCTTACCCACCGGCACGGCCGTTCGAGGGACACTCCGGCCTGGCGCGCGGGAGATTCGGCGACAGCCGTGAGGAAGCCCGCGACGCGTGCGGGCGCCGGGATCAGAAGCCGAAGTCCTGGGTCCACCACGGACCGCCCGGGCCGAAGTGGACGCCGACGCCGAGGGTCTTGTACTCGCAGTTGAGGATGTTGGCGCGGTGGCCGGGGCTGTCCATCCAGGAGTCCATGACGGACTGGGCGTTGGCCTGGCCGCGGGCGATGTTCTCGCCGCCGAGGTCGCTGATGCCCTGCGCGCGGGCGCGGTCCCAGGGCGTGTGACCGTCCGGGTCGGTGTGGTCGAAGAACCCGCGCTCGGCCATGTCGTCACTGAACCGCTGCGCGAGACCGGCCAATTCCTTGTCCGCGGTCACCGGCGAGCAGCCGGCCTGGGCGCGTTCCTGGTTGACCAGCGCCAGGACCTGGGCCTCGGCGGAGCTCTCGGCGTCGGGGGTCTTCGACGGGGCCGCGGTGCGCGGGGGCGCGGTGGAGGACGGGCGCTCGGTGGGCTCGGCGGAGGGCCGCGAACCGGTCTCCCGGGCGGGGGATTTGGTCGGCCGCTGCGGCGAGGGGGACGTGGACGGCGTCATGGGGGAGGAGGGGCGGTCGCCGCGCGGGGCGGTGGGCCGGGCGCCGCCGCGGCTCGCCGTGTCGGTGGCGCGGTCGGTCGGGGTCTGGGAGAGGCCGCCCATCGGCGCGGTGGTCTCCGGCAGGGTGCCGGCACGGACCCGGTCGCCCCGGCCGTCACCGCTCTCGCCGTCGAACTGGCCGCCGCCGGGGATCAGTCCGGAGGCGACCGCCACGGCTCCCATCGCCACCGCTGCGGAGGCGCCGAGCAGTCCGGTGCGTACGGGCGCCAGGCCGCGGCCGCGTGCGGCGCGGTGCGAGCGGTGCCGCGCCGCCGGGGCCGGCGCGTCGTGCCGTACAGCTGTCGGTGCGTCAACAAGCCCCGCAGCCGGGGCATCGGGCGTATGGGGAGCAGAGCGTCGATGGCGGCCCATCCGCTGTCTTCCTTTCCCCCGGTGCAAGCACCGGCTCCACTGGGGCGGCTACCGCCGCAGAGCCTTCCTAGATGTCAAGACGACTCACCCGAACGGGTGAGTCTCGTTGTCGGGGGACTGTACGCCATGGCACAAGGGGGCGACGTGCCCGCTGAGCAATTGGCCGGTTAACGTGCACACATGAACGAAGCTGTCCGTGTGACCGCGTGGGTGCGTGGTCAGGTGCAAGGCGTCGGGTTCCGCTGGTTCACCCGCGCCAACGCTCTTCGCATCGGCGAACTCGCCGGATTCGCGGTCAATCTCGGCGACGGCCGCGTCCAGGTGGTCGCCGAGGGGCCGAAGGACCACTGCGATCAGTTGCTGGAGTGGCTGCGCACCGGAGACACGCCCGGGCGGGTCGACGGAGTCACTGAGATCTGGGACACGCCCCGGGGCGGCTACGACGGCTTCGAGATCCGCTGACAGGGCCCTCCGCGGCCCTCCGCGGGCCCTCACAGGCGATCTTGCCGGTGTGTCTTTGTCAGCTGCTTACGGGAGATAAGGCCTGGTGGTTGCCAACTCGGCCGACCCGTGCAAGGCTGCCGCTGTACGGATGATCTCCACGCCCCCGCGGGACCTTTCTGGGGAGTCGGCGCAGAGCCCTCGCGGCCGCGCACTCTCAGGTGCCCGAGGATACGGGGCGTGATCGTGTTGACCGTCAAACCGTTTGGTGAGACTCTGGAATCCCCGCGCACCTTAGCTGTTTGGCATTGAGTACACCAGAGAATGACAAGCACCGCGGGTGCGAATCCCTCACGACCCACACCGCTTCGGTCGGTCACTCATTGTGGAGGACCATCCATCATGGCAAAGGCGCTTCTCGGTTACGTCGGCGGCTCCGACCCCCGAGTCCTCTCCGAGATGCGACGGCTTCAGCAGCGCGTTCAAGACCTCGAATCCGAGCTTATCCGGATGCAGGCCGAGAACGACATGCTGTCCGCTGCCGCACGTCGCGACGACTCGATGCTCGACATCGACGTACCCCAGGCGGAGCCCGCGCTCACCTGACCCCAACCCCAGGGCCGGTAGGGCTGCTCGCCAGCCGCTTGAGGCACCGCTCTCTTCAAGATCTGCAAGGGACGCTTCGGCGTCCCTTCGTCGTTTCCCGGCTCGTCCTTCCGGCACGTTGATCGCGTGACCAGAGGCCATTTCGGCCGTGCCGCCCCTCCCTTACCGCATGATGTGCCCTGCGCTTTCCTTGATGAAACCGAAAATGAACGGCGCGGATACCCGGGGGCCGTAGGGCACCGGCGACCGGCCCCGGAATGTTGGGGCCGCCCGCCGAGAGGGGGCCGGTAGAGTCCAACGGCGTGCATCTCAAGAGTCTGACCCTGCGAGGCTTCAAGTCCTTCGCTTCCGCCACGACGCTCCGGTTCGAGCCGGGCATCACCTGCGTCGTGGGCCCCAACGGTTCCGGCAAGTCCAACGTCGTGGACGCGCTGTCGTGGGTCATGGGCGAGCAGGGCGCCAAGTCGCTGCGCGGCGGGAAGATGGAGGACGTCATCTTCGCCGGGACGACCGGGCGGCCGCCGCTCGGCCGCGCCGAGGTCTCGCTGACCATCGACAACTCCGACGGTGCACTGCCGATCGAGTACGCCGAAGTCACCATCACCCGGATCATGTTCCGCAACGGCGGCAGCGAGTACCAGATCAACGGGGACACCTGCCGGCTGCTCGACATCCAGGAACTGCTCTCCGATTCCGGCATCGGCCGGGAGATGCACGTCATCGTCGGACAGGGGCAGCTCGACTCGGTGCTGCACGCCGATCCGATGGGCCGGCGCGCCTTCATCGAGGAGGCGGCCGGCGTCCTCAAGCACCGCAAGCGCAAGGAGAAGGCGCTGCGGAAGCTGGACGCGATGAAGGCCAACCTCGCCCGCGTCCAGGACCTGACCGACGAGCTGCGCCGCCAGCTCAAACCGCTGGGGCGGCAGGCCGCGGTGGCCCGGCGCGCCGCCGTCATCCAGGCCGATCTGCGCGACGCCCGGCTGCGGCTGCTCGCCGACGATCTCGTCACCCTGCGCCGGGCGCTGCGCGCCGAGATCGCGGACGAGGCGGCCCTGAAGGAGCGCAAGCAGGCCGCCGAGGAGCGGCTGCGCACCGCCCAGCAGCGGGAGGCCGCGCTGGAGGAGGAGGTCCGTACGCTCAGCCCGCGTGTGCAGCGCGCGCAGCAGACCTGGTACGAGCTGTCACAGCTCGCCGAGCGGGTGCGCGGCACGATCTCGCTGGCCGAGGCGCGGGTCAAGAGCGCCACCGCGGCCCCGCCGGAGGAACGGCGCGGGCGCGACCCGGAGGACATGGAGCGCGAGGCGGCCCGGATCCGCGAGCAGGAGGCGGAGTTGGCGGCCGCTCTGGAGGCCGCGAGCCGGGCGCTGGAGGACACCGTCGAACACCGCGCCGGGCTGGAGCGGCAGTTGGCCGACGAGGAGCGGCGGCTGCGGGACGCGGCGCGGGCCATCGCCGATCGGCGCGAGGGCCTGGCCCGGCTGAGCGGACAGGTCACCGCCGCCCGCGGCCGGGCCGCCTCCGCGCAGGCGGAGATCGGGCGGCTCGCCGAGGCCCGGGACGGTGCCCGCCAGCGGGCGGCGGCCGCCCAGGAGGAGTACGAGCAGCTCAAGGCCGAGGTCGAGGGGCTGGACGCGGACGACGAGGAGAGCGCGGCGGGGCATGACGCGGCCCGTCGGGAGCTGGCGGAGGCGGAGGCCGCGCTGACCGCCGCGCGGGAGGCGCTGACCGCGGCCGAGCGCAGCCGCGCCGCGACCGCCGCCCGGCACGACGCACTGGCTCTCGGGCTGCGCCGCAAGGACGGCACGGGGGCCCTGCTGGCCGCGGCCGACCACCTCGGCGGGCTGCTCGGCCCGGCCGCGGAGCTGCTGACCGTCGCCCCCGGCTTCGAGATCCCGGTCGCGGCCGCGCTCGGAGCGGCCGCGGACGCCGTCGCCGTCAACGGGCCGGCCACCGCCGCCGACGCCATCCGGCTGCTGCGCAAGCAGGACGCGGGGCGCGCGGCGATGCTGCTGGGGGACGGCACGAGCCGCGGCGGGAGCGCCACCGGGCTGGTGCCCGGGCCGGCGCGGGCCGTGGAGGAGCGGGCGCCCGCGGAGGCCGTGGAAGCCGTGGCGGTGTCGGCCAGGCCTGGGAGCCATGGGGCCGGTGGGGCTCATGGTGCTGGTGGTGACGGTGGTTCCTACGAGGCTGCCGTACACCGGGTTCCCGGGCCCCGCTCCGCGCCCGTACCGGCCGGTGAACTGATCCAGGGGCCGCCGGAGTTGGCCGCCGCGGTGGCCCGGCTGCTGCGGGACGTCGTGGTCGTCGGGACGCTGGAGGACGCCGAGGACCTGGTGGCCGCGCGGCCGGAGCTGGTTGCCGTGACCGGTGAGGGCGATCTGCTCGGGGCGCACTTCGCGCAGGGCGGCTCCGCCGGCGCGCCGAGTCTGCTGGAGGTGCAGGCGTCCGTCGACGAGGCGGCGGCCGAGCTGGAGGAGCTGGCGGCCCGCTGCGAGGAGCTGGCCCAGGTGCAGCGGGCGGCGGCCGAGCGCCGTACGGAGTGTGCCGCGCTGGTCGAGGAGCTGGCCGAGCGGCGGCGGGCGGCGGACCGGGAGAAGTCGAAGGTCGCCGGGGACCTGGGGCGGCTCGGCGGACAGGCGCGGGCCGCCGCGGGCGAGGCCGAGCGCTCGGCCGTGGCGGCCGCCAGGGCGGAGGAGGCGCTGGCGCGGGCCACCGAGGAGGCCGAGGAGCTGGCCGAGCGGCTGGCGGTGGCCGAGGAGGAGCCGGGCGCCGGCGACGAGGAGCCCGACACCTCCGTACGGGACCGGCTGGCGGCCGACGGGGCCAATGCGCGGCAGACCGAGATGGAGGCCCGGCTGCAGGCGCGTACGCACGAGGAACGGGTGAAGGGGCTGGCCGGGCGGGCGGATGCGCTGGACCGGGGGGCGCGCGCCGAGCGCGAGGCGCGGGCGCGGGCCGAACAGCGGCGCGCCCGGCTGCGCCACGAGGCGGCGGTGGCCGGGGCGGTCGCCTCCGGGGCGCGGCAGCTGCTGGCGCATGTCGAGGTGTCGGTCGTGCGGGCCGATGCCGAGCGGGGTGCCGCGGAGCGGGCCAAGGCCGGGCGCGAGCAGGCGCTGGTGGCCGAGCGCAACACCGCCCGGGAGCTGAAGGGCGAGCTGGACAAGCTGACGGACTCGGTGCACCGGGGCGAGGTGCTGGGCGCGGAGAAGCGGCTGCGGATCGAGCAGCTGGAGACCAGGTCGCTGGAGGAGCTGGGGGTGGAGCCGGCCGCGCTGGTGTCGGAGTACGGCCCCGATCAGCCCGTACCGCCGTCGCCGCCGGCCGAGGGCGAGGTGCTGCCGGAGGACCCCGGCCACCCCCGCAACCAGCCGGTGGCCTTCGTACGGGCCGAGCAGGAGAAGCGGCTGAGGGCGGCTGAGCGGGCGTATCAGCAGCTCGGGAAGGTGAACCCGCTGGCGCTGGAGGAGTTCGCGGCTCTGGAGGAGCGGCACCAGTTCCTGAGCGAACAGCTTGAAGACTTGAAGAAGACCCGGGCCGACCTGCTGCAGGTGATCAAGGAGGTCGACGAGCGGGTGGAGCAGGTCTTCACCGAGGCGTACCACGACACCGCGCGGGAGTTCGAGGGCGTCTTCTCCCGGCTCTTCCCGGGCGGCGAGGGGCGGCTGGTGCTGACCGATCCCGACGACATGCTGGCGACCGGGGTGGAGGTCGAGGCACGCCCTCCGGGCAAGAAGGTCAAGCGGCTGTCGCTGCTGTCGGGCGGGGAGCGGTCGCTGACCGCGGTGGCGCTGCTGGTGTCGATCTTCAAGGCCCGGCCCAGCCCGTTCTACGTGATGGACGAGGTCGAGGCGGCGCTGGACGACACCAATCTGCAGCGGCTGATCCGGATCATGGAGGAGCTGCAGGAGAGCTCCCAGCTCATCGTGATCACGCATCAGAAGCGGACGATGGAGGTCGCCGACGCGCTCTACGGGGTATCGATGCAAGGGGACGGCGTATCGAAGGTGATCAGCCAGCGGCTGCACTGACCACGGAGACGGATCTGCGATATGCCCGCTTTTATCCCCGTCGTTGATCGCGCGGAGTGTCCGACGCCCCATCAGTTCACAACTTGAACGAATGCCGTCTCGGCTAACGGAGAAACAAAATCATTACGCGGTATTGACTTCGAAACTTGAAGGCATAGTCTCTGCAACGTTGCTTTTACCTTCAAGTGGTGGGTACCCCCAACCTATGCACCACTAGAAGGGCCAGCCCCCTACGCCCGGCAGCGCAGCCGGGCCACTGGAGTTCACGTTGACCAGCACCGCGCAGCCGACGGTCCCGGAAGGCCGTAAGGCCCACCCCGAGCACCTCGGCCATGTCATCTTCATCACCGCGGCTGCCGCGATGGGCGGCTTTCTCTTCGGCTACGACAGTTCCGTCATCAACGGCGCCGTCGAGGCGATCCGCAGCCGCTACGACGTCGGGTCCGCAGTACTCGCCCAGGTGATCGCCGTCGCGCTGATCGGCTGCGCCATCGGCGCCGCCACCGCCGGCCGGATCGCGGACCGGATAGGCCGCATCCGTGTGATGCAGATCGCCTCGGTGCTGTTCACCATCAGCGCCGTCGGTTCGGCCCTGCCCTTCTCCCTCTGGGACCTCGCCTTCTGGCGGATCATCGGCGGCTTCGCGATCGGTATGGCCTCGGTCATCGGCCCGGCCTACATCGCCGAGGTCTCGCCGTCCGCCTACCGCGGCCGGCTCGGCTCGTTCCAGCAGGCCGCGATCGTCATCGGCATCGCCGTCTCCCAGCTCGTCAACTGGGGCATCCTCAACCTCGCCGACGGCAAGCAGCGCGGCACGCTCGCCGGCCTCGAGGCCTGGCAGTGGATGCTCGGCGTGATGGTCGTCCCGGCGGTCCTCTACGGTCTGCTCTCCTTCGCGATCCCCGAGTCGCCGCGCTACCTGATCTCCGTCGGCAAGCTCGAGCGCGCCAAGGAGGTGCTGGCCGAGGTCGAGGGCCACACGGTCAACCTCGACACCCGGGTCGCCGAGATCGACCAGGCGATGCGCAGCGAGCACAAGTCCACGTTCAAGGACCTGCTCGGCGGCAAGATGGGCTTCCTGCCGATCGTCTGGGTCGGCATCGGCCTCTCGGTCTTCCAGCAGCTGGTCGGCATCAACGTCGCGTTCTACTACTCCTCGACGCTGTGGCAGTCCGTCGGCATCAACCCCGAGAGCTCGTTCTTCTACAGCTTCACCACGTCGATCATCAACATCATCGGCACCGTCATCGCGATGATCTTCGTCGACAAGATCGGCCGCCGCCCGCTGGCACTGATCGGCTCGGCCGGTATGGCGATCGCGCTCGCGCTGGAGGCCTGGGCCTTCTCCGCCAAGACCGCCGCCGGTACGCTGCCGGCCGCCGAAGGCACCGTGGCCCTGATCGCCGCCCACGTCTTTGTGCTCTTCTTCGCGCTCTCCTGGGGCGTCGTGGTCTGGGTCTTCCTCGGCGAGATGTTCCCGAACAAGATCCGCGCCGCCGCGCTGGGCGTCGCCGCCTCCGCGCAGTGGATCGCCAACTGGGCCATCACCGCCAGCTTCCCGAGCCTGGCCGACTGGAACCTCTCGGGTACGTACGTGATCTACACATTCTTCGCCCTGCTCTCGATCCCCTTCGTGCTCAAGTTCGTGAAGGAGACGAAGGGCAAGGCGTTGGAGGAGATGGGCTAACCCCCCGCCAGTCCTTCTCCTCAGTACTGGCTGCTGCCCCGGGTCCCAAGGCGACCCGGGGCAGCAGTCTTTGTACCGGGACCGGGACCGGGACCGGGACCGCGGCCCTGGCCGGGGTCGGCCCCGGCCGTACGGAACGCCCTGCGGTACGCCGCCGGCGTGGTGTGCAGGGCCTGCTGGAAGCGGCGGCGGAGGTTGGTCGCCGAGGACAGCCCGACCCGCACGGCGATCGCCTCGACGGGCAGATCGGTCTCCTCCAGCAGGGTGCGGGCCGCGTTGATCCGGCGGCCCAGCAGCCACTGCCCGGGGCTGGTACCCAGCTGCTCGGTGAACCGGCGGGCCAGGGTGCGCGAGGAGACCCGCAGCCGGCCGGCCATGTCCTCGACCGAGAGCGGCTCGGGCAGCCGGCCGGCCACCCACTCCAGCAGCGGGGCCAGCGACCGGTCCATGGCGAGCGCCGGATCGATCCGGTCGCCCGGGGAGGGGGCCGCGTACTGGGCCTGGCCGCCCTCGCGGTGCGGCGGCATGACCATGTGCCGGGCGATCCGTGCGGCATGGGCGGCGCCGTGGTCGCTGCGTACGAGATGCAGACACAGGTCGACGCCGGCCGCGGCTCCGGCACTGGTGGCCACATCGCCGTGGTCGATGTAGAGCACCCCCGGGTCGACCTGCACCCGGGGGAAACGGGCCGCCAGCTCGGCCGCGCGGGCCCAGTGCGTGGTCGCCCGGCGGCCGTCGAGCAGACCGGTCTGGGCCAGGGCGAAGACGCCGGAGCAGATGGTGACCAGACGGGCCCCGTTGCGCCGCGCGCCGAGCAGGGCCGCGTGCACGGCGGGCGTGAGCGGCTCGTCCTGGGGTATCCAGCCCGGGATGACGACCGTGTCGGCCGTCTCCAGCGCGCCGAGCCCCTCGGTGACGAGCATGTCGTAGCCGGCCGTCGTCCGCACCGGACCGGGTACCTCGGTGCACACCGTGAAGTCGTAGTGGACGGGCAGGCCGGCGCGGCGGGTGCCGAAGACCTCGGCGGCACAGCCGAGTTCGAAGGGGCCCTGGGGCGCATGGACCAGGACCACCACACGGTGCGGCGCCGTGCCGCTGCCGTCGTCCTCGGGAGCATCGGCGGGGCGATCATGGGGCATGGCAGAAAAGTACCCGAGGACGTCTTTTCTGACACTGGGGGACCGGGGTCCCGGCGCGCGAGGCTGACGGCATGACACAGCACAGCACGCGGCACGAAGAGGCGATCAGCGGCCGGGAGATGGCCGGTTACGTGTGGTCGGCGGTGGCCGACGCACCGGTGGAGGAGCTGTTCCCGGGGGTCCGGATCCGTCCCCTGTGGACGGGGGAGGACGGGGCCAGGGCCCAGGTACTGGAGATCGATCCGGGGGCCGCCTGGGAGCGGATCGATGTGCACGAGCCGGGACCGGAGGAGGTCTTCGTCGTCTCGGGCACGTTCAACGACGGCTTCGGCGACCATGAGGCGGGGTCGTTCCTCCACGCGCCCGCGGGCTCCTGGCACATTCCGCGCTCGGAGACCGGCTGCACGATCTTCGTCTTCTACCCCGAGGGCTGAGCCGTGCCCGCCCCGCCTCGCCCGAGGCGGGGCAGCACCTGCTCGGCGAACAGGTGCAGTGAGCGCCAGCCCTCGTCGACGGGCATCCCGCCGCACAGCGGGTGCAGGATCAACGAGCCCTGGGCGCCCGTCTCCTGGGCCAGTTTCAGGCACTCGTCAGGGGTGAGGACGCGGTAGACGCCCTCCTGGCGCAGCGCTTCGGCGTTCGAGGCGGTCGAGCGCACCGCGGAGCGGGTGCCGGCCGACTGCCAGGAGGCGTACGTCCGCGCCTCGTGCAGCAGATGGTCGCCGTACTCGGCCCATGTGCGGTCCGGGTCCTCGGACAGGTGCAGCAGCGAGGTCACCTCCGGCGGCTGCAGCACCCAGCCGTCGGTGCCGAAGGCCGCGCGCTGCTCGTGGTAGTAGGCCGCCAGCTCGGGGAGGTGGGCGCTGGGGAAGAGCGGGAGTCCCAGGCGGGCGGCGCGCCGGGCCGCGGCCCTGGAGCTGCCGCCGATCAGCAGCGTCGGGTGCGGGCGGGTGTACGGGCGCGGGGTCACCCGGACCGTACGCCCCTGATAGGTGAACGGTTCGCCGGTCCAGGCGGACAGCAGCGTCGTCAGCACCTCGTCCTGGAGCGCGCCCCGGCGCCGCCAGTCCTTGCCGTGCGCCGCGTACTCCTCGGGCCGGTAGCCGAGGCCGGCGACGGTGGTCAGCCGGCCGCCGCTGAGCAGGTCGAGCGAGGCGAGGTCCTCGGCCAGTCGCAGCGGGTCGTGCAGCGGGGTGATCAGCGCGGAGACGGTCACGCCGATGCGGCGGGTGGCGCCGAAGACGGCGCCCGCGAAGGTGAGCGGCGAGGGCATCCAGCCGTTGGTGGTGGCGTGGTGCTCCTCGGTCTGGACCATCGTCAGACCGCGGTCGTCTGCGAAGGCGGCCATCTCGACGGCGGCGCGGTAGCGGGCCGAGAGCGCGGCGGGTGCGGGGGAGGGGTCGACGAGGTTGAAGCGGACGACCGTGACGGGCACACCAGCGGACATGGCAAAACGTCCCCTTCGCCAAGAACGGTTGGCGAAGGGGACGTTAGCTGACGTGGCGTCAGTTCACTAGGGGTGTGATCCGGCCGCCGCGTCGGCCGGGGGCCCGGTGGCGGCGGCTGTCAGCCCACCTCGACCGGCTGCCGGGCCTCGGAGCGCTGTGCGTCGGCGGCCGGCGGCACGGTCTCCCTGGGCGCCGGCAGTACGGCGAAGACCAGCGCGGCGATGGCGATCGTGGCCGCCCAGCCCAGGCCGTTCTCGCCGATCCAGGTGGTGGCCAGCGGGCCGGTGAACCACTGGACCTTGGTGAAGCACAGGCCCGCGACGAGCGCGACCGACCAGGCGGTCATGGCCTGCCAGCAGAAGCCGCCGACGTACCAGTAGCGGCTGGTGCGGCCGGTGTTCATCAGGCTCTCGGCGTCATAGCGCACGGCCAGCTTGCGGCGCCGCGCCATGTCGATGCCGTAGACGCCGATCCAGGCGGAGAAGGAGACCGCGAGCAGCGTCAGGAAGGCGATGAACTGGCCGATGAAGTCCTTGGCCACCAGCATCATGAACAGGCCGCCGACCAGGCTGATGAGCGCGTTGATGCTGACCGCCATGGCGCGCGGCAGCTTCACGCCCATGGTCTGGGCGGTGAAGCCCGCGGAGTACATCGACAGGCTGTTGATCAGCATCATGCCGATCAGCGCGGTGATCAGGTACGGAATCGCGATCCAGGTCGGCAGGACCTGGCCGAGGAACGACATCGGGTCGGTGTTCTGGTTGGCCAGCGACGGGTTGCCGACGGCCATCACGCCACCCATGATCACCATCGGGATCAGCACCAGGGCCGCGCCGGAGATGGTGGTGCCGACGATCTTCTTGCCGGAGGCGGAGTGCGGCAGGTAGCGCGCGAAGTCCGGGCCGGTGGGGACCCAGCTGATGCCGCCGGCGGCGATGGTGCCGATGCCCGCGATCATCAGGGTGGCGCTGCCCGGCGACTTGGAGAGGATGTCGCTCCACGGCATCTTGACGATCAGGTGGACCAGGACGACCACGCTGATCGCGCTGAACAGGTACGTCGAGTACTTGTTGCACAGGTTCAGCGCCTTGCGGCCCAGACCGCTCACCAGGAAGGTGCAGGCGACGAAGCCGAGCAGCGTGACGACGATCAGGACGTTGTTCGGCTTGATGCCGAACACCAGGTTCAGCACGGTCAGGATGGCGTACGCGCCGGTGACCGCGTTGATCGTCTCCCAGCCGAAGCGGGCGACCCACAGGATCGCGCCCGGGAAGTAGTTGCCCCGCACGCCGAAGGCGGCACGGGAGAGCATCGCGCCCGGGGCGCCGCCCCACTTGCCGGAGACCGACAGCAGGCCGACCATGCCGAAGGAGACGGCGGAGGCGATGGCGGCCACGATCAGGACCTGCCAGAAGTTCAGCCCGTTGTTGATCACCAGGGAGGCGCCCATGGTGAGCAACAGCACGCTGATGTTGGCGGCGACCCAGGTGGGGAAGAGCTCGCGGACCCGGCCCCGGCGCTCGTGGTCGGGAACGGGCTCGATGCCTCGGGTCTCGACGGCGCCCTCGGTCTCGGGAGTGGACGCGGACGTGGTGCTGGTGTCCATGGGTGCAGGTATCTCCGTGCGGGGATCTGGGGGCACCCCCGAAGCAGGAGGTGCAGGCAGCGGCTGTGATGCCCGGCCAGAATTCGATTGCCAGGACTCTACGCGCGTTGCGCGGCCGTCCACCATCGTACTTTGATCCAACTTCTGCCACTGTGCACTGTTGGACCCCTTGACGAGGACGAGTGTGACCCATGCTCGTCAAAGGGTCCAGTCCGACCCCTTTGACCAGGTTTGATCAGCCGGAAACCGGGACGGCCCGCCGCTGGCTGACCCGATGGTCGGCCCGCCGCAGCAGCTCCCGAGCGTCGTCGACCGGCGGTGAGATCCATGACTCGTTGATGGCGCGCTTGAGGTCCTTGGCGAAGCCCTCGGGCCCCTCGCGCAGCGTCCGGTCCCAGCCGCTGGTGGCCACCGCGCCGGCCTCGCCGAGATCCAGGCAGGTCGCGTACGGGTCGGGGGCGAAGTCCGCCGGCGGCAGGCCGAGCAGCTCGGCCGCGGCGTTGTGGCCGGCCACCTTGCCCAGCGGGGTGGCGTGCTGGCAGCTCTGCGGCAGCGGATGGCCGCCCTGGTCGGTGGCCGCCGCGGTGTCCCCGGCCGCGTAGACCCCCGGGACGCCGCGCACCCGCAGGGCGCTGTCCACGGCGAGCCGCCCCAGGGCGTCCCGGGGCGCGGGGATCTGTGCGGTCAGCGCGCTCGCCCGCATGCCCGCGGTCCACACCGCCGTACGGGCCGGCAGGGTGCTGCCGTCCGACAGGCGCACCGAGCGCTCGTCCAGACCGGTGACCGTGGTGCCGAGGCGGCGCTCGACGCCCAGCTCGTCCAGCGCCCGGGTGATCACCGGCCGGGCCGCGGCGCCCAGTTGCTCGCCGACCACCGCGGCGCGCTCGACCAGCACCACCCGCACCTCGTGCGCCGCGCCGTGCGGCGCCGCCAGGGCGCGCAGCCGGCCGACGAGCTCGGTGGCGAGCTCCAGCCCGGTGAAGCCGGCGCCGGCCACCACCGCGGTCCAGCGGCCCGGTCCGTCCGGCGCCTCGGGCAGCGCCCGCAGATGCTCCGCCAGCCGTACGGCCGCCGGGAGGGTGTCGATGTCGTGCAGCAGCTCGGCGCCGGGCAGCTCGGGCCGGACCAGTGCGCTCCCGGTGGCCAGGACGAGGCGACGGTAGGCCACCTCGGTGCGGCCGCCGTCGGCCGCGGCGGCGGTGACCCGGCGCCGGTCGGTGTCGACCGCGACGGCCCGGGCGGCGATCCGGCGCACCCCGACCGGACCCAGCACCCGGTCCAGCGGCACCCGCATCCGGGCCGGATCGGCCTGGTAGAGGCGCGGCCGCAGCACCAGATCCGGGTCCGGGGCGAGCAGCGCCACGGATCGCGCCGCGGGCTCGGGGGCGTGCGCGCGCAGCAGCCTGGTCGCCGCGGCGGCGCTCCACAGCCCGGCGAAACCGCCGCCCAAAACCAGGACATCAAACATCCGGATTCCCCTCCCAGTGCTCCGCGGGACGGTCCCGGGGAGTGAATCAGGATGCTACACATCCAGATTCAATCCGGATGTCGAGGATCCAGGTTCGGCGCGTGCGGTCCCCCTCGGCGAGGCGTGACTGATACTGGAAGGGTTATGGAATTCGTCATCCTTGCCGTAGTCATCGCCGTGGTCGTGCTCGGCGCGATCAGCGGGCTCGTCGTCAGCGGCCGCAAGAAGAAGCAGCTGCCGCCGCCCCCGCCGGCTGCCCCCAAGCCCTCCGTCACCGCGCCCCCCGCCGAACCGCACGTCGGCGAGGAGGCCGAGACCCCCCGCGACGAAGACCGTCGCACCATCGAAGAAGTCACCCTGCCCACCGCCGAGGCCCCCGAGGCCGAGGCGCCGGCCGCCGAGCCCGAGGCGCCCGTCGCGCCCGCGATCGAGGTGCCCGAGCCCACCGCCGGGCGGCTGGTCCGACTGCGGGCCCGGCTCTCCCGCTCCCAGAACACCCTGGGCAAGGGCCTGCTGACCCTGCTGTCCCGCGAGCACCTCGACGAGGAGACCTGGGAGGAGATCGAGGACACCCTGCTCACCGCCGACGTCGGCGTCACCCCCACCCAGGAGCTGGTCGACCGGCTGCGCGAGCGGGTCAAGGTCCTCGGCACCCGCACCCCCGAGGACCTGCGCGAACTGCTCCGTGAGGAGCTGCTCACCCTGATCGGTCCGGACTTCGACCGCACCGTGCACACCGCCAACGGCATCGGCAACGGCGGCGACGAGATCCCCGGCGTCGTCATGGTCGTCGGCGTCAACGGCACCGGCAAGACCACCACCACCGGCAAGCTCGCCCGCGTCCTGGTCGCCGACGGCAAGTCCGTCGTCCTCGGCGCCGCCGACACCTTCCGCGCCGCGGCCGCCGACCAGCTGCAGACCTGGGGCGAGCGGGTCGGCGCCCGCACGGTCCGCGGGCCCGAGGGCGGCGACCCGGCCTCCATCGCCTTCGACGCCGTCAAGGAAGGCATCGCCGAGTCCGCCGACGTCGTCCTGATCGACACCGCCGGCCGGCTGCACACCAAGACCGGCCTGATGGACGAGCTCGGCAAGGTCAAGCGGGTCGTCGAGAAGCACGGCCCGGTCGGCGAGGTACTCCTCGTCCTGGACGCCACCACCGGCCAGAACGGCCTGGTGCAGGCGCGGGTGTTCGCCGAGGTCGTGGACATCACCGGCGTGGTGCTCACCAAGCTCGACGGCACCGCCAAGGGCGGCATCATCGTCGCCGTCCAGCGTGAACTGGGAGTCCCGGTCAAGCTCGTCGGGCTGGGCGAGGGCGCGGACGACCTGGCGCCGTTCGAGCCGAAGGCGTTCGTTGACGCCCTTATCGACTGAACCCGCCTTGGGGACGCCGCGCCCCGGCTGCCATCGGCCTTCGTACCCGCACCTGTCGGGTACGAAGGCCGATGCCGTCTCCGGGCCGTGCGGCACTCTTGGATCATGACGTCACGCACCGCCGCCCCGGCGCGCACCGGCACGGAACGACTCCCCGACGGACGGCTGCTGGGCTTCGCGGAGTGGGGCCCGGTGGACGGCACACCGGTGCTGCTCTCACCGGGCGCGGCCACCAGCCGGCGGCTGGGATTCGGCGCCGAGGCCGTCGAGGCACTCGGGGTCCGGCTGATCGGCCTGGACCGGCCCGGCCTGGGCGCCTCCTCACCCCACCCCCGCCGCACCTTCGCCGGCTTCGCCGCCGACATCCGGGAATTCGCCGCCCGCCGCGGCCTGCACCGGCCCGCCATGGTCGGCAACTCGCAGGGCGCGCCGTTCGCCCTGGCCTGCGCCGCACACGACGTCATCGGCGCGCTGGCGGTGGTCTCCGGGGCGGACGAGGTCGCCGACCCGCGGTTCGCCGGCCGGCTCCCGGACGAACTGGCCCGGCTCGTCCGCCTCGCGGTACACGACCCGGACGCCGCGGAGCGGCTGCTGGCGAAGTTCACCCCCCAGGACATGTGGAACATGGTGCGGGCCGGCAGCCCGGACTGCGATCGCGCGATCTACGAGGAGCCCGCCTTCGCCGCCGCCTACCAGGAGGCGCTGCGGGAGGCCTTCGCGCCCGGCCCGCAGGGGTACGCCCGGGACACCGTGCTGGCCATGGGCCGGTGGGACATCGCCTACGACGCGATCACGATCCCGGTGGACCTGTGGTACGGCGCCGAGGACACCGGCCACTCACCGGACCAGGGAGCCGGGCTCGCGCTGCGCATCCCCGGAGCCGTCCGGCACCTCGTGCCGGGCATCGGGGGCGCGGTGCTGTGGACCCACGCCGAGGCCGTCCTGCGTACGCTCCTCGACCGCACCCGGCGCACGGCGGTGCCCGGCGGGCGCTGAGGCGCCGCCGGGGCCCGCGACATCCCGTTGCTCCCCCCGCGGTGCGCGGGAGCAGCGCCGGCTCACGCGCACAGACGGGCGCAGACGTACGCCAGCGTGCCCAGGAGCAGTCGCGCCTGCGGCGGACGGTCGGCGGTGTCCAGGGCCGGCGGGCGCAGCCAGCGCATCGGGCCCTGCCCGCCGTGGTCGGACGGGGGAGCGGTGATGTGGTCGCCGGGGCCCAGCGGGCGCAGGTCGAGGGCCGCGTCGTCCCAGCCCATCCGGTAGAGCAGATCGGGCAGTGCGACGGCCGCGCCCGGCGCGACGAAGAACAGCGCACGGCCCGTCGGGGTCGCGGCCACCGGGCCGAGCGGCAGGCCCATCCGCTCCAGGCGCGCCAGCGTGACCCGGCCCGCGACCTCCGGCACGTCGAGGATGTCGAACGAGCGGCCCACCGGAAGGAGGATGGCGGCGCCCGGCGTCTCCGCCCACGCCGCGGCGGCCTTCTCCAGAGTGGCGCCCGCCGCCAACTCCTCGCCCAGGGCCAGCGGATGGGCGCCGGGGGAGGGGCACCCGGCGTCGCCGCACGAACAGTCCGTACGGCCGCCTCCGGCGCGGACCGCACGGGCACCGGGGGCGACGTCCCAGCCCCACAGCCCGGTGTACTCCGCCACCGCCGTGATCTCGGTCGAGCGGACGCGGCGCCGGGAGGCGGAACGAATCTCCCGGATGCCGCCGATCGTGAAGCCCATGCCTCCTCCAACGGGTGGTGCGTGCCAGTGGTTACGAGTCGGCGGGTTGACGTCGGGGCGCCGTGCACGCTCCGTCGAGGCCCGAAGTGGCGGTGGCGCGACGTGGCGCGCCGGGTGGTGCGGGGTGAGCCGCGAGCCCTTGCGTGCTTCGTTCCGCCCGGCCGTACGCGACCTGTGTCAAGTCAATCGTGAGAGCCGGGCGGGGAGTTCATTCGAAGGGGTGGCGAATGGTGGCGTTTCCCCAATCGCCCTCGCGGGGGGCGTGATCGTAGGATTACTTTCAGTGCACGAACCCCCGAGAGGCATCATTCGCACGGGTATGCCGGTGGCAACTCACTGGTAGAGCGCAGGCCAAAAGGTGTGGCCGGAATCCGTGATCGGGTAGATGTACCCCGGACAGGCGTCGCAACGGGCGGCGGCCTGCGGGTGGTTCGCAGTGAGCACCAGGCACCAAGGCAGCTATCGGGAGGGGCTTCCAGTGGGCGGCAACGGCGGCACGGGCGGCACCGACGCCGTCAAACAGCCCAACGCGCAGTTGGGTTCGTGGTTCATGCGCAGCGGCTGGTCCAAGGGCGAGCTGGCGCGACAGGTCAACCGCCGGGCGCGCCAGATGGGCGCCCATCACATCAGCACCGACACCTCGCGGGTGCGCCGCTGGCTCGACGGCGAGCAGCCGCGCGAACCCATCCCCCGGATCCTGTCCGAGCTGTTCTCCGAACGCTTCGGCTGCGTCGTCGGCGTCGAGGATCTGGGGCTGCGCTCCGCGCACCAGTCCCCGTCCGTCTCCGGCGTGGACCTGCCGTGGGCCGGCGCCCAAACGGTCGGCCTCATCAGCGAGTTCTCCCGCAGCGACCTGATGCTGGCGCGCCGCGGCTTCCTCGGCACCTCCCTGGCGCTCGCCGCCGGCCCCAGCCTCATCGAGCCGATGCAGCGCTGGCTGGTGCCCGTCCCCGCGAGCCAGACCGGCCCGGAGGAGCCCGACCGGGCCAGGCGGCCCGCGCGGCTGTCCAAGCCTGAGCTGGACCTCCTGGAGTCGACCACCGCGATGTTCCGCCAATGGGACGCGCAGTGCGGCGGCGGGCTGCGACGCAAGGCGGTCGTCGGCCAGCTCCACGAGGTCACCGACCTCCTCCAGGAACCGCAGCCGGCACCGGTCGCCAAGCGGCTCTTCAAGGTCGCCGCCGAGCTCGCCGAGCTGGCCGGCTGGATGAGCTACGACATCGGGCTCCAGCCGACCGCGCAGAAGTACTTCGTGCTGGCGCTGCACGCCTCCAAGGAAGCCGGCGACCGCCCCCTGGGCTCGTACATCCTCTCCAGCATGAGCCGGCAGATGATCCACCTCGGCCGGCCCGACGACGCGCTGGAGCTGATCCATCTCGCCCAGTACGGCAGCAGGGAGACGGCGACCCCCCGCACCCAGGCGATGTTGTATGCGATGGAGGCCCGCGCCTACGCCGGAATGGGCCAGCCCAGCAAGGTCAAGCGGGCCGTCCGGATGGCCGAGGACACCTTCTGCGACGTCGCGCCCGGCGAGCCCGAGCCGGACTGGATCCGCTTCTTCTCCGAAGCCGAGCTGAACGCCGAGAACGCCCACTCCTACCGCGATCTGGCCTATGTGGCCGGCCGCAGCCCCACCTACGCCTCGCTCGCCGAGCCCGTCATGGAACGGGCCGTCGAACTGTTCGGCAAGGACGCCGAGCACCAGCGTTCGTACGCACTCAACCTGATCGGCATGGCCACCGTCCGGCTGCTGCAGAAGGAGCCGGAGGCCTGCGCGGAGATGGCGCAGCGGGCCATCCCGTTCGCCAGGCAGGTCCGCTCGGAGCGGGTCAACACCCGGCTGCGCAAGACCGTGGACACCGCCGCCCGGGAATTCGGCGGCGTCGCCGAGGTCATCCAGCTCACCGACGAGCTCGCCCGCCAGCTCCCGGAAACCGCGGAGGCCGTCGGCTGACGGCATCCCCCACCCCTCCGGCCGCGGCCGCCGCCCCGTACAGCCCGACTCGGCTCCCCCCTGCCAGTCATGCGGGCGGCGTCCGCGGCCGGTCCTCCTTTTGCGCCTGAGCCGGTGCCGCTCTCGCGTAGGTGGCCGGTCGCCGTAGGGGTGGCTCAATTGATGGCTCGGGTGGGGAAGGGGAGGGCCCGGGTGAGCAATTCTGCGGGTGAACGGGTGAATCGGGACTTACCGGCGCTGATCGCGGAGTTCATCGGGGCGTAACACAGACGCCGCCTTCGTCACGGTGGTGAAACACCCGCAAGGTTTGGCCGAAACCACCCTGCGACAACCTCATCGCGAAGTCGGCCCACCAGAAACACGCCCGCACGGGCCGCATCGACGACGAGGAGACGCCGATGCCCCCAGGCATCCTGACGCTTGCAGCAGACAAGGTGACGCTCAGCCCGGCGAACACCGGCTTCATGCTGATCTGCTCCGCACTGGTGATGGTCATGACCCCCGGACTCGCCTTCTTCTACGGAGGCATGGTCCGGGTCAAGAGCGTGCTCAACATGCTGATGATGAGCTTCATCAGCCTGGGCATCGTCACCATCCTTTGGGTCCTGTACGGCTTCGGACTCGCCTTCGGCACCGACAAGGGCAGCCTCATCGGCTGGGACGGCAACTTCGCAGGCCTGAGCGGCATCGGACTGACCGAGCTGTGGGGCGCGAGCACCATCCCGGTCTACGTCTTCGCGGTGTTCCAGCTGATGTTCGCGATCATCACGCCCGCCCTGATCAGCGGTGCCCTCGCGGACCGGGTCAAGTTCACCGCCTGGGCCCTGTTCATCGCCCTGTGGGTCACCATCGTCTACTTCCCCGTCGCCCACTGGGTGTGGGCCGAGGGCGGCTGGCTGTTCGACCTGGGCGTCATCGACTTCGCGGGCGGCACGGCCGTGCACATCAACGCCGGTGCCGCGGCGCTCGGCGCGATCCTGGTCGTCGGCAAGCGCATCGGCTTCAAGAAGGACCCGATGCGGCCGCACAGCCTCCCCCTGGTGATGCTCGGCGCCGGTCTGCTGTGGTTCGGCTGGTTCGGCTTCAACGCCGGCTCCTGGCTCGGCAACGACGACGGCATCGGCGCGGTCGCCTTCGTCAACACCCAGGTCGCCACCGCCGCCGCGATGCTCGGCTGGCTGGCGTACGAAAAGCTCCGGCACGGCTCGTTCACCACCCTCGGCGCGGCCTCCGGCGCGGTCGCCGGACTCGTCGCGATCACCCCGGCGTGCGGCTCGGTCAGCCCGCTGGGCGCCATCGCCATCGGCGTGATCGCCGGTGTGCTGTGCGCCATGGCCGTCAACCTCAAGTACAAGCTCGGCTACGACGACTCCCTCGACGTGATCGGTGTCCACCTGGTCGGCGGTATCGCCGGATCGCTGCTGATCGGCCTGTTCGCCACCGGCGGTGTGCAGAGCAAGGCAAAGGGCCTGTTCTACGGCGGCGGCTTCGAGCAGCTGGGCAAGCAGACGATCGGTGTGGTCTGCGTGCTGCTGTACTCCCTGGTCGTCTCCTACGTCCTTGCCAAGGTCATCGACCTGGTGATGGGCTTCCGGGTCGGCGAGGACGAGGAGATCGCCGGCGTCGACCAGGCCGAGCACGCCGAGACGGCGTACGACTTCGCCGGCGCCGGCGGTGGCTCCGCGCCCCGCACCGGACCCGCACTGGGCCAGGCACTGAACAAGAAGGTGGACGCGTGAAGCTCATCACGGCAGTAATCAAGCCGCACCGGCTGGACGAGGTGAAGAACGCCCTGCACGCCTTCGGTGTGCACGGCCTGACCGTCACCGAGGCCAGCGGCTACGGCAGACAGCGCGGGCACACGGAGGTGTACCGCGGCGCCGAGTACACCGTCGACCTGGTACCGAAGATCCGCATCGAGGTGCTGGTCGAGGACGCGGACGCCGAGGAACTGGTGGACATCGTCGTCAAGGCGGCCCGCACCGGCAAGATCGGCGACGGGAAGGTGTGGACCGTCCCCGTCGACGACGCGGTGCGGGTGCGCACCGGTGAACGAGGGCCGGACGCCCTGTAACCGGCTCACGGCCCGGCTCCGGCCCCCGCGGTGGCATCCGCCGCCGGGGCCGGAGCCGGACCGGCGACGCCCGTGCGGCGGATGGCCGCGCGGCCGGGTACCGGACCAGACTGGCCATGCGTGACGGGCAGGCCGCACGACGACGGGCGGTAGCAGACCGCCCGGAACTAATTACTCTCCGTAATCGTTGCCGGAATACAAGGAGGCGTCGCAAGGCAAGCCGCAAGGCAAGCGCGGAGACGCCGCGAGGCAGCTCCAGCCCCGGAGGGACTCACCGGAGGACTCGCCGGAGGGACTCAGGGGCCACCACTGACCGCAGGGGACAACACGACCAAGGAGCGCGGGAGTTGACGGAGAGCGTCGAGGAAACGGCAGGACCGGCCGGAGCGCCCACAGGGAGCGGGCCCGCCCCCGAAGGCGGCTACCCCGCGGCCAGACTGCGCCTCCTCCAGGCCAAGGAGCCCACCGGCCCCGAGCGCCGCGCCGCCCTCGCCCGGCTGACCGACGAATGGCTCGCCGGCCTACTGACCCGGCACACCACCGCCGCCGGCCTCTCCGGTACCGCCCTGGTCGCCGTCGGCGGCTACGGGCGCGGCGAACTCTCCCCGCGCAGTGACCTGGACCTGCTCCTGCTGCACGACGGCCGCGCCGACCCCGGCGCCCTCGCCGCGCTCGCCGACCACCTCTGGTACCCCGTCTGGGACCTCGGTCTCGCCCTCGACCACTCCGTACGCACCCCCGCCGAGGCCCGCAAGGCGGCCCGCGAGGACCTCAAGGTGCAGCTGGGCCTGCTCGACGCCCGCCACCTGGCCGGCGACCCGGAACTGAGCGCCGGACTGCGCACCGCGGCGTACGCCGACTGGCGCGAGAGCGCCCCCAAGCGGCTGCCGGAACTGCACGCCCTGTGCCAGGAGCGCGCCGAGCGGCAGGGCGAACTGCAGTACCTCCTCGAACCGGACCTCAAGGAGGCCAGGGGCGGACTGCGGGACGCCACCGCGCTCCGGGCCGTGGCCGCCTCCTGGCTCGCCGACGCCCCGCGCGGCGGCCTGGAAGCCGCCCGCACCCGCCTGCTCGACACCCGCGACGCGCTGCACCTGACCACCGGGCGGGCCACCGACCGGCTCTCCCTCCAGGAGCACGACCAGGTCGCCGAAGCACTCGGCATGCTGGACTCCGACGCCCTGCTGCGGCAGACCTACGAATCGGCCCGCACCATCTCCTACGCGGCCGACGTGACCTGGCGCGAGGTCGGCCGGGTGCTGCGCGCCCGCTCCGTCAAACCCGTGCTGCGCGGCCTGCTGCCGGGCCGCGGCGCCGGCAAGGGGGAGCGCACGCCGCTCGCCGAGGGCGTGGTCGAGCTCGACGGCGAAGCGGTGCTGGCCCGCACCGCCCGCCCCGAGCGGGACCCGGTGCTGGTGCTGCGCGCCGCCGCCGCGGCCGCCCAGGCCGGGCTGCCGCTGGCCACCCACGCCATCCGCCGCTGCGCCACGGCGACCGCCGCCCACCCGCTGCCCGTACCGTGGCCCGCCGAGGCCCGCGAGCAACTGGTCACCCTCCTGGGGGCCGGCACCCCCACCGTGCCCGTATGGGAGGCCCTGGAGGCCGAGGGCATCATCACCCGGCTGCTGCCGGACTGGGAGCGGGTCCGCTGCCGCCCGCAGCGCAACCCCGTCCACACCTGGACCGTGGACCGCCATCTGGTCGAGACCGCCGTACGGGCCTCCGCGCTGACCCGCCGGGTGCACCGCCCCGACCTGCTGCTGGTCGCCGCGCTGCTGCACGACATCGGCAAGGGCTGGCCCGGCGACCACTCGGTGGCCGGCGAGACCATCGCCCACGACGTGGCCGGCCGGCTCGGCTTCGACGCCCGCGACACCTCGGTGATCGCCACCCTCGTACGGCACCATCTGCTGCTCGTCGAGACCGCCACCCGGCGCGACCTGGACGATCCGGAGACCGTCGGGGCGGTCGCCGACGCGGTCGGCGGCACCCAGACCCTCGAACTGCTGCACGCCCTGACCGAGGCCGACGCGCTGGCCACCGGCCCCGCCGCCTGGAGCGCCTGGCGCGGCGGACTCGTCGCCGACCTGGTCAAGAGGGTCGCCGCCCGGCTCGCGGGGGAGCCCGAGCCGGAGGTACGCGGCGCGGACGAGCCGACCGCGGAGCAGGAGCGGCTGGCCATAGAGGCCGGACGCACCGGCGGCGCCGTCCTGACCCTGCGCACCCGCGCCGAGACACCCACCGGGGCCGCGGACGAGGCACCCGCACAGGAGCCGGTCGGCGTCGAACTGCTGATGGCGGTACCGGACCAGCCGGGGGTACTGCCCGCCGCGGCCGGCGTACTGGCCCTGCACCGACTCACCGTGCGCGCCGCCGACCTGCTCTTCCTCGACCCCATCGGCCAGGGCCCGGTCCTGCTGCTGAGCTGGCGGGTGGCGGCCGAATACGGGTCGCTGCCGGAGGCCGACCGACTCCGCGCCGACCTCGTCCGCGCCCTGGACGGCTCCCTCGACATCCCCGCCCGCCTCGCCGAGCGCGAACGCGCCTACGCCCGCCGCTCGCGCGCCGTGCTCGCCCCGCCGCCCCGGGTCACCGTCGCCACCGGCAGCTCCCGCACCGCGACCGTCATCGAGGTCCGCGCCCAGGACGCACACGGCCTGCTGCACCGCATCGGCCGCGCCCTGGAGACCGCCGGCGTCGCCGTCCGCAGCGCGCACATCAGCACCCTGGGGGCGAACGCGGTGGACGCGTTCTACGTCACGGGGACGGACGGGGCGCCGCTCGCGGAGGGCGAGGCCCGGAAGGTCGCGGCGGCCGTGGAGGCCGCGCTCCAGTAGCCGTACGGACGGGCGTCGGCCCTACGGGCGAGGGAGCGGCCCGGTGCGCCGGCGCCGCGGGAAACCGGTCCGGAACGGTTCGCTTGCCAGGCCGGATACCCTAGAACCCGACTGGACCCCGCCCCCGACCCCGAGGATCGACGACCGCCGTGTTCGATACGCTTTCCGACCGCTTGGCGAGTACTTTCAAAAACCTCCGGGGCAAGGGCCGCCTGAGCGAGGCGGACATCGACGCCACGGCGCGCGAGATCCGCATCGCGCTGCTCGAGGCCGATGTCGCCCTCCCCGTCGTCCGGGCCTTCATCAAGCAGGTCAAGGAGCGGGCCACCGGCTCCGAGGTCTCCCAGGCGCTGAACCCCGCCCAGCAGGTCATCAAGATCGTCAACGAGGAGCTCATCGGCATCCTCGGCGGCGAGACCCGCCGGCTGCGCTTCGCCAAGCAGCCGCCGACCGTGATCATGCTCGCGGGTCTCCAGGGTGCCGGTAAGACCACCCTGGCCGGAAAGCTCGGCCGCTGGCTCAAGGGGCAGGGCCACGCCCCGCTGCTGGTCGCCTGCGACCTCCAGCGCCCCAACGCCGTCAACCAGCTCCAGGTCGTCTCCGAGCGCGCGGGCGTCGCCTTCTACGGCCCCCAGCCGGGCAACGGCGTCGGCGACCCCGTCCAGGTGGCCAAGGACTCGATCGAGCACGCGCGGACCAAGCAGTACGACGTCGTCATCGTCGACACCGCCGGCCGCCTCGGCATCGACGCCGAGATGATGCAGCAGGCCGCGGACATCCGGGACGCGGTCAGCCCCGACGAGATCCTCTTCATCGTCGACGCGATGATCGGCCAGGACGCGGTCAACACCGCCGAGGCCTTCCGCGACGGCGTCGGCTTCGACGGCGTGGTGCTCTCCAAGCTCGACGGCGACGCCCGCGGTGGTGCCGCGCTCTCCATCGCGCACGTCACCGGCAAGCAGATCATGTTCGCCTCCAACGGCGAGAAGCTGGACGACTTCGACGCGTTCCACCCGGACCGCATGGCGTCCCGCATCCTCGGCATGGGCGACATGCTCAGCCTGATCGAGAAGGCCGAGCAGACCTTCAGCCAGGCCGAGGCCGAGAAGATGGCGGCCAAGCTGGCGAAGGGCCCCAAGGAGTTCACCCTCGACGACTTCCTGGCCCAGATGGAGCAGGTCCGCAAGATGGGCTCCATCTCCAAGCTGCTCGGCATGCTCCCCGGCATGGGCCAGATGAAGGACCAGATCAACAACCTCGACGAGCGCGAGGTCGACCGCACCGCCGCCATCATCAAGTCGATGACCCCGGCCGAGCGCCAGGAGCCGACGATCATCAACGGCTCGCGCCGGGCCCGTATCGCCAGGGGTTCCGGTGTCGACGTCAGCACGGTCAAGAACCTCGTCGAGCGGTTCTTCGAGGCGCGCAAGATGATGTCGAAGATGGCTCAGGGCGGCGGCATGCCCGGGATGCCGGGCATGCCGGGCATGGGCGGTGGCGCCGCTAGGAAGAAGAAGCAGGTCAAGCAGGCCAAGGGCAAGCGCAAGAGCGGCAACCCGATGAAGCGCAAGGCCGAGGAGCAGGCCGCGGCCGCCCGCCGCGAGGCCGCCCAGTCCGGCAACCCCCTGGGCCTGCCGCAGGGCGGCCAGGACCCGCAGAACTTCGAACTGCCCGAGGAATTCAAGAAGTTCATGGGCTGAGCCGGCCCCTCATCACGGCTCCCGAGCCCCTGGCCACCACCGTGCGGCCGGGGGCTCGCGCATTCCGCGGCTCCGCGCGCTACCGGGTCCGCGCGATCAGATACCGGAACACGTTCGGCATCCAGACCGCCCCGTCCTCCCGCTGATACGGATGCAGCGCCTCCGCCAGCTCCTTCTCCACCTGGCGCTGCTCGGTCACCTCGAGCGCCGCGTCGAACAGCCCCGTGGACAGCAGCCCGCGCACCGCGCTGGACAGGTCCGCGTACCCGAACGGGCAGGCCACCCGCCCCGAACCGTCGGGCCGCAGCCCGGCCCGCTCCGCCAGCTCCTCCAGGTCGTCCCGTCCGCTCGGGCGCCAGCCGCCCGCCGTACGCAGCGGATCGGCCAGCCGCTGCGCCACCCGCAGCACCCCCGCCGTCGCACAGCGCTCCACCGGGCCCCAGCCGCCCAGCACCACCGCGCTGCCGCGCTCCGCCAGCCCGGCCGCCGCGGTCAGCGACGCCGTCAGCCCCTCGACGGAGCTCACGCAGCCCACCGGATGGAAGGCGGTGACCACATTGAAGGCGGCGTTCCCGGACGCCGCCGCCTCAAGCCCGCCGCTGACCACCCGGGTGTGCTCCGGCGTGCCGTCCGCCGTGAGCCGCTCGCGCGCCAGCTCCAGCCGGGACTCGTCCGCATCCACGCCGCTGACCTGCGCCCCCCGTCCCGCCGCGAGCAGCAGCGCAAGACCGGAGCCACAGCCGAGCCCCAGCAGACGGGTGCCGGGACCGACCCCCAGACGGTCGTACGCGGCTTCGTAGAGCGGCACGAGCATCCGCTCCTGGATCTCGGCCCAGTCACGGGTGCGCGTCGGCGCCCCGGCCGGCGAGGGCGGGTCGTCGCCGCGCATGGACCCGGAGTTCGGAAGCTGGTGCCGTACGAGCGTGGGTGACATCGATAGCGCCCCTATTCGCCGAGAACCGAAGCTGTTCCGTACCGATCGCCCCCGTGTTCGCGCGTCGTGCGCCCCCGCAATCCAGACAACTGCGCATCCGTCCGGGCGTCCAGGGTGTGCGCCGGGATTGTCTCCCGCGCGCCCCTGTATGCGCCGGGCCCGCACCCCGGAGCGCCGTTCCAGCGTGCCCCGGACCCGGCGGATCCGCCACGGCAACGCCCGCCACCTGGATGCTCCGCGCGCCCCCCGACTTCCCCGCCCGTGCACCGCCCGGCGGCCCTACGGTGGGATACGGCCCGGTGCCGACGGGCACAGGTTCCCCCCGTACCATCGCCGCGGTGATCGTCGAGGCGGCAGACGACCCGCTACGCCATGCGGCGTACATGGTGGTACGTACCGGCTTGCGGGCTGGTGGGCGCCTTCTGCGCAGATCGACGCACCCGGCCCTCCCCACGGCCCATGACCGGAAACTGACTGGTACGTGCAAATTATTTGGGATGGCCCGGAATCGGAACACTCGGCGATCCCGGCTCGTTGTCACGACGTGAGCACGACACCGCCTGTTCTCGCCGCCGAGCTGGCGCTCGCCTGGGCCGATATTCAACGGCACCACCCCGAGCTGCCGGACCTGGCCGCGCCCGAGTCCCTGATCGGAGAGTCCTCGTCCGCCTGTGGCGCCGAGCTCTCCTTCGAACGGCTGCTCCATGAGGCCGTCCACGGCATCGCCGCCGCCCGCGGCGTCCGCGACACCTCCCGGGCTGGCCGCTACCACAACCGCCGATTCCTGGCGATCGCCGAGGAGCTGGGCCTGGACCATGCCGACGAGCCGCACCCCAGCAGTGGCTTCTCGCTGGTCACCCTCAACCCCGAAGCCAGGAGGCGCTACCGCCCCACCATCGAACGGCTCTCCAGAGCCCTCAAGGCGCACACGGCCGCGACCGCGACGGACACCGCCCGCAGCTTCCGGGGCCCGGCCGCCCGGCACGGCTCCTCCGGAGGCGGCGTACGCGTCAAGGCCGTCTGCGACTGCGGGCGCAACGTCCGAGTCGTGCCGTCCGTGCTGGCCCAGGCGCCGATCGTCTGCGGCGGCTGCGGCAAGCCCTTCCGGATCCCCGAGGTGGCCGCGGTCGGCTGACCCGGGGGCGTGTGGCACAATGGCTAGCTGTACTCGACAGTCGCACAGGACCCCTCTCTCCTCCGGCTGACGCGTCCATCGGGCACCCGAGTACCGCAACCCCACGTGGCATCTCGTTGTGCCCCACCACGTCAAGACCAGGAGACACCACTCCCGTGGCAGTCAAGATCAAGCTGAAGCGTCTGGGCAAGATCCGTTCGCCTCACTACCGCATCGTCGTCGCCGACTCCCGCACCCGCCGTGACGGCCGGGCCATCGAGGAGATCGGTCTGTACCACCCGGTGCAGAACCCCTCCCGCATCGAGGTCGACTCCGAGCGTGCCCAGTACTGGCTGAGCGTCGGCGCGCAGCCGACCGAGCCCGTTCTGGCCATCCTCAAGGTCACCGGCGACTGGCAGAAGTTCAAGGGCCTGCCCGCCCCGGCGCCGATGAAGGTCGCCGAGCCGAAGGCCGACAAGCGCGCCCTCTTCGAGGCCGCCGCCAAGGCTTCCGGTGACGAGCCGAAGGGTGAGGCCATCACCCCGAAGGCGAAGAAGGCTGACAAGAAGGCGGACGAGGCTGCGGCCGAGTCCACCTCCGAGTCGACCGAGGCCTGAGCATGCTCGAGGAAGCCCTCGAGCACCTCGTCAAGGGCATCGTCGACAACCCCGACGACGTGCAGGTAGCCTCGCGCACCCTGCGTCGCGGGCGCGTGCTCGAGGTCCGGGTCCACCCCGACGACCTCGGCAAGGTGATCGGCCGCAACGGCCGTACCGCCCGCGCCCTGCGGACCGTCGTGGGCGCCATCGGCGGCCGGGGCATCCGCGTCGACCTCGTCGACGTGGACCAGGTCCGCTGACAAGTTGAACACCGGCTCGGGCCGGGGAGGGCTTCGGGCCTCCCCGGCCCGCAGTCGTCTACGGGCTCCTGCCGTAGGCACACGTAAGGGAGAGACAAGCGTGCAGTTGGTAGTGGCACGGATCGGCCGCGCCCACGGCATCAAGGGCGAGGTCACCGTCGAGGTGCGTACCGACGAGCCCGAACTGCGGCTCGCTCCGGGCGCCGTCCTCGCCACCGACCCGTCCTCCGTCGGGCCGCTGACCATCGCGACCGGCCGGGTGCACAGCGGCCGGCTGCTGCTGCGCTTCGAGGGCGTCGCGGACCGCACCGCCGCCGAGGCGCTGCGCAACACGCTGCTGATCGCGGAGGTCGACCCCGAGGAGGTCCCCGAGGACCCCGAGGAGTTCTACGACCACCAGCTGATCGACCTCGACGTCGTCACCCGCGACGGCACGGTCGTCGGCCGGATCTCCGAGATCTCCCACCTGCCCTACCAGGACCTGCTGATCGTCGGGCGCCCCGACGGCAGTGAGGTCATGGTCCCCTTCGTCGCCGAGATCGTCCCCGAGATCGACCTAGAGGCGCAGCGCGCGGTGATCGACCCGCCGCCCGGCCTGCTCGACGACAGCCAGGCGGAGATCGCCTCCAGCCGCGAGGACAGCTGATGCGGCTCGACGTCGTCACGATCTTCCCCGAGTACCTCGAGCCGCTGAACGTCTCCCTCGTCGGCAAGGCCCGGGCCCGTGGACAGCTCGATGTGCGCATCCACGACCTGCGCGCATGGGCGCACGACAAGCACAACACCGTCGACGACACCCCCTACGGCGGCGGCCCCGGCATGGTCATGAAGCCCGAGCCGTGGGGCGAGGCGCTCGATACGGTCCTGGCCTCCGGCGAGGGCGCGCCGGTCATCGTCGTCCCCACCCCCAGCGGCGAGCCGTTCACCCAGCAGCTCGCCGTCGAACTCTCCGCCAAGCCCTGGCTGGTGTTCACCCCGGCCCGCTACGAGGGCATCGACCGCCGCGTCATCGAGGAGTACGGCGACCGCCTCGACGTGCGCGAGGTCTCCATCGGCGACTACGTACTCGCCGGTGGTGAAGCCCCGGTACTGGTCATGGTCGAGGCCATCGCCCGGCTGCTGCCCGGCGTCCTCGGCAACGCCGCCTCCCACCAGGACGACTCCTTCGCCCCCGGTGCGATGGCCGACCTCCTGGAGGGCCCCGTCTACACCAAGCCTCCCGAGTGGCGCGGCCGCACCATCCCCGAGGTGCTGCTCAGCGGCCACCACGGCAAGATCGCCCGCTGGCGCCGCGACGAGGCCTTCCGCCGCACCGACAAAAACCGTCCCGATCTGATCGAGCGCGCCGACCCCGCCGCGTTCGACAAGCACGACCGCGCGATCCTCGCCGCTCTGGGCTGGTCGGCGGGTGAGGACGGCCGATTTGGGCGTACGAGCGAGGCCGTGGAAGAATAGGCCGCTGCTGTGTGCGTCCGGCGCGCGCCCCTGCCACAGGGGGAACGACGCCCGCCCGACGGAACGGCAACCGAAACATCCTTTCCGATATCCCGTTGATGACCTGTGGCATCAACGAAGAAAGCAGTAGGTCATGCACCTTCTCGACTCCGTCGACGCCTCGTCGCTGCGCAGCGACATCCCGGCCTTCCGCCCGGGTGACACCGTCAACGTCCACGTCCGCGTCATCGAGGGCAACCGCTCCCGTGTGCAGCAGTTCAAGGGCGTAGTCATCCGCCGCCAGGGCTCCGGCGTGCGCGAGACCTTCACGGTCCGCAAGGTCAGCTTCTCCGTCGGCGTCGAGCGCACCTTCCCGGTGCACACCCCGATCGTCGAGAAGATCGAGGTCGTGACCCGCGGTGACGTCCGTCGCGCCAAGCTGTACTACCTGCGTGAGCTGCGCGGCAAGGCTGCCAAGATCAAGGAGAAGCGCGAGAGCTGAGCCGCGCCGCCCGGAGCGCGATTTTTTGCGCCAGGGCAACGCAAAGCGCCTCTCGCGTCCGATGTCCGGACGTGGCCGGATAGGCTCGGGCCCCGATGGACACCGACGCACAACTCACGGAGCGCGACTCCTCTCCCACCCCCGACAAGGGGTCGGAGCAGGGGTCGCGCTTCGCGCGTTTCCTCGCCCGTGCGGCCCGCCTGCGCCATCGGCCGGTCACCCTGTTCGCGCTGTGCCTGGCGTTCGCCCTGCTGCTCAGCGCCGCTTTCGCACAGCCCTTTCTGATCCCCAGCTCCTCCATGGAGAACACCCTGCAGATCGGGGACCGGGTGCTGGTCAACAAGCTGGCGTACCGTTTCGGCAGCGAGCCCGCGCGGGGCGATGTGGTGGTGTTCGACGGCACCGGGTCTTTCGTTCACAGGGAGCAGGGGGAGAATCCCGTCACGGGGCTGGTGCGCGGAGCCGGCGCGGCGCTGGGACTGGCCCGACCCGCCGAGACCGACTACGTCAAACGCGTGATCGGCATCGGTGGTGACCATGTGACCTGCTGCGACAGACGGGGGCGGATCGAAGTGAACGGTGAGCCCGTGAGCGAGGGCTACCTCCACCCCGGGGACGCGCCGTCCTCGGTGGAGTTCGACATCGTGGTGCCCGAGGGCAGGCTGTGGGTCATGGGGGACCACCGTGCCAAGTCGAGCGACTCCCGCGACCACCTCGGCCAACCGGGCGGCGGCACGGTCCCCCTCGACAAGATCATCGGCCGCGCGGAGCTGATCACCTGGCCGGTCGGCCGCTGGCGCACCATCGACGCGCCAGGGTCCTTCGACCGGATACCCCCCGCGGCAGGCTCCCATGGGTAGCCGCGGACGCCCCCGTCACGGGCGGCAGACCACCGCCAGGCCCGGACGCGGAGCCGACGGCCCCAGCAGCGACTCCGCGGGCGGGTACGGCGACTTGGCGGCGCCCGGCGAGCCCCAGGAGGCCGGCGAGGGCGGCCGGCAGCCACGCCGGCCCGCCACCGGCGGACGGGCCGAGCGGCGGCGCCAGGCCAAGCGCATCAAACGCCGCAGGCAGCGCTCCTACCTCAAGGAAATCCCCATCCTCATCGGGGTGGCGCTGGCCATCGCCCTCGTTTTGAAGACCTTCCTCGTCCAGGCGTTCGTCATCCCGTCGGGCTCCATGGAGCAGACGATCAAGATCGGCGACCGGGTTCTGGTCGACAAGCTCACCCCCTGGTTCGGCTCCAAGCCGGAGCGCGGCGACGTCGTCGTCTTCAAGGACCCCGGCAACTGGCTCAAGGGGGAGCAGGTCAAGCCCGCCGACGACGGGGGCGCCTTCCAGCCGGTCAAGGACGCCATGACCTTCATCGGGCTGCTGCCGTCGGCCGATGAGCAGGACCTGATCAAGCGGGTGGTGGCGGTCGGCGGCGACACCGTCAAGTGCTGCGACAAGCAGGGCCGGGTCACCGTCAACGGCACCCCGCTGACCGAGCCGTACGTCCATCCGGGGAACCCGCCCTCCCAGATCAAGTTCACCGTGAACGTTCCCACCGGACGCATCTTCGTGATGGGCGACCACCGTTCGGACTCCGCGGATTCGCGCTTCCACCTGAGCGAGCCGTACCGTGGCACGGTCTCGGAGGACAACGTCGTGGGCCGGGCCGTGGTGATCGCCTGGCCGTTCAGCCACTGGCGGCGCCTCGAAGAGCCGGACACCTTCGCAACCGTGCGCGACGCGCCGGGCGCCAGGGCGTCCGCGGCGGATGTGCCGCATAGGGTGTCACCCGAGAGTTTGACCGTACTCCCGACCCCTGCGGAACTCCCGCTCGTTATGGGAGTGGTGGGCCTGCACCGGCTGACGGGCGGGCGAGTGCGTGGAGTAAGGAGCAGATGTGGGGGACTTGGCGGTCGGCGCGCGGTCCGGAACCGAAGAGCCCGAAGAGCCGGCAAGGCGCGGTGAGACCCCGCAGCCGGCGGCGAGTTCCGTGCATCAGTCACGATCACAGTCACAGTCGGAGCCGCAGCGCGGGGTGCCGTTGGGCAAGCCGGACACTTCGGAGACGTCCGATACGTTGGACCAGGCAGCGGACGAGGAGGCGGGCGGCAGCATGAAGAAGGCCAAGAAGCCGCGCGCCTTCTGGAAAGAGCTGCCGATCCTCATCGGTATCGCCCTGCTCCTGGCGCTGCTGATCAAGACGTTCCTGGTGCAGGCGTTCTCCATCCCGTCCGACTCGATGCAGGACACCCTGCAGCGCGGGGACCGGGTCCTGGTCGACAAGCTGACGCCGTGGTTCGGCTCCAAGCCGCAGCGCGGCGAGGTCGTCGTCTTCCACGACCCGGGCGGCTGGCTGAACGAGACCCCGACGCCCGAGCCCAACCCCGTCCAGAAGGTCCTCAGCTTCATCGGCCTGATGCCCTCGGCCGAGGAGAAGGACCTGATCAAGCGGGTCATCGCGGTCGGCGGCGACACGGTCGAGTGCCACGGCAGCGGACCGGTCAAGGTCAACGGCAAGGCGCTGAAGGAAGAGTCGTACATCTTCCCCGGCGCCACACCCTGCGGTGACCGCGCCTTCGGCCCGATCCACGTCCCCGAGGGGCGGATCTGGGTGATGGGCGACCACCGTGACGACTCCCTCGACTCCCGCTACCACCAGAACCTCAAGGGCAACGGCACGGTGTCGGAGGACGAGGTCGTCGGCCGGGCGTTCACCATCGCCTGGCCCATCAACCGCTGGGCGACCCTGCCGGTGCCGGACACCTTCGACCAGCCCGGGATCGACAAGGCGATGGCGGCGGCCCCGGCCGCTCTGGGCCTGGCCGGCGCGGTGCCGCTCGTCATGTGGCGCCGCCGGAGGCTGACCGGAGAGCGTAACCCCAGGTAAGGTGCCGTCCCGGATCTTCGACGCGGACCGGTCCGCGGGGTGGGAGCTGGGATGAGCAGCAGTACGGAACGCAGGACCGACGGCCGCGGCCGGACCACGGGCAGTGTGCTGTCAGGTCTGGCCGTGGCCCTCGGCTGTGTGCTGTTCCTGGGCGGCTTCGTATGGGGGGCGCTGACCTACCGCCCCTACACGGTGCCGACCGATTCGATGTCCCCGACGATCGCGGCCGGGGCCAGGGTCATGGCCGAGCGGGTGGACGGCTCCGAGATACGCCGCGGCGACATCGTCGTCTTCGAGGACTCCGTATGGGGCGATCTGCCCATGGTCAAGCGCGTGGTCGGCACCGGCGGTGACAAGGTCTCCTGCTGCACCAAGCAGGGCCGGCTCACCGTCAACGGGATCCCGATCGAGGAACCGTATCTGCAGGGCAGCGGCCCCGCCTCACCTGTCGGCTTCAAGGCCACGGTGCCCGCCGGCCAGCTCTTCCTCCTCGGCGACCACCGCAGCGACTCCCTCGACTCCCGCGTCCACCTCACCGACGGCGACCACGGCTCGGTGCCGCGCAGCGCCGTCCAGGCCCGGGTCGACGCCCGCGCCTGGCCCCTGGGCAGCATCGGGATGATGCAGCGCCCGGCCGGTTTCTCCGCCCTCCCCGGTGGCACCTCCCAGCCCGGACCCCTGCAGCCCATCACCCTCTCCGTGGTCGCCGGCGCGGTCCTCATCCTCGGCGGTGCGGCCTACGGGCCGATCGCCCGGCGCAGGGCGCGCCGGCGTGGGTGAGCGGGGCGCCGGGACGCCGGCCGAGGGCAGCGGGCCCGCGGTCCCCGGGAAGCCGGCCCCGGCCGGCGTACGGCAGGTCTCCCGCGTCGTGCTGCTCGACCCCGACGACCGGATCCTGCTGCTCCACGGCTTCGAACCGGACCGTCCCACCGAGACCTGGTGGTTCACCCCGGGCGGCGGCCTGGAGGGCGACGAGAGCCGTGAAGCGGCCGCCCGGCGCGAACTCGCCGAGGAGACCGGGATCACCGACGTCGTCCTCGGTCCGGTCCTGTGGAAGCGTCATTGCGCCTTTCCCTTCGACGGGCGGCGCTGGGAGCAGGACGAGTGGTATTACCTGGGCAGGACCGCCCGGACCGCCACCGACACCGGCGGGCACACGGACCTGGAACGGCGCAGCGTCTCGGGGCTCAGGTGGTGGACTTCGGAGGAACTGTCCGCGTCCCATGAGACGGTGTATCCGACCAGACTCGCCGAGCTGCTGCGCACGCTGCTCGACGAAGGGCCCCCCAATGCGCCGGTGCAGCTGGAGACCGAGAGGGTCTGACGCACAATAGGGGGACGCACGGCTGAAGGGGATCTGCCATGAGCGCCGAGGACCTCGAAAAGTACGAGACCGAGATGGAGCTGAAGCTCTACCGGGAGTACCGCGACGTCGTCGGTCTGTTCAAATATGTGATCGAGACCGAGCGGCGTTTCTACCTCACCAACGACTACGAGATGCAGGTGCACTCGGTTCAGGGCGAGGTGTTCTTCGAGGTCTCGATGGCTGACGCCTGGGTCTGGGATATGTATCGCCCGGCCCGCTTCGTCAAGCAGGTGCGCGTCCTGACGTTCAAGGACGTGAACATCGAGGAGCTCAACAAGAGCGATCTGGACCTGCCGGGGAGCTGAGCCGGCCGCGGGCCGCGGCAGCCGGGCATGTGGCGCGCCCTCCGCCGGTCGACGGCGCGCCCTGGGTGACACGTGTGGGTGAGCGAGTTATCCACAATCGGCTCACTGTCCACCAAGATCCAAAAGATCGTGGCGAGGGCGTCACAGTCGGTGCCGGAGGTGGTGCCGCATGAACGCCATGCAGGCCGGCCGCACGGCCGGGAAGGACACACGGATCGGGGACGACGTACGGACTGGGGGCGACCCGCAGACCGGGGATGACGTACGGACCGGGTACGGCCTACAGGCCGGGGACGGCACGCTGGCCAGGAGCGACACGCAGGCCCGGGGACCGCGGGACGGGGCGCGGGGGAGGCGGCGCGACAGGTCTCGTACGGCCCGCCGGCCCGCGGCGGGCAGGCCACCGGCCGCCACGCCACCGGCGACCAAGCCCGCCGACATCCGCAGACGGGCACTCGGCCGCTACGGCGAGGACCTGGCCGCCCGGCAGCTCACCGAGGCCGGGATGCGGATCCTGCACCGCAACTGGCGCTGCCGGGAAGGCGAGATCGACATCGTCGCCTCCGACGGCGACGCCCTGGTGGTCTGCGAGGTCAAAACCCGTCGCGCCGGCCGCTACGAACACCCCATGGCGGCCGTACGCCCCGAGAAGACCGCCCGTCTGCGCCTGCTGGCCGAGCGCTGGCTGGAGCGGCACGGCGGCCCACCACCCGGCGGCGTCCGGATCGACGTCATCGGGGTCCTCCTGCCGCCGCGCGGCGCCCCCGTCGTCCAGCACGCACGGGGGGTGGCGTAGATGGGATTCGCCCGCACCTGCTCCGTCGCCCTGGTCGGGGTCGAGGGCGTCGTCGTCGAGGTCCAGGCCGACCTGGAACCCGGCGTCGCGGCCTTCACCCTCGTCGGACTCCCCGACAAGAGCCTGGTCGAGTCCAGGGACCGAGTACGCGCCGCCGTCGTGAACTCCGGCGCCGAATGGCCGCAGAAGAAGCTCACCGTCGGCCTCAGCCCGGCCTCGGTACCCAAGAGCGGCAGCGGCTTCGACCTGGCCGTGGCCTGCGCGGTCCTCGGCGCCGCCGAGCGCCTCGACCCCCGCGAACTCACCGACCTGATGATGATCGGCGAACTGGGCCTGGACGGCCGCGTCCGCCCCGTACGCGGCGTGCTGCCCGCCGTACTCGCCGCCGCCGACGCCGGATACCGCCAGGTCGTCGTCCCGGAACGGACCGTCGCCGAGGCCTCACTCGTGCCCGGAATCTCCGTCCTCGGCGTCCGCAGCCTGCGCCAGCTGATCGCCGTCCTCGCCGACGAGCCCGTGCCCGAGGAGGAAGGCCGGCCGGAAGAAGGCCGCCCCGATCCGCTACTGGCCGGACTGGCCGTGCCCGGCACCGGCGCCGGAGCGGGCCTGCCGCGCGGCGAGCACACCCCCGACCTCGCGGATGTCGCAGGCCAGCACGGTGCCCGCAGAGCACTGGAGGTGGCCGCCGCCGGACGCCACCACATCTTCCTCAAAGGCCCGCCCGGCGCCGGCAAGACCATGCTCGCCGAACGCCTCCCAGGACTGCTGCCACCGCTGGGCCCCAAGGAATCCCTGGAGGTCACCGCCGTCCACTCGGTAGCGGGCACCCTTCCACCGGGACAGCCACTGGTCCACCGGCCGCCCTACTGCGCCCCGCACCACTCCGCGACGATGGCCTCCCTCGTGGGCGGCGGCACCGGCCTGCCCCGCCCCGGAGCCGTATCCCTCGCCCACCACGGCGTGCTCTTCGTCGACGAGGCCGCCGAGTGCAGCCCCCGCGTCCTGGACGCCTTACGCCAGCCCCTGGAATCCGGGCACGTCGTCGTCGCCCGGGCCGCCGGGATGATGCGCATGCCGGCCCGGTTTCTCCTCGCCCTCGCCGCCAATCCCTGCCCCTGCGGGCGGCACGGCACCGTCGGCGGCGGCTGCGAATGCCGCCCGTCCTCCGTCCGCCGCTACCGCGCCCGCCTCTCCGGGCCCCTGATGGACCGGGTGGACCTGCGGATCTGCGTGGAACCGGTTGCCCGCTCCGAACTCATCGCGCTCGGCCGCCGCGCCGAATCCACCGACACCGTGGCCGAACGCGTACGGGCGGCCCGCGAACGCGCCGAAGCCCGCCTCACCGGCACCCCCTGGCGGACCAACAGCGAGATCCCCGGACATGAACTCCGAACCCGCTGGCAGGTCCACCCCGGCGCCCTGGCCCAGGCGGAACGCGATCTCGAATGCGGCCTGCTCACCGCCCGCGGACTCGACCGCGTCCTCCGCGTCGCCTGGACCGCCGCCGACCTCGCCGGCCGTGACCGCCCGACCCGGGAAGACGTCGACTGGGCCCTGGAACTGCGGACCGGCGTCCGCCGCGGGGCTCCGATGGCGGTCGGCGTGGGTGGCGGCAGTGGCACAGGAGGAACCGCGGGTGCCGGCGAGCGGGAGACCGCGGCCGTCCGGCCGCCGGACAAGCAGGAGTGAGCCATGAACGGACCCGACGACCACAAGATCGACGCATGGGGCTTCGCCACCCACGGGCCGCAAAGCGCGGCGGACGACACGAGCCGCGCGCCCGATCCGACGACCGCCCCGGACCAGGACCACCCACCGCCGACGGCTGCCATGCCACGCCCCACCCCAGGCAGGCACCCCGCTACCCACCAGGACCACGATCCACAGCGCATCGCCCGCGCCGCCCTCACCCGGATCCTCGAACCAGGCGACGAGACCGCCGGCCGCTGGCTGCGGCAGATGGGCCCCGTGGCCCTGTGGCGGACGCTGTCCGACGACGACGCCCACCCGCCCCCAGGCGCAAGCCCGACGAAGATCGCGGGCCTGAGGCTGCGCGCCTCCCGGGCACGCCCCGAAGAGGACCTCGCCGAGGTCACCGCACTCGGCGGCCGCTTCATCTGCCCCAACGACGAGGAGTGGCCCGGGCAGCTGGACGACCTCGGAGACGCCCGCCCCATCGGCCTGTGGGTGCGCGGGAGAACCAACCTCCGGATGTGGGCGCTGCGCTCCGTGGCCGTCGTCGGCGCACGAGCCTGTACCGAATACGGCGCCCACCTGGCCACAGCCCTCAGCGCCGGACTCGCCGACCGCGGCTGGACCGTGGTCTCCGGAGCCGCCTACGGCATCGACGGCGCAGCCCATCGTGGTGCGTTGGCCGCGGACGGCGCCACCGTCGCCGTACTCGCCTCCGGCATCGACCACATCTACCCGCGCGGCCACACCGAGTTGATCGGACGGATCATCGAACAGGGCCTGGTGGTCGCCGAGTTACCGCCCGGCGACCACCCCACCCGCAGCCGCTTCATCCAACGCAACAGGGTGATCGCCGCACTGACCAGAGGCACCGTCGTCGTGGAGGCCGAACTCCGCAGCGGCTCACTGGTCACCGCCCGGCGGGCGACCAGCCTCGGACGGTTCACCATGGGCATGCCGGGGCCCGTCACCAGCGGCCTGTCCGCCGGCGTCCACCAACTCCTGCGCGGCGAGGCCACGGTGGTCACCGACGCCGACGAGGTCATCGAACTCGTCGGCGCCATCGGCGACCTCGCCCCCGAAAGGCGCGGGCCGACACTCGTCCGCGACCTCCTGGACCCGGTCGCGGCCCGCCTGTGGGAGGCGCTGCCGGCCCGCGGCAGCGCGGACGCCGACCACCTCGCCCGGGAAGCGGGCATTCCCCGCGACGTCGCCCACGGAAAACTCCTCGAGCTGCAGTCCCTGGGATTCGTGCAAAGGTGCGGCGACCGCTGGGAGTTGACGCGACGCGCCGAGACGACCGACGGTTCCCGGCGAGGCGGTACTTGACCTGGGGCGAACGGGTGAAAGGGTGAGGGGAATGACCGCAGAATCCAGGTTTGCCATGCTTCGGCGTATGAGTCCGCCCCGTGGGGTCACCCCCATGTGGCCCCACGCGGCCCCGGGCTCCCGCGCGCCGCGTCACCGCGCCCGTCCGCACGACCCCCCGAACGCGTGCACCCGGCACCGTATCCGGGTGTCGACACGCCGTACGAGGTAACCCTGAGGTGCGGGCAGCGGAACGTATCTGCGCACCCCCGAACCTGGCTTCCTCGCGTACCGCGACACTCCGGTCACGCTACGCTCACAGGCAAATTCAACCCTCATGCATCCATCCACCCGCGTCTCGGCAGAACGGCTCAAGGCGACGAATGCCCCAGCACACCTCCGGGTCTGATCGTGCGGCAGTACCACCCGCCGCACGCGGCAGCGTGCGCCCCGCCCCACCCAGCTCGCTCGACGACCTGTGGCGCTCCTACAAGGCATCTGGCGACGGGCGACTGCGGGAGCAGCTGATCCTGCACTACTCCCCGCTGGTCAAGTACGTCGCCGGCCGCGTCAGCGTCGGCCTGCCTCCCAACGTCGAGCAGGCCGACTTCGTCTCCTCCGGAGTCTTCGGGCTGATCGACGCCATCGAGAAATTCGACCCCGAACGCTCCATCAAGTTCGAGACCTACGCCATCACCCGCATCCGCGGCGCGATGATCGACGAGCTGCGCGCGCTGGACTGGATCCCACGCTCCGTACGCCAAAAGGCCCGCGCCGTCGAACGTGCCTACGCCACCCTCGAAGCACAGCTGCGCCGCACCCCGTCCGAGGCGGAGGTCGCCGACGAGATGGGCATCGCGCTGGAGGAACTCCACAGCGTGTTCAGCCAGCTGTCCCTGGCGAACGTGGTCGCGCTGGAAGAGCTGCTGCACGTCGGCGGCGAGGGCGGCGAACGGCTCAGCCTGATGGACACCCTCGAGGACACGGCCGCCGAGAACCCGGTCGAGATCGCCGAGGACCGCGAGCTGCGCCGGCTGCTGGCTCGGGCCATCAACACCCTCCCCGAACGTGAGAAGACCGTGGTCACGCTCTACTACTACGAGGGACTCACGCTCGCCGAGATCGGCAACGTCCTCGGCGTCACGGAGAGCAGGGTCAGCCAGATCCACACCAAGTCCGTGCTGCAGCTCAGGGCGAAGCTCGCCGACGTCGGACGGTGAGTCAGCTCGCGGGGCCACGCCTTCCCCAGCCGCCGTTCCGAGCGGTCTTCCCGAGCCGTGTCGCCGGGCGGAGTGCCGCGGCGGGCGTGCCATCCGTAGAGTGGTGACGTGCCCAGGATTCGAGCGGCCTCTGTGGCCGAGCACCGGACCATGCAGCGCGGCGCCCTCTTGGACGCCGCCCGCTCCCTGCTGTCCGAAGGCGGAACGGAAGCGCTGACCTTCCCCGCCCTCGCCGAGCGCACGGGACTCGCGCGCTCCTCCGTGTACGAGTACTTCCGCTCGCGCGCGGCCGTCGTCGAAGAGCTGTGTGCGGTCGACTTCCCCGTATGGGCCGCCGAGGTCGAAGCGGCCATGCAGCGCGTCGACACGCCCGAGGAGAAGATCGAGGCGTATGTGCGCCGGCAGCTGGCGCTGGTCGGCGACCGGCGCCACCGAGCCGTCGTCGCCATCTCGGCGGGCGAGCTGGACGCGGGCGCACGCGAGAAGATCCGCGCCGCACACGGCGGGCTCATCGCCATGATCGTCGAAGCGCTCGCCAACCTCGGCCACGAACAACCGCGACTCGCGGCGATGCTCCTGCAGGGCGTCGTGGACGCAGCGGTCCGCCGCATCGAGCTGGGCGCCGCGGAAGACCCGAACGAGATCACCGAGGCAGCCGTCTCCATGGCCCTCCACGGCGTCGCCCACACCTGATCCGGGAGGCCGGGGCCGTCCTGGCCCCCGGGCCTCACCCTCACCGCCGTGCAGCGTCGCGGGGCGTGGCCCGAGGAAAGATCTTGCCGCGGTGACAGCGGGCCGCGAGGCTGGGCCCATGCCGGGACAGACGAAGCGGAAACGGCGGCAGCTGGAGGCCGGACAGCGGGATTCCGCCCGCTTCAGCGCTGACGCGGGACGCTGGGAAGTGGTCGTCGAGACCCAGGACCCGTCAGAGTGGCGTGCCCAGGTTCGTCGCCTACGGGCGGAGCACGGGCAGATCGACTGGTCCATGACCCGGGTCGACACCCTCTGCGGGCGCCTGGCCCACCCGACCACCTATCGGTTGAGCCGCTTCGTACCGAACACCGAGGCCGCTCCTGCCGAGGAGCGGCACGGTGGTTGATCTTGTGTCTGGGACCGCCCTGATGTGACGGGCACGGTCTGGGGGCTCCCCCCTCGGGGCCCCGCCCCCCGCCCCCCCGCCCCCCTCCTCCCTCCCCCTCTCGCCCTCCCGCCCGTCCTTTGCCTCACGGCTCTCTGCCTGCCGTGCCCTGGTCTCCAAGCCCTGGCAGCCGTGCCTGGCCCTCTGACCCTCTGCCCCTGGCTCCTGGGCGTGAGCCTTCTGGTCCTGGTCTCTGGGCGTGGCCCTCCGGCTCTGGCTCCGGGGGTGGCCCCTGGGCCCTGGACGCTGGGCCTGGTGTCCTCGCCTCCCGTCCTCACCGGCAGGCGCGATTACTCATACTCACCACCGGTGGCATTGGCTGTGTCAGCCCCGCCCTCGGCTCCGTTCCTCGTACGGCCTTCCCTCCCTGCCGAACGCCGAGGTGCGAGTCGGCCGAGCGCCCAGAGCGCTGCGACGGCGAGGACGACCGCTCCCGTGAGGCCGACCACCGGTGGGTTCTGCCCCCCTTCCTGGGCTGTTGGCTCCGGCGCCTCCGGTCCGCGGGGCACGGTACGACCGCCCGGTGGCAGCGGAACTCCGAAGACCGGGAGCAGGCGCGACGGGCCACTGCCGCGCATGCTCGTGGGGAGCAGCGACAGCGGGTCCAGATAGGTCTTGCCGCGGCGCAGGCCCCAGTGGAGGCACGGTGCGCGGCAGTGGAACGGGCCACGCTGCAGGACGGCGACCGCTTGGCCCGCGGTGACGCGCTGGCCCTTTCGTACCGTGGGGCGTACCGGCTCGTACGTGGTGCGTAGCGGAGGCCGGCCCGAGCGGGACACCTCGATTGTCAGCACGCCACGGCCGGCGACGGCTCCCGCGTACGCCACCCTGCCGGGCGCGGCGGACCGTACCGTCGTGCCGACGGGGGAATCGAGGTCCACGCCGCGGTGCCCGGCCGCCCACGGTGAGGGGGGCGGTTCCCATCCACGTACCACCGTGGGCCGTATGCCCGCCGGCCCCTCCACCGGCCAGGCTCGTTCCGCACCTGGCCGCTCCGCAGGCCCCCCGGCCTCATCCCGCTCGCCGGCCTCGCCATGTGCCGCAGCCTTGGTGCCTTCTGCCCCCTGGGGGCCCCTCTTCCCCTCGGCGTGCGCCGCCCCGTTGCCGTGCCCCGGGCCCTCCTCCTGCACCGCGCTCGCGGCCCGCACGGCGACCTTGGCGCGCCCCGGCTTCTCGGGCCCAGTGGCCGGCTCCGCGATCCGAGCCGAGGGCCTCGTCCAAGCAGCCCCGGCCGTCCGAAGCCCACCCACCGTCCGAAGCCCACCCACCGTCCGATGTCCACCCACCGTCCGATGTCCGTCCGTCGTCCGCTGATGCCCATGCACCGCCCCCTGTCCTATCCCCACCAGCTCCGCGCCGCGCTCCGCCGCCGCGGCCATGGCCGGAATCGCGGTATGCGTGAGCGGGATGCCCAGGAGCAGCGACGGGAAGGCGAGCAGTGCGGCCGTGGACGGGGCCAGGAGTGCGCCCAGTGCGCGGGCGGGAAAGAAGCAGCTCGGCCCGTAGCCGTACCGCTCGTCGGGCGGTGTCGGCGGTAAGGGCGCCGGTGGCAGGAGGACGGACCGAGGTGGGTGAGGGGGGATCGGTCGGCATCGTAGCCGGCTGCGGATCCCGCACCGTCGCCGTCCTTCCGTCCCGGTCGCGGTGCCCCCGCCGAGCCTGCCGAGCCCTCGGAGGCCATGGGTGTCATCGCGGCAGCTGAGAGTGCGCCGGCTTCCTGAGCTGCCGAACCCGGCCCCATCGACCTCACCGACCTCACCGTCCCCACTGAATCCGTCGGTTTCGCCGACTCCGCCGCTCGCCCCGGACGTCCGCCGCATGTCGTGATGAGCGTCTGGCCGGATGTCCTGCCGCATGTCCTGCCGCATGCCCTGTCGCGTGTCTTGCCGCTTGTCGTGTCGCATGGGTCGACCGTGACGCAGTCCGCCGCAGCGTGGGGATCTTGGTTCGGATCTGTGGATGAGGGGCCGGTTGTGGATAACGGTGTCACTCGTACGGGGGCCGGGCCTCACTCGCTCGGGCTTCGAAATGGTGCGTGTCGCCCGGTGCATCGGCAGTCCCGTACACTTCTGGTGGCGATCCGGGTCACCGGGTCGACTTCGCACGCCCCGCCGTCAGTGCACCAGTCCCTTTCGGGCAGCACGACGGCCGCGCTCCTCGGTCCTCGGACGGCTCCGCAAGGTGTCTTCCCCGGCAGGCGCGTCGGGGCGTCAGGCACCGCGGCCGACCGGTCGCAGTGGAACCGAGAACAACAAGGAGTACGGCCATGGCCGTCGTCACGATGCGGGAGCTGCTGGAGAGCGGCGTCCACTTCGGGCACCAGACCCGCCGTTGGAACCCGAAGATGAAGCGCTTCATCTTCACCGAGCGCAACGGCATCTACATCATCGACCTGCTCCAGTCGCTGTCGTACATCGACCGCGCCTACGAGTTCGTCAAGGAGACCGTCGCCCACGGCGGCTCCGTCATGTTCGTCGGCACGAAGAAGCAGGCCCAGGAGGCCATTGCCGAGCAGGCGACCCGCGTGGGCATGCCCTACGTGAACCAGCGCTGGCTCGGCGGCATGCTGACCAACTTCTCGACCGTCTACAAGCGCCTGCAGCGCCTGAAGGAGCTCGAGCAGATCGACTTCGAGGATGTGGCCGCCTCCGGCCTCACCAAGAAGGAGCTCCTGGTTCTCTCCCGCGAGAAGGCCAAGCTGGAGAAGACCCTGGGCGGTATCCGCGAGATGCAGAAGGTGCCCAGCGCCGTCTGGATCGTGGACACCAAGAAGGAGCACATCGCCGTTGGTGAGGCGCGCAAGCTCAACATCCCGGTCGTCGCGATCCTCGACACCAACTGCGACCCGGACGAGGTCGACTACAAGATCCCGGGCAACGACGACGCGATCCGCTCCGTCACCCTGCTCACCCGCGTGATCGCCGACGCCGTCGCCGAGGGCCTCATCGCCCGCTCCGGTGCCGCCACCGGCGACCAGAAGCCCGGCGAGAAGGCTGCTGCCGCCGAGCCGCTGGCCGAGTGGGAGCGCGACCTGCTCGAGGGTGAGAAGAAGGCCGACGCCGAGCCCGCCGCCGAGGCCCCGGCCGCCGCCGAGGCCGAGAAGCCGGCCGCGGACGCCGAGCAGGCCTGACTCCGGACCGGATGATGACGGCGGGGGAGGGCGCCACAAGCGCCGCCCCCGCCGTTCACCCGTAGATCTTTCGATTCGAGACTTCGAGAAGAGATTCACAGACCATGGCGAACTACACCGCCGCCGACGTCAAGAAGCTCCGTGAGCTCACCGGCGCAGGCATGATGGACTGCAAGAAGGCCCTGGACGAGGCCGAGGGCAACGTCGACAAGGCCGTCGAGGCGCTGCGCATCAAGGGCCAGAAGGGCGTCGCCAAGCGCGAGGGCCGCTCCGCCGAGAACGGCGCCGTGGTCTCCCTGATCGCCGGCGACAACACCTCCGGCGTCATCGTCGAGCTGAAGTGCGAGACGGACTTCGTCGCCAAGGGCGAGAAGTTCCAGGCCGTCGCCAACCAGATCGCCGAGCACGTCGCGAAGACCGCTCCGGCCGACGTCGAGGCCCTGCTCGCCTCCGAGATCGAGGCCGGCAAGACCGTCCAGGCGTTCGTCGACGAGGCCAACGCCAACCTGGGCGAGAAGATCGTCCTGGACCGCTTCGCGCAGTTCACCGACGGCTACGTGTCGGCGTACATGCACCGCACCATGCCCGACCTGCCGCCGCAGATCGGTGTCCTCGTCGAGCTCGACAAGGAGAACGCCGAGGTCGCCAAGGGTGTCGCGCAGCACATCGCCGCGTTCGCCCCGAAGTACCTCTCCAAGGACGACGTCCCGGCCGAGGTCGTCGAGGCCGAGCGCCGCGTCGCCGAGGAGACCACCCGCGCGGAGGGCAAGCCCGAGGCTGCCCTGCCGAAGATCGTCGAGGGTCGCCTCAACGGCTTCTTCAAGGACGCGACGCTGCTCGGCCAGCCGTACGCGCTCGACAACAAGAAGTCCGTCGAGAAGGTCCTCCAGGAGGCCGGTGTCACCCTGAAGCGCTTCTCGCGCATCAAGGTCGGCATCTGAGCCTGCCGCGAAGGCAGCGAATGACCTACGACCCCGCTAGGGTCGTACGCAGTCGGCCGCTCAACGGCCGACCGCAGATGTGACGAGGAGGCCATTGCCGCAGAGGGATCTGGACCAGACCCACGGCAATGGCCTTCTTCGTATGTGCACGAGGAGAGCTCAATGAATCACGGTGCCGACGGCGCGCACACAGACCATGCCGGTAACGGTGGCAGGCGACGCTTCCTGCTGAAGCTGTCGGGCGAGGCGTTCGCCGGCGGCGGCGGACTGGGCGTCGACCCCGATATCGTGCACGCGATGGCCCGCGAGATCGCCGCCGTGGTACGCGACGGCTACGAGATCGCCATCGTGATCGGCGGCGGCAACTTCTTCCGCGGCGCCGAACTCCAGCAGCGCGGCATGGACCGGGCCCGCTCCGACTACATGGGCATGCTCGGCACGGTCATGAACTGTCTGGCCCTCCAGGACTTCCTGGAGAAGGAGGGCATCGACTCCCGCGTCCAGACGGCCATCACCATGGGCCAGGTCGCGGAGCCGTACATTCCGCTGCGCGCGGTGCGCCACCTGGAGAAGGGCCGGGTCGTCATCTTCGGCGCCGGTATGGGCATGCCGTACTTCTCCACCGACACCACCGCCGCCCAGCGCGCCCTGGAGATCGACGCCGAGGCCATGCTGATGGGCAAGAACGGGGTCGACGGGGTCTACGACTCCGACCCCAAGAAGAACCCGGACGCGGTCAAGTTCGACGCCCTCGAATACGGTGAGGTCATCACCCGCGACCTGAAGGTCGCCGATGCCACGGCCATCACGCTGTGCCGGGACAACAAACTCCCGATCCTCGTGTTCGAACTGCTCGCCGAGGGCAACATCGCGCGCGCGGTGAAGGGTGAGAAGATCGGCACGCTCGTCAGCGATCAGGACACCCGGGCCTGACGGCCCCAACTGCCGCGATTCCGTACGGGCATCGGCCTGTACGGGCGGCAACTCCCGGCCGGGACACAACCCTCGGTACGGGGATGGACAACCGCCTGCCGGTCGGACACCGTGCAGGAGAAGACGCGCGGCAGGGGCGAGGCTCTGCTTCTTACCGAAAAGACCAGGAGCAAGTGGTGATCGAAGAGATCCTCCTCGAGGCCGAGGAGAAGATGGAGAAGGCCGTCGTGGTCGCCAAGGAGGACTTCGCCGCGATCCGCACCGGGCGTGCGCACCCGGCGATGTTCAACAAGATCGTGGCGGACTACTACGGTGCGATGACGCCGATCAACCAGCTGGCGTCGTTCTCGGTTCCCGAACCGCGGATGGCCGTGGTCACCCCGTTCGACAAGAGCGCGCTGCGCAACATCGAGCAGGCCATCCGGGACTCCGACCTCGGCGTCAACCCGAGCAACGACGGCAGCATCATCCGGGTGACCTTCCCGGAGCTGACCGAGGAGCGCCGCAAGGAGTTCATCAAGGTCGCCAAGAACAAGGGCGAGGACGCGAAGATCTCGATCCGCAGCGTCCGCCGCAAGTCCAAGGAAGCCCTGGACAAGCTCGTGAAGGACAAGGAGAGCGGCGAGGACGAGGTGCGCCGCGCCGAGAAGGAGCTCGACGACACCACCGCGAAGTACGTCGCGCAGGTGGACGAGCTGCTCAAGCACAAGGAATCCGAGCTCCTCGAGGTCTGATGAACGAGTCATCCTGGGGAGCCCCGCCCGGCGCCGGTCGATGGGGACCGCCCGACAACGGACCGGCCTCCTCGCTTCGCGGGGTGGCGCCCCCCGTCTCGGCGGGTCCCGTGCACGACTGGGGCGACGCGGCGCAGACTCGGCCCATGCCCATCGTGCCCGAGCCAGGCGGCCACCAGGACGACGACCGGGAACGACGGGACATCCGGGATAACCGGGACCACCCGGACGACCGGGGGGCTGCTCGACTGAGTGGCCCCCTGTTCCGCGACGAAAAGCCGCAGGAGCCCATGCCCACTGCTTTCCCCGATTCCTCCGGGTCCGACCGCGCGCCGGACTCGGAGCGGCCGAAGAAGAAGAGCGCGGGGCGCAATCTGCGTGCCGCGATAGGGGTCGGCGTCGGTCTCGGTGCGGTGATCGTCGCTTCGCTCTTCGTCTACAAGCCCGTCTTCATCGGCGTGATCGCGATCGCCGTCGTCGTGGGGCTGTGGGAACTGACCTCGCGGCTGGCGGAGCGCAAGGACATCAAGGTGCCGCTGGTGCCGCTCGCGGTCGGCGGCACCGCCATGGTGGTCGCCGGATACGTGCGCGGTGCCGAGGGCGCGTGGGTGGCGATGGCACTCACCGCGCTGGCCGTCCTGGTGTGGCGCATGACCGAGGCGCCGGAGAACTACCTGCGGGACGTCACCGCCGGCGTGTTCGCGGCGTTCTACGTGCCCTTCCTCGCGACGTTCGTCGCGCTGATGCTCGCCGCCGAGGCCGACGGACCGCAGCGGGTGCTGACGTTCCTGCTGCTGACGGTCGTCAGCGACACCGGTGCCTACGCGGTCGGCTGGCGGTTCGGCAAGCGCAAGCTCGCACCCCGGATCAGCCCCGGCAAGACCCGTGAGGGGCTCGTCGGCGCGGTGCTCTTCGCGATGGTGGCCGGCGCGCTGTGCATGGAGTTCCTCATCCAGCACGGCGCCTGGTGGCAGGGCCTGCTGCTCGGCCTCGCGGTCGCGGCCAGCGCCACCCTCGGCGACCTCGGCGAATCCATGATCAAGCGGGACCTGGGAATCAAGGACATGGGCACCCTGCTCCCGGGCCACGGCGGGATCATGGACCGTCTCGACTCGCTGCTGCCGACCGCCCCGGTCGTCTGGCTGCTGTTCGTGGTCTTCGTGGGATCGGGCTGAGCCCGACACCCCGGGCCGTGCGGCCCCGCAGGTGACGCGAAAGCCCCCTGCCAGCGGATTTCCGCTGGTGGGGGGCTTTTGGCTGCTGGGTGGTGTACGGGGCGGGGGCGCCGGGCGGCGGCGGGCGGCTGCCGCGGGCGCCGGCCCGGTCAGGCCGCACATCATGACTCCCGGCCCGTCGGTCCGTCGCTCACGTCCCCTGGTTCTGGCCCGTTCAGCCCGTCGCCGTCCCCCCCAGCCCGGTCGCCTTCCTCCAGCCCGTCGCCTTCCCCCCCCATGGCTCCGGGCCCGGCCGCCAGTCCGTCACTCACAGCTCCCGGCGCCCCGCACCACCCTGGCTTGATTCCTCCCGCACGGTCCTCCGTCCCCCGCCGCCGGTGTCCCGGCGTCCCGCGTCGTCCGCGCCACGGCCCGCCCGTCGCCAGATCACCGCCATCCCGACCGCCAGGACGATCAGCGCCACGACGACGATGAGGGCCTTGGCCGCGTAGTCCAGCAGCAGATGGTGGGCGAGATCGGACGCGTCGAGGGCGAGGCCGTTCACCGTCGCCCGTCCCGCTGCCGGGTACGGGCGGGGCCGTCCTCCAGGCGACGGACGGCGGCCCGCAGCGCCGCGCGCAGGGCGGGGTCCGCGTACCGGCGGGCCTGATCGAGCCTGCCCCTGCGCTTCAGCGCCACGGCCACGGCGAAGACCACCAGGGCCAGCACCACCAGGCCACCCGCGATGACGCCGAACCTGACGAGCATGAGGTCGAGATACCGCTCCACGAGTCCTCCCGTTTTGTATCACGCTTGTGATAAAAAACAATGTATCACGGTCGTGATACAAAGGCTCCATGCCGAAGGTCGTGGATCCGGACGCCCGCCGCCGCGAGGTCGTCGCCGCCCTGTACCGAGTCGTCGTTCGGGACGGCCTGCAGCGCACCTCACTGCGCGCCGTCGCCGACGAGGCCGCACTCAACATCGGCTCGCTGCGCCACTACTTCGCCAGCCAGCAGGAGCTGATGGACTTCGCGATGCAGTCGATGCTCGACGCCCTCTCCGAACGGCTGCTCCAGCACGTCGAGCGCATCGGAGAGCTGAGCCGGTACCCGCGTGCCGAACGGCTCCACCTGGTCACCGACCTCCTGGCCGAGCTGCTGCCGCTCGACGAACGCCGCCGCGCGGAGGTCACCGTCTTCCTCGACTTCAACGCCGCGGCCCGCACCCATCCGGCCTTCCAGGACCTCGCGCACCAGGCCGCCGCCGGCACCAGGAAGCTGACGCACCGCGTCCTTGCCCGGCTCGACGAGTCCGGCACCCTGCGCCCCGGATGCGACCTCGAAATCGAGACCGAGCGCCTGGCGTCCCTCCTGGACGGCCTCTCCCTCAGCGCCGTACACCACCCCGGCATCCTCGACGGGCAGCGTTGCCGCCAGGTACTCGCCGCTCACCTGCAGGATCTGTCCCGCACCGGCTAGTTCCTGGCCGACCTGGACGATCTGCGACACTGGACGCACCATGCCTGCACCCGGAGAACTCACTTTCGTCGCGCCGCGCGGGGCCAAGAAGCCCCCTCGGCACCTTGCCGATCTCAGCCCCGTCGAGCGCCGTGAAGCGGTGGCCGCGATCGGCGAGAAGCCGTTTCGCGCCAAGCAGCTGTCGCAGCACTACTTCGCCCGCTACGCGCACGACCCGGCGCAGTGGACCGACATCCCGGCGGCGGCGCGCGAGAAGCTGGCGAGCGAGCTGCTGCCGGACCTGATGAACGTCGTACGGCACATCTCCTGCGACAACGACACCACCCGCAAGACCCTGTGGAAGCTGCACGACGGCACGCTCGTCGAGTCAGTGCTGATGCGCTACCCGGACCGGGTCACCATGTGCATCTCCTCGCAGGCCGGCTGCGGCATGAACTGCCCGTTCTGCGCCACGGGCCAGGCGGGGCTGGACCGCAACCTGTCCACCGCCGAGATCGTGCACCAGATCGTGGACGGGATGCGCGCGCTGCGCGACGGCGAGGTGCCGGGCGGACCGGCACGGCTGTCCAACATCGTCTTCATGGGGATGGGCGAACCGCTCGCCAACTACAACCGGGTGGTCGGCGCCATCCGGCGGCTGACCGACCCCGAGCCGGACGGCCTGGGCCTGTCCCAGCGCGGGATCACGGTCTCCACGGTCGGCCTGGTCCCGGCGATGCTCCGGTTCGTCGACGAGGGCTTCAAGTGCCGGCTCGCGGTGTCGCTGCACGCGCCGGACGACGAGCTGCGCGACACGCTCGTCCCCGTCAACACGCGCTGGAAGGTGCGTGAGGTGCTCGACGCGGCCTGGGAGTACGCGGAGAAGTCCGGGCGGCGCATCTCGATCGAGTACGCCCTGATCCGGGACATCAACGACCAGGCATGGCGCGGTGACCTGCTGGGACGGCTGCTCAAGGGCAAGCGGGTCCATGTGAACCTGATTCCGCTGAACCCGACGCCCGGCTCGAAGTGGACCGCCTCGCGCCCCGAGGACGAGCGGGCGTTCGTCCAGGCCATCGAGGCGCACGGCGTGCCGGTGACCGTCCGCGACACCCGCGGCCAGGAGATCGACGGGGCCTGCGGGCAGCTCGCCGCCTCGGAGCGCTGAGCGCTCGCTGGTACGGTGTCGTCGAACAAATGCACATTCCGACAGGGGAGCGCCACAGCGCTGAGAGTGCGGAAGCGTCGTAGTCCTACGGTGCCCGCAGACCCTTGAACCTCGCCCGGGTCATTCCGGGTAGGAAGTTCGGTCGTCACTCATGCTGTTGCGCCCTGCCCGGATGTCTCCTCGCGCACGTCTTCGGACGCCGCGAGCCGCGGACACCGGGCGGGGCCGCGTCTCTTCCTGGCCAGCCAGGAGGAAATCAGTGAGAACCACCAGCAGGATCACCGCGACGGCGCTCGCCACCGCGCTCGGCATGACCGCGCTTGCCGCGTGCGGCACCTCGGGCGGCGACGCGGACGCCAAGACCGTCACGCTCGTCAGCCATGACTCGTTCCCCAAGCCGCTGCTCAAGGCCTTCGAGAAGGAGAGCGGCTACAAGGTCACGCTCCTCAAGGGCGGCGACGCCGGCAAGGCCGTCAACCAGGCGATCCTCTCCAAGGACAACCCCCAGGGCGATGTGTTCTTCGGCATCGACAACACCCTGCTCTCCCGCGGCCTGAACGCGGACCTCTTCACCCCGTACCAGGCCAAGGGGCTGGACAGCGTCCCGGCCGCGCTGCAGCTCGACAAGGGCAGGCACCGCGTCACCCCGCTCGACTACGGCGACATCTGCGTCAACTACGACCGGGCCTACTTCGACCAGCACAAGATCGCGCCGCCGAAGACCCTCGACGATCTGATCAAGCCCCGGTACAAGGGGCTGCTCGTCACGGAGAACGCCGCGACCTCCTCCCCGGGTCTCGCCTTCCAGCTCGCCACCATCGCCACATACGGCGATGGGGGCACCTCCCGCTCGAGCGAAGCCGAGAGCGGGGGAGGCTGGCAGGACTACTGGAAGAAGCTCAAGGCCAACGGCGTCGAGGTCGTCGACGGCTGGGAGCAGGCCTACAACGAGCGCTTCTCGGGCTCCGGGGCGGGCAAGGGCAAGGGCGACAAGCCGCTGGTGGTCTCCTACGCCTCCAGCCCGCCCGTCGAGGTGCTCGGCAAGAAGCCGGCGCCCAAGCAGGCACCGACCGGTGTCGCGACCGGCACCTGCTTCCGCCAGATCGAGTTCGGCGGCCTCCTCAAGGGCGCCAAGAACGAGAAGGGCGGCAAGGCGCTGCTGGACTTCCTGCTGAGCAAGAAGTTCCAGGAGGACGTACCGCTGCAGATGTTCGTCAACCCGGCGCGCAAGGACGCCGAGCTGCCGGCGCTGTTCACCACGTACGGCGCGAAGATCGACAAGCCGGCGACGCTGGCCCCGAAGGACATCGCCGAGAACCGCGAACAGTGGATCAAGCAGTGGTCCTCGCTCGTCCTGAAGTAGCCGGCGCCCGCAGCAGACGGCCCGCGCGGGGAACGGCGGTGCGGCTCGGCCTGATGGCGGTGCCGCTCGCCTTCTTCGCGCTGTTCTTCGCCTACCCGGTCGTGGCGATCGTCGGGCGCGGACTCAAGGACGGCGGGCAGTGGCAACTGAGCCGGTTCGGCGCCGTGCTGAGCGACCCGGATGTCGTGCACGTGCTGTGGTTCACCCTCTGGCAGGCGGCCGCCTCGACCGGGCTGACGCTGCTGATCGCGCTGCCCGGCGCCTATGTCTTCGCGCGCTTCGACTTCCCCGGCAAACAACTGCTGCGGGCGGTGGTGGCGGTGCCGTTCGTGCTGCCGACCGTCGTCGTCGGCTCGGCCTTCCTGGCGCTGGTCGGGCGCGGCGGGCTGCTGGACGACCTGTGGGGGCTGCGCCTGGACACCTCGGTCTGGGCGATTCTGCTGGCGCACGTCTTCTTCAACTACGCCGTGGTCGTACGGACCGTCGGCGGACTGTGGGGGCAGCTCGACCCGCGCCAGGAAGAGGCGGCGCGGGTGCTGGGAGCCGGACGGTTCGCGGCCTGGCGGCGGGTGACGCTGCCCGCGCTGGGGCCGGCCGTCGCGGCCGCCGCCCTGATGGTCTTCCTCTTCACCTTCACCTCCTTCGGGGTGGTGCAGATTCTCGGCGGCCCCACCTTCTCGACGCTGGAAGTGGAGATCTACCGGCAGACCGCGGACTTCCTGGACCTGCCGACGGCCGCCGTCCTCACCATGATCCAGTTCGCGGCGGTGCTCGGCGTGCTGGCGCTGCACGCCTGGACCGTGCGCCGCAGGGAGTCCGCCCTCCGGCTCGTCGCCGCCTCGCAGACCGCGCACCGGCCGCGCGGCCGCGGCCAGTGGGCGCTGCTGTGGGCGACGCTCCTGATCATCGCCGTCCTGCTGATCACCCCGCTGGTCGTGCTCGTGGAGCGGTCGTTCGCCGGGCCGGACGGCTACGGAGCGGTCTTCTACGAGTCGCTGCGCTCCGCCGGAGCCGGTGACGGCACCTTCGTCGTCGCCCCCCTGGAGGCACTGTGGAACTCCCTCGCCTACGGGGCCGCCGCCACCGCCATCGCGCTGGTGGTGGGCGGACTGGCGGCCGCCGCCCTGACCCTCCCCGGATTGGGCCGGGGCCCGTCCGGGCGGATCCCCATGGCCGCCAGGTTCGTCCGCGGATTCGACGCACTGCTGATGCTGCCCCTAGGCGTCTCCGCGGTCACCGTCGGCTTCGGATTCCTGATCACCCTCGACGAACCACCGCTGGACCTGCGCGCCTCGTGGTGGCTGGTCCCGCTCGCCCAGGCACTGGTGGGAGTCCCGTTCGTGGTCCGCACCATGCTGCCCGTCCTGCGGGCCGTCGACGGGCGGCTGCGGGAGGCGGCGGCCGTGCTCGGCGCCTCGCCGTGGCGGGTGTGGCGCGAGGTCGATCTGCCGATGGTGCGGCGGGCACTGCTGATCGCCGCGGGCTTCGCCTTCGCCGTCTCGCTCGGTGAGTTCGGCGCGACGGTCTTCATCGCACGGCCCGACCAGCCGACGCTCCCGGTGGCCGTGGCCCGGCTGCTGGGGCGCGCGGGAGAGCTCAACTACGGGCAGGCGATGGCCCTGTCGACCATCTTGATGGTGGTGTGCGCCGGCGCCCTGCTGGTCCTGGAGCGCGCGCGAACCGACCACTCCGGGGAGTTCTAGATGACGGCACGCAACGAGAGCACGGCGCGCGAGCTGCTGCGGCTGGACGGGGTGACCGTCCGCTTCGGCACCTTTGGGCGCGCCGCACTGGACGCGGTGGACCTGGAGGTCGCCGCGCACGAGATCGTCTGCGTACTGGGGCCGAGCGGCAGCGGCAAGTCCACCCTGCTGCGGGTGGTCGCCGGCCTCCAACAGGCCGATGCGGGACAGGTGTTGCTGGAGGGGGGCGATCAGTCGGGAGTGCCCACACACCGCCGCGGGGTCGGGCTGATGTTCCAGGACCACCAGCTCTTCCCGCAGCGCGATGTCGCCGGCAACGTCTCCTTCGGACTGCGGATGCGGCGCGCCTCGCGCGCCGACCAGGACCGCACGGTCGCCGAACTGCTGGACCTCGTCGGGCTTCCGGGCGCCCAGCGGCGCGCCGTGGCCTCCCTCTCCGGAGGCGAACAGCAGCGGGTGGCCCTGGCCCGTGCGCTCGCCCCGCGCCCCCGGCTGCTGATGCTGGACGAGCCGCTCGGCCAGCTCGACCGCGGGCTGCGCGAACGGCTCGTCGTCGAACTGCGCCGCCTCTTCCGCGACCTGGGCACGACGGTGCTGGCCGTCACCCACGACCAGCAGGAGGCCTTCGCGCTCGCAGACCGGGTCGTGGTGATGCAGGACGGCCGGATCGCGCAGACCGGCACGCCGCTGGAGGTCTGGCGGCGGCCGGCCACGGAGTTCGTCGCCCGCTTCCTCGGCTTCGACAACGTGGTCGAGGCGACGGTGCGGGGCGAGGCCGCCGGCACGCCCTGGGGCAAGGTACCGGTCCCGCAGGGCACCCGGAACGGGCCGTGCCGGCTGCTCGTACGCCCCGCCGGGGTGCGGCTGACCCCCGCCGCCGAGGGCCTGCCCGCCACCGTCGCGGCCCGGACGTTCCGCGGCACCCATGTCACCCTGCTGCTCCAGCCGTCCGGCGGACCTCAGCTGGAGGCGGCCTGCGCGCTGCGGGACGCACCCGCGGTGGGTGAGCGGGTGGGCATCGCCTTCGCCGCACAGGACGTCGTGGTGCTGGACGCGCCCCGGCCCGGCGCGCAGCCGGGCCTGGACACGCCCTGACCCGGCGCGCCGCCGGGCGTCAGCGCTCCGGCGCGGCCGTCACAGGGCGCCCGGCCCGCTCCTCGTGCGCGCTCCCGCCCGCCGGCGCCGCGCCGCCTGCGGCCTGGGCCGGCACCTCCGCACCCGTAGGGGCGACCGCCGCTGGTACGCCTTCCCCCTCCGGCTCGCCGAACCAGGCGACCGCCACGGCGCCCGCCACGGCGACCACGAAGCCCAGGACGGCGACCCAGGCGAAGCCCGGACGGGAGGAGTCGCCCAGCCACAGCACCCCGAGGATGCCGGGGACCACGGTCTCGCCCACCACCAGCGCCGCCGTGGCGCCGTTCACCGAACCGATCTGCAGGGCGACGGTGTGCAGATACATCCCGCCGATGCCCGCCACGAGGATCGCGTACAGGGCCGGGTCGCCGAGCAGCGAGGGCAGATGGAACGGATCCACGCCGTTCAGCACCCGTACACCGACGCCGAGCGAGCCGAAGCCCAGGCCGGAGAGCAGACCGGCGAGGATCGCGGCCCGCGCGCCCAGCAGGCGCACGATCAGGGTGCCGCCGCCGATCAGTACCAGGGACGCGACCAGCAGCCACCAGTGGGTCGCGATCGGCGTATGACCGCTGCCCTCCGGGCCCGCGGCCGTGGCGAGCAGCACCAGCGCCGAACAGACCACGGCGATCGAGCCCCACTCGGCCCGGCTGAGCCGGATGCCGAGGAGCTTGATGCTCAGTACGGCGGTGATCACCAGGTTGGCGCTGATCACGGTCTGGGACAGGAACAGCGGCAGCAGCCGGGCCGCCAGCGCGCCGAGCCCGAAGCCGATGAAGTCCAGCACCGTGCCCACCATGAATTCCCAGGTCACGGCGGCTTTCGCGGTGGACGAGAGACTGGGGCCGCCGTGCTGGGTGACGCCGCTGGCGGAGGACTCGGCCGCCTCCCGGCGGGCGGACTTGCGCGACCCCACCGCCTGTAGGACGGAACCCGTGCCGTAGCAGGCCGACGCCGCTACGGCCGTCAGAAGGCCGATGATCACCAGGAGCTCCGTTCACGCGCACTTGGCATTACCTGTTCATTACCTGGCCTGGCAGACGCTCATTTCGGGACGGGAGTTGCCTCAGCCGGGCAAACACATCGCGCGGCCGGCCGGCGGCGAGCGGCGGCCGAGTGGGCGACGGCGCCGGGAGCGGGACCCGGCCGGGTCAGGAAGCCGCCCCCGCCCCGAGGCGGGCGAGCACCCCGGGAACCTCGTCGACCGAGTCGACCAGGGCGATCCGGGCCGCCATCGGGCGATCGGCCGCCAGCGCCTGGAGCAGCGGCCAGGTGGGCAGGTGCTCGGTCCAGTGCGCACGGTCGACCAGCACCATCGGGGTCGGCTCGCCCCGCGACTGGTAGTAGTTCGGGGCCGCGTTGTCGAAGATCTCCTGTACGGTCCCGGCCGCGCCCGGCAGGAAGACGACGCCGGCGTTGCAGCGCGCCAGCAGGCCGTCCTCGCGGACCGCGTTGACGAAGTACTTGGCGACATGGGTGGCGAAGGCGTTGGGCGGCTCGTGCCCGTAGAACCAGGTGGGTATGCCGACCGAGGCGCCGCCGCCGGGATGGCCCCGGCGCACGTCGAAGGCGGCCCGGGCCCAGTCGGTGACCGAAGGGGCGAAGTGCGGTGCCTTGGCGAGGAGTTCCAGCGCCGCGTCGAGCATGTCGTCCTCGAAGGGCGCGGCGTACGCCCCGAGGTTCGCCGCCTCCATCGCACCGGGGCCGCCGCCCGTGGCCACGGTCAGGCCGTCGCGGGCGAGCCGGCGGCCGAGCCGGGCCGCGCCCGCATAGGCGGCACAGCCGCGCTCCAGGGCGTGCCCGCCCATGACACCCACCACCCGGGCGCCGGCCAGGTGCTCGTCCAGGGCGTCGGAGACGGCGTCGTCGTGGATGCTGCGCAGCATCGAGGCGAAGATGTCGCCGTCCGACTTGGTCTCCTGGTACCAGTGGTACGTGCGGGCGTCCGGGGTGGAGTCGTAGCCGGCGTCTACCAGCCCGACGAAGAGCTCGTCCGGCCCGTAGAGGGCGCCGCGGTACGGATCGAACGGCAGGCCGGGTATGGGCGGGAAGACCAGTGCGCCTCCGGCGCGCACCTTCGTGGCGGCGTCCGGTTCCATCACGCAGCCGAGGAACACCGACTCCGTGGTGTCCGTGCCGAGCAGCGCGAACGTACGGTCCGTCAGGTCGACGGACTGGATGCGGTATCCGGCGAGGCTGCCCGAGGCGGCGACCCGGTCGAACTCCTCGAGGGACTCGATTTCCCGGTCGTGGTCGTCGTGACGGCGGGGCGCTGGGAGCGGTGAATTCGGCTGCACGCCCGCCATGTTAGGACCGCAGGGACTCCACGAGGGGCCCGAGGTGCCCGTCCGAGGCGGCCGCGTCCAGCGCTTCGCGCAGCGCGCCGTCGTAGGTGGGGCGCGCCTTCCGCTGGACTTTCCGGCCTTCGTCGGTGATCACGCTGTAGACGCCGCGCCGGTCGTCGGGGCACAGGTCGCGGCGGGTCAGGCCGGAGGACTCCAGGCGGGAGGCCAGCCGGCTCACGGAGCTCTGGTTGAGGCCGATGAGGTCGGCGAGCTCCTGCATGCGCAGCTCGCCGTCGTCGGCCTCGGCCAGCCGCGTCAGCGCGCGGTACTCGGAGAGTCCGATGCGGTGGTGCTGCTGCAGGGCTCGTGCCAGTTCCTGCTCGACGCGCGTGTGCAGTGCTCCGAGCCGGTCCCAGTGCTCCGCGTCCATCGCCATGCGCTCGCTTCCGCCGCTTCCCGCCGCCGTTTTCCGAGGGGCCTTGACAGCAGCGTACATGCACCCGAAACTTATGTATGTGCATGCAAGGAATGTATGTGCATGGAACTGGAACAGGTCCAGGAAGAGCGAGGGGGAGAGATGACGGTGGTGACGGTGGCGCAGGCTTCCGAGGGCCTTGTCGAAGCGGCCGAGGCGGCGCGGGAGATCGAACGGATCGCGACCACACCGGACTGGTACGAGCCGTACAGGATCTCCCAGGCCGTCAAGGCGGGCGGACTGATCCATGTCTCGGGGCAGGCGGGAATCGACGAACAGGGACGGACCGTCTCGGACGACTTCCTGACCCAAGGGCGCCAGGCGTTCGCGAACGTCGAGCGGGTCCTGGCCGCGGCCGGCGCCTCGCTGGCCGATGTGGTGAAGGTGGGCATCTTCGTGACGGACATGGCCGCCGACCTCGACCATGTCATCACGCTGCGAGGGGAGTTCCTCTCCGAGCCCTACCCCGCGGACACCCTGCTGGAGGTGTCGTCACTGGCCCAGCCCGACTGGCGGATAGAGGTGGAGGTCACCGCGCTCGCCCGCTGAGCGGGGCGGGCCCGGCGGCCCGGGTCCCCGGCACCCGCTCACCCGTCGTCCGGCGCCGGCTCACGCCGCTCGCCCGATGAGGGCGTCGGTCAGCCGCATCAGGCGCTCCCGGGCCCCGACGTCGTAAGCCTGGTCGTGTGCCCGGGTGTCGGTGAACTGGTCGAAGTAACGGCCTGTGGTGGACGCCAGAGCGGGATCGGTGAGCAGCCGGAGGGTCGGCCGCACCCCCTCGTCGACGGTGGTCACCGGAGTGAGGCCGTACTCGCGCACCCCGTCGGTGTCCATCAGATGGGCCGGATGCAGGGTGTTGACCGTGACGCCGGTGCCCTCCAGCTCGGTGGCCAGGTGGAACGTCGCCATGATCAGCGCCAGCTTGCTCCGGCAGTAGGCCCGCAGGCCTTCGTAGTCCCGTTCCAGCATCACGTCGTCGAAGTCGATGGCCTCCTGCCCTATCGAGGCGACATTGACCACGCGGGACGGGGCGGAGGAGATGAGCAGGGGCAGCAGATCGCGGGTCAGGGCGTAGGGGGCGAGGTGATTCACGGCGAAGCGCAGCTCGTGGCCCTGCCGGCTCAGCTCACGCCGGAACGGATCGGCGCCGCCGCCCGCGACGGCGTTGTTGATCAGTCCGTCGAGCCGGGGTTCCGCCGCACGGATCCGGGCGGCCATCGCATGCACCTGGTCGAGGTCGGCCAGATCGGCGAGGTAGGTGCGGACGGTGGTGCCGGGGGCGGCGGCCCGTACCTCGGCCGCCACGGTGTCCAGACGGGTGCGGTCGCGGCCGTGCAGCAAAAGGGTGCCGCCCTGGGCGGCGAGGGCGAGTGCGAGGCCGCGGCCCAGGCCCTGGGTGGCCCCCGTGATCAAGGTGGTGCGCTGATTCATGGGAAGCAGCCTGGCAGTTGGGCGCAACGACACGGGAGAGTGTGCTGAACCTGGTGTCGCCACCACCAGGCGACGCGCCGCGAGCCCGAAGCTCCCCCGGACACGCCGTGGGCCCTCACCGCACCAGCGGCAGCGTCACCATCTCCGCCACGGTCCAGGTCAGGGGGGCGAGAACGATCACCAGGGCCAGCAGGCGCAGGGCCGCGGCACGGTAGAGGACGGAGGCGGAGGCGCCCAGACGACGCAGGGCGGCGGTGGTACGGGCACGGGCGGAGCGGGACTCGAAGGCGGCGGTGAGGGCGCTGGCGGTGACACAGGCGAGCACGACCGCCGCGCCGATGGCGGTGAGCGGGCCGAAAGGACGGGAGGGAGCGGACTCGTAGACCTTCACGGCGGCATAGACGGCGGAGGCCACCGCGCACAGCACGCCGAGCGGACGGCCCAGGCGGTGCGACTCCTCCTGGAGCACGCGTCCGGACAGCAGTCGCAACGCGCCGGGGCGGCCGGCGCACAGCAGACGGCCGCACAGATGCACCAGACCGGGTCCGGCCAGGACGAGACCGAAGGCGGACAGGGCCCAGCCGGCCAGTGCGCCCGGAGGGCTGCCGACCAACCGGCCGGGCAGGGGCAGCAGCCCGCCGTGACCTTGGGAGCCGGGGCTGGTGTAGGCCTCGATGGCCAGGCCCGCCGCGGCCAGGGCGATGCCCCACGGGAGCCCGGAGGGCGGGGCGGTCCGGTGGCGGGCCTCGAAGTCGGGGGTGCCGGTCTCGTCGCGGGGGCGCAGGACGACGGCGGTCGCGGCGGCGGCGGTCAGCGGTACGAGCGCCAGCAGCATCAGGGCGCCGGCGAGCGGCAGCGGGTGGCCCGAGCCGAGCAGGTCGGAGTCGATGCCCAAGGCCGAGGCCGCGCCCGGGCCGCCGAGGTCGCCACGCAGGCGCAGGAAGGCGAACAGCGCGAGGAGGACGCCGAGGAAGCAGGTCAGTGCGGTGGAGGCGGTGGCGAGGAGAGTCAGACGCAGGGGTCCCATCCCGGCGGCGGTCATCCCGCGCTGAAGGCGGGCGGCGGGATCCGTGCGGGCGGTGGAGACCGCGAACTGGGCGGTGGCGGCGAGCGGGGCCGCGCACCACAGGAGGCGCACCAGCGATTCGTCGGCGGTGGACGGGTGGCCGGCGGCGTAGCCGACGGTGGACAGCAGCAGAAAGCCGGTGCCGGCCGCCGCGGCAGCGACGAAGAGGCGTCGCAGCAGAACGAGGGGGTGCGAGCCGCGGGTCAGACGGAGAGCGAGCACGCTGCCCTGCTTTCCTCATCGGAGGAGCCGGTGGTGGCGGGAGCCTCGGCCGAGTGACGGCCGTCGAGGAGCGCGAGGGAGCGGTCGGCGAGCGTGGCGACACCGGGGTCGTGGGTCGCCAGGACCACGGTGATCTGGTGCGAACGGGCCGCGGTGGTCAGGGTGCGCAGCACCTGAGTGCCGTCGGCGTGGTGCAACGGGGCGGTGGGCTCGTCGGCGAAGAGCACCTGGGGGGTGGTGGCGAGCGCGCGGGCGATCGCGACGCGCTGGCGCTGGGACTGGTCGAGCTGCGCGGGGCGGCGGCGGGCGCACATGCCGACGTCGAGGCGGTCCAGCCATTCGAGGGCGGTGTGCTTGGCCGAGCGGCTGCCGCTGCCCCGCAGCAGCAAGGGGAGGGCGGCGTTCTCCCAGGCGGTGAGTTCGGGGACGAGGTGCGGTTCGGTGTCGATCCAGCCGAACCGGTCCAGGCGCAGCCGTTCGCGGCTGGGAGAGGAGAGGGTGTGCACCGGGGCGCTGTTGAACCACACCTCGCCCTCGGACGGGACGAGTTGACCGGAGAGGCACTTCAACAGGGTGGTCTTGCCGCTGCCGCGCGGGCCGGTGACGGCGAGGATCTCGCCCTCGCGGACGCCGAGGGAGACCCCTGCGAGGGCGTTGGTGCCGCCGTACGTGTGGTGCAGGCCGCGTGCCCAGAGAACGTCGTTGTCAGGCGGGGCCACCATCTGCGCACCTCTTGCTTGTTCGCGTCGACTCGTTCCCCCAACTGGGTGAACGACCATGGAGGGTATCGGTCACTAGCACGGTAAGGACTGGTGCCCCCCGGTATTCGTCGCTTGACAGCACAACGGCCCAGATTCACTCGTATGGCTTGAAGTGAGTGAATCTGGACCGCTGGGTGTTCAGTTGTGTATCAGCGCATCTGGAGGAGGCGCGTCGGTCAGAGCTTGGCCCAGGCCTCGGTGAGGACCGTGCGCAGGATCTGCTCGATCTCGTCGAAGACCGGCTGGTCGGCGATCAGCGGCGGGGCCAGCTGGATGACCGGGTCGCCACGGTCGTCGGCGCGGCAGTAGAGGCCGTTGTCGTACAGCGCCTTGGACAGGAAGCCGTACAGGACGCGCTCGGTCTCCTCCTCGTTGAAGGACTCCTTGGTGGCCTTGTCCTTGACGAGCTCGATGCCGTAGAAGAAGCCGTTGCCGCGGACGTCGCCGACGATCGGCAGGTCGTGCAGCTTCTGCAGCGTGCTCAGGAAGTTGCCCTCGTTGTCGAGGACGTGCTGGTTGAGGCCCTCACGCTCGAAGATGTCGAGGTTGGCGACACCGACGGCCGCGGAGACCGGGTGGCCGCCGAAGGTGTAGCCGTGCAGGAAGGTGTTGTCGCCCTTGTAGAACGGCTCGGCCAGGCGGTCGGAGACGATGCAGGCGCCGATCGGGGAGTAGCCCGAGGTCATGCCCTTGGCGCAGGTGATCATGTCCGGGATGTAGCCGAACTTGTCGCAGGCGAACGTCGTGCCCAGGCGGCCGAAGGCGCAGATGACCTCGTCGGAGACGAGCAGCACGTCGTACTGGTCACAGATCTCGCGGACCCGCTGGAAGTAGCCGGGCGGCGGCGGGAAGCAGCCACCGGCGTTCTGCACCGGCTCCAGGAAGACCGCGGCGACGGTCTCGGGGCCCTCGAAGAGGATCTGCTGCTCGATCTGGTCGGCGGCCCAGCGGCCGAAGGCCTCGGGGTCGTCGCCGTGGATCGGGGCGCGGTAGATGTTGGTGTTCGGCACCTTGTGCGCGCCGGGGACCAGCGGCTCGAAGGGGGCCTTCAGGCCGGGCAGGCCGGTGATGGACAGGGCGCCCTGCGGGGTGCCGTGGTAGGCCACCGCCCGCGATATCACCTTGTGCTTCATCGGCTTGCCGGTGAGCTTGAAGTACTGCTTGGCCAGCTTCCACGCGGTCTCGACGGCCTCGCCGCCGCCGGTGGTGAAGAAGACCTTGTTGAGGTCGCCGGGGGCCTCGTTGGCCAGGCGCTCGGCGAGCTCCACGGCCTTGGGGTGGGCGTAGGACCACACGGGGAAGAAGGCGAGCTCCTGCGCCTGCTTGTAGGCGGTCTCGGCGAGCTCGACCCGGCCGTGGCCGGCGTTGACCACAAAGAGGCCGGCGAGGCCGTCGATGTAGCGCTTGCCCTTGTCGTCGTAGATGTTGGTGCCCTCACCGCGGACGATGGTGGGCACGGGGGCATTCTCGTACGACGACATGCGGGTGAAGTGCATCCACAGGTGGTCGTAGGCCGTCTTGGAGAGGTCGCCGCTCATTGCTATCTCGTTCCCCAGGTGTAGGTCTGCTTCCGGAGCTTGAGGTACACGAAGCTCTCGGTGGATCGGACGCCGGGAAGCGTGCGGATCCGCTTGTTGATCATTTCCAGCAGGTGGTCGTCGTCCTCGCAGACGATCTCGATGATGAGATCGAAGGAGCCTGCCGTCATGACGACGTACTCGACTTCTTCCATGGTCGTCAGGGCGTCGGCCACGGGATCGAGGTCACCCTCGACGTTGATGCCGACCATTGCCTGCCGACGGAAACCGACCGTGAGGGGGTCGGTGACCGCGACGATCTGCATCACGCCTTGGTCGAGCAGTTTCTGTACGCGCTGGCGCACAGCCGCCTCGGACAGGCCGACGGCCTTGCCGATTGCGGCATACGGACGGCGCCCGTCCTCCTGGAGCTGCTCGATGATCGCCAGGGAGACGGAGTCGATCGACGGGGTGCCGTTTCTGTCACGAGTGGCCACGTCCTTCACTGTGCACGAGCCTCGTCGGTCTTGCAACCCCAAAGCGATGAAATTAGTCGTGTCGCGATCAGAATTTCACTGATTCCGTTGTTCCGGGGTGGCGGGTGTGTTGAAAGCGTGGGTTTCATGGCTAGGGTGGACCCAAACCACCGGACATCTGAACTGAAGGGGGCGCACAGTGACCACCGCACTGCGTCGTCTGCGCAACTACATCGACGGGGAGTTCCGGGACGCCGCCGACGGGCGGACCACGGAGGTGGTCAATCCCGCCACGGGTGAGGCGTACGCCACCGCACCGCTCTCGGCCGCCGCCGACGTGGACGCGGCGATGGCCGCCGCCGAGGCCGCCTTCCCCGCCTGGCGCGACCTGATCCCGGCCGAGCGCCAGAAGGTCCTGCTCAAGGTCGCCGACCGCTTCGAGGAGCGGGCGGAGGAGCTGATCGCCGCCGAGTCCGAGAACTGCGGCAAGCCGATCGCCCTCGTACGCTCCGAGGAGATCCCGCCGATGGTGGACCAGATCCGCTTCTTCGCGGGTGCCGCCCGGATGCTGGAGGGCCGCTCGGCCGGCGAGTACATGGACGGCTTCACCTCCATCATCCGCCGCGAGCCGGTCGGCGTCTGCGCCCAGGTCGCGCCGTGGAACTACCCGATGATGATGGCCGTCTGGAAGTTCGCCCCGGCGCTGGCCGCGGGCAACACCGTCGTCATCAAGCCGTCCGACACCACCCCCGCCTCGACGGTCCTGATCGCCGACATCATCGGCAGCGTGCTGGACGAGCTGGGCCACCCGCGGGGCGTGTTCAACGTCATCTGCGGTGACCGCGAGACCGGCCGCCTGATGGTCGAGCACGACGTCCCGGCGATGGCCTCCATCACCGGCTCCGTGCGCGCCGGTATGCAGGTCGCCGAGTCCGCCGCCAAGGACCTCAAGCGGGTCCACCTGGAGCTGGGCGGCAAGGCGCCGGTCGTCGTCTTCGAGGACACCGACATCGCCAAGGCCGTCGAGGACATCTCGGTGGCCGGCTACTTCAACGCCGGCCAGGACTGTACGGCCGCGACCCGCGTGCTCGTCCAGGAGTCCATCCACGACGAGTTCGTCGCGGCGCTGGCCAAGGCCGCGTCGGAGACCAAGACCGGCGCGGTCGACGACGAGGACGTGCTGTACGGCCCGCTGAACAACGCCAACCAGCTCAAGCAGGTCAAGGGCTTCATCGAGCGGCTGCCCGCGCACGCCAAGATCGAGGCGGGCGGCGAGCAGGTCGGCGAGAAGGGCTACTTCTTCGCCCCGACCGTCGTCTCGGGCCTCAAGCAGGACGACGAGATCGTCCAGCACGAGGTGTTCGGCCCGGTCATCACCGTCCAGTCCTTCAGCGACGAGAAGCAGGCCGTGGAGTGGGCCAACGGCGTCGAGTACGCGCTCGCGTCCTCGGTGTGGACCAAGGACCACGCCCGCGCCATGCGGATGTCCAAGAGCCTCGACTTCGGCTGTGTGTGGATCAACACCCACATCCCGCTGGTCGCCGAGATGCCGCACGGCGGATTCAAGAAGTCCGGCTACGGCAAGGACCTCTCGGCCTACGGCTTCGACGACTACACCCGCATCAAGCACGTGATGACCTCGCTGGACGGCTGAGCCGCAGCACCGACCGGTCGGCCGGCCGGCCCGAGTGGCCGACCGGCCGGCCCGGGGGATCCCCACCGTCGAGCGCCACGGAACGCTCGACACACCGTCGCGGGCGGAGGCCCGGCAGTTGACGCTCTGTCTCTTGCCGCCTCCGCCCGCGGCACGTGAGAGTGCTCGCCATGGCTGATCTTTCGCGGCGGGGGCTGCTCCGGGGCATGGGCGCAATGGGGGTGACGGGGGCGCTGGCCGCCATGACCGGATGCGGGGTGCCGCCCGCGTACGTCGGGGCGGCGGACCGCGCGGGCCCGGACCGCTCGTCGGGCGACCGCCGGATCACCTTCGCCAACTGGCCGCTGTACATCGACGTCGACGACCACGACGAACAGCGCCGGCCCACCCTCGACGCGTTCGAGCGGCGCACCGGGATCTCCGTCGCGTACAGCGAGGAGATCAACGACAACGACGAGTTCTTCGGCAAGATCAGCCCGGCGCTGATAAACCATCAGCGCACCGGCCGCGACCTGATCGTCATCAGCGACTGGATGTGCGCCCGCTTCGTCCGCCTGGGCTGGGTCCAGGAGATGGACCGCACCGCCCAGCCGAACGTCGCCCGACACCTCGATCCGCTGCTGCGCACCCCGCACTTCGACCCGGGCCGTAAGCACTCCGTGCCCTGGCAGTCCGGGATCACCGGCATCGCCTACAACCGCAGGAAGCTCGGCCGCGAGATCCGGCACACCGCCGACCTGTGGAAGGACGACCTGCGCGGCCGCGTCACCCTGCTCTCCGGACTCGACGAGGCGTTCGCCCTGCTGATGCAGGGCAACGGCGTCGACGTCACCCGCTGGACCGGCGACGACTTCCACCGCATGGCCGACCAGCTCCGCGGCCTCGTCCGCAAGGGCCACATCAGGCGCTTCACCGGCAACGACTACATCAAGGACCTGGACTCCGGGGACGTGCTCGCCGCACAGGCCTACTCAGGCGATGTGATCCAGCTTCAGGCGGACAACCCCGACATCGAGTTCGTGGTGCCGGAGGAGGGGGCCGAGCTCTGGGCGGAGAGCCTGATGATCCCCAACCTCGCGGACCACAAGCGCAACGCCGAGCGGCTGATCGACCACTACTACCGGCCGGAGGTCGCCGCCGACCTCGCCGCCTGGGTCAACTACGTCTGCCCCGTCCCGGCCGCGCGCGACGTGCTGGCCTCCTCCAAGGACAAGGACCGCGCCGAGCTGGCCGAGGACCCGCTGATCTTCCCCGACGACGCGATGCGCAAGCGACTGGCCATCGCCCGTGACATCACCTCCAAGGAGCGGACGGAGTTCGCCAAGGAGTGGAACGGGATCGTGGGGCTGTGAGCGTGCCGGCCGTGCGGCGCCCTCCGCAGAGCGGCGCCCTCGGCCGGTGGTGCGGTGCCCCCCCGGGTGCCCCCTGTCGTCTGGTGGCCTCCGCCCGTGCGGTGGCCTGCGCCCGTGTGGTGGCCTGGGCCGAGGGGCCCCTCTGCGGTGCGGTGCCCTCGCACTCTGCGCACTCTGCGATCTGGCCGCCTCTGCCGTGAGATGCCCTGTGCGGCGAGATGCCCTGTGCCGTGCGGCGCCTTCCGCCCTGCGGTGGCCTCCGCCCTGTGGCGCCCTCCGTCCTGTGGCGTCCTCCGCCTTGCGGTGGCCCCCGCCCTGTGGCGTCCTCCGTCCTGTGGTGGCCTCTGCCGTGCGGGCCTCCCTGTATTCCGGCAACGATTACGGAGAGTGATCGGTTCCCTGGTGTTGCGTGATGGTCAGTGCCAGGAGGTCGTGTACGCGTCGATCTCGGCCGACAGTCGGGCCTTGGCGGGGGCGTCCATGAAGGAGGCCTCGACGGCGTTCTTGGCCAGGGCGGCCAGACCGGTGGTGTCCAGCCCCAGGAGGCGGGCGGCGACGCCGTATTCGGTGTTGAGGTCGGTGCCGAACATCGGGGGGTCGTCGCTGTTGATGGTGACCAGGACGCCGGCGTCGACCATCTCCTTGAGGGGGTGCTCCTCCAGGGTGCGCACCGCGCGGGTGGCGATGTTGGAGGTGGGGCAGACCTCCAGCGGGATGCGGTGCTCGGCGAGGTGGGCCAGCAGCTCGGGGTCCTGGATGGCGCTGGTGCCGTGGCCGATGCGCTCGGCGCGCAGGTCGCGCAGCGCGTCCCAGATCGTGCCGGGGCCGGTGGTCTCGCCGGCGTGCGGTACGGAGTGCAGCCCGGCGGCGATCGCGCGGTCGAAGTACGGCTTGAACTGCGGGCGGGGAACGCCGATCTCGGGGCCGCCGAGCCCGAAGGACACCAGGCCCTCGGGCCGCAGGTCGCAGGCGATGCGGGCGGTCTCCTCGGCGGCCTCCAGCCCCGCCTCGCCGGGGATGTCGAAGCACCAGCGCAGCACCACGCCCAGCTCGGACTCGGCGGCCTTGCGGGCGTCCTCGATGGCCTCGACGAACGCGGCGTCGGGGATGCCGCGGCGGGTGGAGCTGAAGGGCGTGACGGTCAGCTCGGCGTAGCGGATCTGCTGCCGTGCCATGTCCCGGGCGACCTCGTACGTCAGCAGGCGGACGTCCTCGGCGTCGCGGATCAGGTCCACGACGGAGAGGTAGACCTCGACGAAGTGCGCGAAGTCGCGGAAGGTGAAGTAGTCGGCCAGCGCCTCGGGGTCGGTGGGGACGGCCGAGTCGGGGTGCCGGGCGGCCAGCGCGGAGACGATGCGTGGTGAGGCCGATCCGACGTGGTGGACGTGCAGCTCCGCCTTGGGCAGGCCCGCGATGAAGGCATCGAGATCGGACAACGGATCCTCCTGGTCGGTGGATGTTCGAGGGTGCGCGGAACGGCCTGGTCATGCTATGCGCGCCCGGGGCGGCCGGTGGCCGCGGGGCGGGAATCGGCCGGCGGCCCCGGCCCCTGCCGACATGCCGGCGTCGCCGGCCGCTGGCGCCCTACCGCTGCCGGCCGTCCGCCTCCCGTAGCCGCTGGCGGGCCTCCATCAGCGCGAAGCCCAGCAGATTCAGCCCCCGCCAGCGCGCCGGGTCCATGGCCCGCTCGTCGTCGGCGGCCAGGCCGATGCCCCATATCCGGTCCAGCGGGCTGGCCTCGACCAGCACCCGGGAGTTCGTGCCCAGCAGGAACTCCCGCAGGCCGGCGTCCTGCCCGAACTTGTGCAGGCTGCCCTCGACGACCAGGGCGTAGCGATGCCGCTGCCAGGTCTCCTCGTCGAAGCCGCGGACCTTGCGCCCGTAGGACTTGGCCTGTTTGGGGTGGCCCGCCGCTATCGCGCCCCGCTCCGCGTCCGCGTCGCCGAACAGCCGGGCCTTTCCGGCCATCATCCAGTGCTCGGCGGTGGCATAGCGGACCCCGTCGACCGTGAAGGGGGAGGGCCACCACTGGCTGAAGCAGCTCGCCCCGAGGCTGCCGTCGCGCCGGGGGCTGTGGCCCCAGAAATGGACGTATTTCCTGTGCTTTCCGGCGGCGGTCTCGCGGCGCAGTTCCTCGACCGAGCGCGGTCCGTCCGCGACCCGTCCGGCCATGATCGTCTCGCCGGCCCCCGTGTTGTCGTGCATCATGCCGGGATTCTGTCAGCGGGCACTGACAACGTGTCGGGGCGGGTACGGGGAAAATCGCAGAATTCGTCGCGTAACCAAAAGGCAACAACGGAATCACTTGTTGAGGGTGCTTTCCTCTGTCAAGATCGGCCATCAATTCCGGAAGTAGCTACGCCAGGCAGTGCCGCTGAGCGGCCCCGGCGCCCGGCGGAGGAGAGCACCATGGACCACCGATTCGATGTCACCGAGCGGTTCGCCGAGGGCGCGCAATTCATCGCGGGCAGCCTCCGCGCCGGCAGCTCCGGCCGTACCCAGGACGTCGTGGACCCGGCGACCGGCGAGACGGTGTACTCCTACGAACTCGCGGGCACAGCAGACGTGGACGCCGCCGTGGCGGCCGCGGAGCGGGCCTTCGCCGAGTGGGGCGGGGCCACCCCCGGCGAGCGCTCCGACGCCCTGCACCGCTTCGCCGCGGCGCTCGCCGAGGACGCCGCCGACCTCGCCTTCGCCGAATCGCTGAACTGCGGAAAGCCGATCAAGCTCAGCAACGAGTTCGATGTGCCGGGCTCGATCGACAACGCGGCGTTCTTCGCCGGCGCCGCCCGCCACCTGGAGGGCAAGGCAGCCGGCGAATACAGCGCCGACCACACCTCCGTCATCCGCCGCGAGCCCATCGGTGTCGTCGGCTCCATCGCGCCCTGGAACTATCCGCTGCAGATGGCCGCCTGGAAGGTGCTGCCGGCCATCGCCGCGGGCAACACCATCGTCCTCAAGCCCGCCGAGATCACCCCGCTGACCTCGCTGCTGTTCGCGCAGGCCGCGCAGCGCGCGGGGCTGCCGGACGGCGTGCTCAACATCGTCTCCGGGGCGGGCCGGGACGCCGGCGAGCACCTGGTGGGCCACCGCTCCGTCGCGATGACCTCCTTCACCGGCTCCACCGCCGTCGGCAAGCGCGTCGCGGAGATCGCCACCGGCACCGTCAAGCGCCTGCACCTGGAGCTCGGCGGCAAGGCCCCCTTCGTCGTGTTCGACGACGCCGACCTGGAGGCCGCCGTCCACGGCGCGGTCGCCGGCGCGTTGATCAACACCGGCCAGGACTGCACCGCCGCCACCCGCGCCTACGTCCAGCGCCCGCTCTACGACGCGTTCGTCCAGGGCGTCGCCGACCTGATGGCGACCGTACGGCTCGGCGACCCCTTCGACCCGTCCACCGACCTGGGCCCGCTGATCTCGCACGCCCAGCGCGACCGGGTGGCCGGTTTCGTCGACCGGGCGCGCGGCTACGCCACCGTCGTCACCGGCGGCGAGGTACCCGCGTTCGGCGACGACAGCAGGCTGGCCAAGGGCGCCTACTACCGGCCCACACTGATCGCCGGGGCCGCGCAGGACAGCGAGATCGTGCAGGCCGAGATCTTCGGCCCGGTGCTGGTCGTGCTGCCCTTCGACAGCGACGACGAGGGCATCGCGCTGGCCAACGACACCCCCTACGGGCTGGCCGCCTCCGCCTGGAGCCGGGACGTCTACCGCACCGGCCGCGCCACCCGCGAGATCAACGCGGGCTGCGTCTGGGTCAACGACCACATCCCGATCATCAGCGAGATGCCCCACGGCGGCGCCAAGGCGTCCGGCTTCGGCAAGGACATGTCGGCGTACTCCTTCGAGGAGTACACGCAGGTCAAGCACGTGATGTATGACAACACCGCGGTCGCCAGGAAGGACTGGCACCGGACGATCTTCGGGGACCGTCCCTGACGGACCCGGCCTCACCGAGCCCCCACAGGCCCCGCCCCCACCCGGGCCCCACCCCCTGCGGCCAGCGCCGCGCGGCACCGTCACCACCGGCCGAGCGCCGGGCTCACCCCCGAAAGGGCACCGCGCATGGAGCACCACGAGCAGCCCGAACCCCTGTCCCCGGCCGAGATCGCCGCCGTCCGCCGCAGCGCGGCCAACGGCCGGCTGGCCATGACCCGCCGCACGCTGCTGCGCGCGAGCAGCGCCATGGCCGTCGCGGCCGGCGGCCTGGGTGCCCTCGGCGCCTGTGGCATCCCGCCCGCGGGCCGCACGGACGCCGCCCGCAGCGCGGACCACTCCCGGGCGGAGAAGCGTCTGAACTTCTCCAACTGGACCGAGTACATGGACGTCAGCGACGACGGCAAGCGCCACCCGACGCTGGACGCGTTCGCCCGGCGCACCGGCATCGCCGTCAAGTACACCGAGGACATCAACGACAACGACGAGTTCTTCGGAAAGGTCCAGGCGCAGCTGGCGGCGGGCCAGGACACCGGCCGCGATCTGGTCGTGCTCACCGACTGGATGTGCGCACGGATGATCTCCCTCGGCTGGATCCAGAAGCTGGACACGGCCAACCTGCCGCACGCCTACGCCAACCTGGCGGCGGAGTTCCGCGACCCGGCGTGGGACCCGGGCCGCGCGCACTCCTACGTCTGGCAGGGCATCCCCGCGATCATCGCGTACAACAAGAAGGCCACCGGCGGCCGGAAGGTCGACTCGGTGAGCCAGCTGCTGGAGGACCCGCGGCTCAAGGGCCGGGTCGGCTTCCTCTCCGAGATGCGCGACAGCGTCGGGCTGACCCTGCTGGACATGGGCAAGCGCCCCGAGGACGTCACCGCGGACGACTTCGACGCGGCGATGGCCCGGCTCCAGAAGGGCGTGGACGCAAAGCAGATCCGCCGCTTCACCGGCAACGACTACACCACCGACCTGGACAAGGGCGACCTCGCCGCCTGTGTCGCCTGGGCCGGCGACATCGTCCAGCTCCAGAACGACAACCCGGACATCGAGTACGTCATCCCCAAGTCCGGCTACATGACGTCCACCGACAACCTCATGGTGCCGAACAAGGCCCGCCACAAGCAGAACGCCGAACGGCTCATCGACTACTTCTACGAGCCGAAGGTGGCGGCCCGGCTCGCGGCGTACATCAACTACGTATGCCCCGTCGACGGCGTGCGCGACGAGCTCGCCAAGATCGACAAGAAGGCGGCGGACAACCCGCTGATCCTGCCGGACAAGGAGATGGCGGCCCGGTCCCACTCCTTCCGCGCGCTGAACGCCAAGGAGAGCAAGGAGTTCGCCCAGAAGTTCTCCGACCTCACCGGCGCCTGAGCCGCCCCGGGGCCTGGCCCCCACGATCCCACCAGGCCCACCCGAGCCGTTTCGCCCTCCGACCCACGGGACGACCGACATGACCCACACCGCGACCCCCCAGAGCAGCGGCGGCGACGTCCGCCTCCACGGGATAAGCAAGACCTACGGCTCCTTCACCGCCGTCCATCCCCTCGACCTGACCGTCCCCGCGGGCTCCTTCTTCGCGCTGCTGGGCGCCTCGGGCTGCGGCAAGACCACCACCCTGCGGATGATCGCCGGACTGGAGGAGCCCACCACCGGGACCGTCGAGCTGTCGGGCCAGGACGTCACGGCCCTGCCGCCCTACAAGCGCCAGGTCAACACCGTCTTCCAGAACTACGCGCTCTTCCCGCACCTGGACATCTACGAGAACGTCGCCTTCGGGCTGCGCCGCCGCGGCATCAAGTCCGTCAAGAAGCAGGTCGAGGAGATGCTCGACCTCGTCCAGCTCGGCCCGATGGCGCGCCGCAAGCCGCAGCAGCTCTCCGGCGGCCAGCAGCAGCGCGTCGCGGTCGCGCGGGCGCTGATCAACCACCCCCAGGTCCTGCTGCTCGACGAGCCGCTCGGCGCCCTCGACCTCAAGCTGCGCCGCCAGATGCAGCTGGAGCTCAAGCGCATCCAGACCGAGGTCGGGATCACCTTCGTGCACGTCACCCACGACCAGGAGGAGGCCATGACGATGGCCGACACCGTGGCCGTGATGAACGGCGGCCGGGTCGAACAGCTCGGCGCGCCCGCCGACCTCTACGAGAACCCCGCCACCACCTTCGTCGCCAACTTCCTGGGCACCTCCAACCTCATCGAGGCCGAGGTCGTCGAGACCGGCGGCGAGGAGCTGCTCCTGAAGGCCGCCGGCGCCAAGCTCCGGCTGCCCGCCGCCCGATGTAGCGCCGCGGCCCCCACGGGCGGCAAGGTGCTGGCCGGCGTACGGCCGGAGAAGGTCGCGCTGAAGCACACCGACGACGCCGCGGCCTGCCCCGAGGGCCACAACCGGCTGCCCGGCCGGATCAAGGACGCCAGCTTCATCGGCGTCTCCACGCAGTACGTCGTCGAGGTGCCCGGCCTGGGCGAACTCGCCGTCTACGAGCAGAACATCGAACGCGACGGCCGTCTCGTGCCCGGCGCGGAGGTCGTCGTGCACTGGAACCCGGCGCACACCTTCGGGCTGGACGCCGCCCAGGACATCCAGGCCGGCGCGGACCTCGACGAGGAGGCCGCGTGACCCTCACCGAGACCCCCGTGCCACCGGACCGGCAGACCGGGTCCGCGCCCCCCGAGGCGCACCGGCCGTCCGCCCGCAAACGGCTCGTGCCCTACTGGCTGCTGCTGCCCGGCATCCTGTGGCTGCTCGTCTTCTTCGCCGCCCCGCTCGTCTACCAGGCGTCGACGTCGATCCAGACCGGCTCCCTCGAAGAGGGCTTCAAGGTCACCTGGCACTTCGCCACGTACTGGGACGCGCTCGGCGAGTACTGGCCGCAGTTCGTCCGCTCCGTGGCCTACGCCGCGGTCGCCACCGCGCTGTGCCTGCTCCTGGGCTACCCCCTGGCCTACCTGATCGCCTTCAAGGCCGGCCGCTGGCGCAACCTGGTGATGATCCTGGTCATCGCCCCGTTCTTCACCAGCTTCCTGATCCGCACGCTGGCCTGGAAGACGATCCTGGCCGACGCCGGACCGGTCGTCGGTGTCCTGAACTCCCTGCATGTGCTGGACGTGACGAGCTGGCTGGGCGTCACCGAAGGCCACCGGGTGCTGGCCACCCCGCTCGCGGTGGTCTGCGGACTGACCTACAACTTCCTGCCGTTCATGATCCTTCCGCTGTACACCTCGCTGGAGCGCATCGACCCGCGCCTGCACGAGGCCGCCGGCGACCTCTACGCCCGGCCGGCCACCACCTTCCGCCGGGTCACCTTCCCGCTGTCCATGCCCGGTGTCGTCGCCGGCACCCTGCTCACCTTCATCCCGGCGGCCGGTGACTACATCAACGCCGAACTGCTGGGCTCCACCGACCAGAAGATGATCGGCAACGTCATCCAGTCGCAGTTCCTGCGGGTCCTGGACTACCCGACCGCCGCCGCCCTCTCCTTCATCCTCATGGCGGCCATCCTCGCCATGGTCACGATCTACATCCGCAAGTCCGGGACGGAGGATCTGGTCTGATGGCGGCCACCGAAACGACGGCAACCCGACCGACCGCGGCCACGGCCGCCCGCCCGCCCGGCAAGGCCCTGCGCTGGCTGCGCCGCAACATCGTGGTGATAGCGGGCCTGTGCACGCTGGGCTATCTGATCCTGCCCAACGTCGTCGTGCTGGTCTTCTCCTTCAACAAGCCCAACGGCCGCTTCAACTACCAGTGGCAGCGGTTCTCCACGGACGCCTGGGCCGATCCGTGCGGGGTCGCCGACCTGTGCGGCTCGCTGGGGCTGAGCCTGCAGATCGCCCTGTGGGCCACCCTCGGCGCGACCGTCCTGGGCACCATGATCGCCTTCGCGCTGGCCCGCTACCGCTTCCGCGCCCGGTCCTCCGTCAACACCCTGATCTTCCTGCCGATGGCCATGCCCGAGGTCGTCATGGCCGCCTCGCTGGCGACCCTCTTCCTCAACATGGGCATCCAGTTCGGCTTCTGGACGATCCTCATCGCGCACATCATGTTCTGCCTGAGCTTCGTCGTCACCGCCGTCAAGGCACGCGTGATGAGCATGGACCCACGGCTGGAGCAGGCCGCCCAGGACCTCTACGCCTCGCCGGTGCAGACCTTCCTGCGGGTGACGCTGCCGATCGCCGCGCCCGGCATCGCCTCCGGCGCCCTGCTGTCCTTCGCCCTGTCCTTCGACGACTTCATCATCACCAACTTCAATGCCGGCTCCACCGTGACCTTCCCCATGTTCGTCTGGGGATCGGCGCAGCGGGGCACGCCCGTTCAGATCAATGTCATCGGTACGGCGATGTTCCTGGTCGCCGTGCTGTGCGTAGTCGTCGGCCAACTGGCCGGGAACCGCCGCAACAGGCGCAAGAGGAGCTGAGAACCATGGCACGAGCTGCCATGCCGCATCCGTCCGGACCGTCTGCCGTCCACGCACTCGCGGACGCCGCCCCCACCCCCTTCTGGCTGGACGATCCCGCCCGCCCCGACGCGCTCGGCGCCCTCGTCGGCGACGAGACCTGCGATCTGCTGGTGGTCGGCGGCGGCTACTCGGGACTGTGGACGGCGCTGATCGCCAAGGAGCGCGACCCGCAGCGCGATGTCGTGCTCATCGAGGGCGCCGAGATCGGCTGGGCCGCCTCCGGGCGCAACGGTGGGTTCTGCGCCGCCTCCCTCACCCACGGCCTCGGCAACGGACTGGCCCGCTGGCCCGGTGAGCTCGCCACGCTCGAAGAGCTCGGCATCCACAATCTCGACGCCATCGAGGACGCGGTCGCCCGCTACGGCATCGACTGTGCCTTCGAGCGCACCGGCGAGATCGACATCGCCACCGAGCCCCATCAGATCGCCGAACTCAAGGAGGCCGCCAAGGACGCCGCGGAGCTCGGGCTCGACCGGCACACCTTCCTCGACCAGGACGAACTGCGTGCCGAGGTCGACTCACCGACCTTCCGTGCCGGCCTGTGGGACCGCGACGGCGTCGCCATGCTGAACCCCGCCCGCCTCGCCTGGGGCCTGAAGCAGGCCTGCCTCGGCCTGGGCGTGCGCATCTACGAGCGCACCCGCGCCACCGCCCTGGCCTCCGAAGGCCTGGGCATGGCCGTCCGCACCCCCTACGGGCGGGTCTTCGCCCGCTATGTCGCGCTCGGCACCAACGCCTTCCCGTCGCTGGTCAAGCGGGTGCGCCCGTACATCGTGCCGGTCTACGACCACGCCCTGATGACCGAGCCGCTCTCCGACGAGCAGCTCGCCGCCATCGGCTGGAAGAACCGCCAGGGCCTCTCCGACAGCAACAACCACTTCCACTACTTCCGCATCACCGCCGACAACCGCATCCTGTGGGGCGGCTACGACATCGTCTACCGCTACGGCGGCGGCGTACGGGCCGAGTACGACCAGCACCCGGCCACCTACGAGAAGCTCGCCCGGCACTTCTTCCGCTGCTTCCCCCAGCTGGAGGGCCTGCGCTTCAGCCACGCCTGGGGCGGCGCCATCGACACCTGCTCCCGCTTCTCGGCCTTCTTCGGCACCGCGCACGCCGGCCGGGTCGCCTACGCCGCCGGATACACCGGGCTCGGTGTGGGCGCCACCCGCTTCGGCGCCGAGGTGATGCTCGATCTGCTCGCCGGGGAGCGCACCGAGCGCACCGAGCTGGAGATGGTCCGCAGCAAGCCGCTGCCCTTCCCGCCCGAGCCGCTGCGCTGGGCGGGCATCGGCATCACCCAGTGGTCGATGACCCGGGCCGACACCCACGGCGGTCGCCGCAACCTGTGGCTGAAGGCCATGGACAAGCTGGGGCTGGGCTTCGACAGCTGACGCGGGGAGCGGGCGGACGCGTTGAGGCTCGCCGAAGGCGCGCGGCCGGAGCCGCGCGCCTTCACCGTCCGTCGTCCGCCGCCCGGCCCCACCGGCCGCACACCGCGCACCACGCCGCGAGCAGCACGCCGACCAGGCACCAGCTGCCGAGTACGTCCAGGGGCCAGTGGTAGCCGCGGCGCACCAGCCCGACGCCGACGCCGAGATTGAGCAGGGCGACCACGGCGGCGAGCGCCGACGTACGGACGCGGGCGGCCGGGCTCCCCGCCCACCACGGCTGCCCCCGGGTCAGCAGCAGCGCGGCCACGCCGTAGGCGACCGCCGCCGTGGCGCCGTGGCCCGAGGGGTAGAAGCCGTCGTGCGCGGCGCCGGCCATCGCGGGCGGGCCCGGCCGGGCGAGCCAGAGCTTGAGCGGGGCGACGAGCGCCGGTACCGCGGCCAGCGCGAGCGCGGCGGTGAGCGGCGGCAGCCACCAGCGGGCGGCGGGGCCCTCGTGCGTCGCGGCGCGGCTCGTCCTGCGCCACCCCCGCCACGCGGCCCACACCACCACCGTCAACAGCACGGGCAGCGCGACGGTCGCATTGCCGAGGTCGGCGAGGAACTCGGCGGCGGAGGAGGGAATCGCACCGGCGGCGACGGCGCGGCCCAGGCGCTCGTCGAGGGCGCGCAGCGGGCCGTGGCCGGCCACCTGCCAGGTGAGCACGGCGAAGAGCGCCGCACTGAGGAGCGCGACCGTCAGCGGCGAGCAGCGGCGTGGAGCGCGGGCCGAGCGGTCCGGCGAGCCGGGAGAGGGGATCGGCCGCCCCGGAACAGGGGGGGTGGTTCCGAGGCGGCCGCGCTGACCGGTGTCCCGCGCGCCCCGGGGGGTATGGGGCGAGCGGACATCCGATCGGTGAGGATTCCCAGAGCCCCCCATTCCAGGGGTTCCGGTGTCGTGCGCGAGGGCACGGCCTGATCGGAGCCGGGGAAGCGCCGACCGGGCGTCGCCCGCAGTCCCCTGCGAGCGGGGTGTTTCTCTCATCTGCAGAAACCGTACGGCACGGGCAGCGCACCGGACAGCCGCATCACCCGGCCGCCATTGGCCCCGCACATCTTCTTCACTCCGTACCTCCAGCTACGCGCGTCCGCCTCGACGGCGTGCCGATCGCCCTGCTTCGGACGGGTAGACGGGCGTGGGGGGGGGGGGGGGGGGGGGGGGGGGGGGGGGGGGGGGGGGGGGGGGGGGGGGGGGGGGGGGGGGGTTGGGGGGGGGGGGGGTGATGGCGTGTGAGA